>JBFHVA010000099.1:0-12050 GCA_041589735.1 Gammaproteobacteria bacterium | reverse complement strand
ATTGTGGTTGGTGCAGGACATAACGGTCTGACCGCGGCCGCGACCCTGGCCAGGCGCGGCAAACGGGTGTTGGTGCTGGAACGTTCCGAAAATATCGGGGGCATGGCAACAACCAGCGAGATCGCGCCCGGAGTTCGTGGCCCCCGATTGGCCCATCTGCTCTATAACTTGAGTCCGCTGGTTTCTTCGGAGCTTAATCTGGAGAAACGCGGTTTGCGTGTCGCCGCCGGGGATCTGCCCACAGTCAGCCTGTCATCTGACGGCAGGCACGTGGTGATCGCCGGCGCCGAGGCGCGCTTCAGCGATGGCGGCGCGCATCCCGACGCAGACGCATTCTCGTCCCTATGGCAAAGACTGGTTCGCTACAGTGCACTGATTGCGCCGATTTTCTCCAGGACACCGCCGCGACTTGCCGGGGGCGGATTGTCGAAAGAGAATCTGTTCGAAGGTGCGCAGCTTGCGAGGCTGGGCGTCGATTTACGCCGCATGGGCAAGTCCGAGATGCGCGAGTTTCTCCGCGTCGTACTTTCCAACGTTTGCGATCTGATTCTCGACGAGATTCCCGACGGCCCGCTGGCGGGTGCCGTGGCCGCCGATGCCGTTCTCGGCGCCTGGGCTGGACCTAAGTCACCCGGTACGGTGCTGATGTTGATGTACCGCCTCGCCCAGGGCGGTGCCAAACACCTGCCTGCCGGCGGTATGGGCGCGGTTAGCGAGGCGCTAGCCGACGCCGCTCGGGCCCACGGGGCCGAGATCCGTACTGGCGTCAGCGTCGATTCCGTTCTCATCGACGGCGACCGTGTGCGCGGCGTCGCATTCTCCGGCAACGAGAGCGCCGCGGCGCCCCTGGTGTTCTCCAGTCTCGACACGCAGAGCACGCTCAAGCTGGTCGGCGCAGAGCACTTCGACATCGAAGCCTGCCGCCGGATTCGAAACATTCGCGCAAAAGGGACCACCGCGAAGATCAATATTGCGCTGTCGGCTGCACCGAAGTTCAGGGGTCTGGACGACGCGCTCGCGCGAGCGCGCCTGCTGATCGCGCCGTCCGTCGGCTACATCGAGCGCGCCTTCAATCCGGCCAAGTACGGCGAACTGCCTTCCGAGCCCATGATCGAGGTGGTGATTCCGAGCTTGTCAGATCCTTCGCTTTGCAATGACGGCGCCCACGTGATGTCTGCCATCGTCCAATATGCGCCCTACGATCTCAAAAACGGTTGGTCTGCCGCTGCGCGAGAAGAACTGGCTAAAACTTCGTTAGCGTTGCTCGATGGATACGCGCCCGGTATCACCGATCTCGTTACCGCCAGCGAAGTGCTGTCTCCGGCCGACATCGAGCGCGACACCGGCGCACGTGGCGGGCACTGGCATCATGGAGAAATGGCCGTGGATCAGATGATGATGCTGAGGCCGGCAAACGGCATGGCCCATTATGCCAGCGGCGTTCCCGGGCTATATCTTTGCGGCGCTAGCGCGCATCCGGGCGGTGACGTCACCGGTACGGCGGGACGCAATGCGGCGCTTCAGTCTCTCCGCGACGGGGCATCACTATGACGGTGCCGCGCGAGTCCGCTGTCGCCGAGATCAGCGCTCGGGGCCGCGCGTCGGCGGCGGTACCGCGGGGTCTCATCGCGACGCCGTTCGGCCCGCGCCTGCGTGCGCTCAGCATTGCCGATCGTTGGAACGGGTGGGCGGGATACTCCTGCCCTGCGGTGCTGAACTCAGTCGAGGCCGAGTATTTCGCCATCCGCAATCAGTCGACGCTGTTCGACCTGTCGCCGATGTATAAGTATCGAGTGTCGGGCGCCGACGCCGTCCGGGTTGTTAATCGTCTGCTCACCCGGGACGCGGCGAAAATTGCGACGGGTCGGGTTGCGTACGCGCTCTGGTGCGACGAGGACGGAATGGTTATCGACGACGGCACGGTGTTTCGCTTGGGCGAGCACGAGTTTCGGATCTGCTGTCAGGAGTCGCTTTACTCTTGGCTTCACGAAGCAGCTTGGGGCTTCGATGCCGCCATCGACGACGAATCGGAACGACTGTGCGCCCTGGCTCTTCAGGGTCCCACCTCGTTTTCACTGCTCGAGGCCGCGGGGCTTGGGGCATGCGCCAGCCTCAAGCCCTTTGACGCCGCTGAAATCGAGCAAGGGTTGCTGATTTCGCGCACAGGGTTTACCGGCGATCTGGGCTACGAGCTCTGGATCGAGCCGGCTGAAGCGTTGACGCTTTGGGACCGGCTGTGGGCGGTTGGCGGCAATTACGGTCTCCGCGCTATCGGATCCGAGGCTCTCAATATCGCCCGGATCGAAGCGGGATTTCTCGCCACTGGCGTCGACTTCAAGTCCATTCACCACGTGGTGCGTCCGACCCGAGGGCGTACACCGTTCGAACTAGGTCTGGGACGGCTGGTGGATTTCGACAAGGGCCACTTCAACGGTCGGCGCGCGCTGTTGCGAAGCCGCAAGATCGGCAACCGCTATACCCTCGTTGCGCTCGACGTCGACGGCGCAAAGCCGGCAACAGATGCGCTGATTTATTACCGCAAAAAGAAGATTGCGGGACACATCACCTCGGCGATCTGGTCGCCGACCACCAAACGCAACATCGCATTCGGTGAGCTCAAGGCCCCCTACGGCGTGGGTAAAAACGACCGTCTGTCCGTGGAGATATACGTCAACAAGGAAGGTAAATGGGAAAGGCTCAAGACCCGCGCGCGCATCGTCGAGCGGCCCTTTTTCAGAAACCCGCGCAGCCGCGCCACTCCGCCACGACCGTTCTGAGGCATTCGAAGCGACGCGATTAGCAACGAGATATTCGCCATGTTGAACAAAGACGCCGCGCTTGCCTCACCGTCGACCAACCTCGAGCCCGCTGAAGCTGTACGACAGTGGGACAATCAGCACTTTCTCCATCCGTGGCAGTCCATGGGCACGGACGCTCCCGATCGGGTCATCGCGTCCCGGGCCGAAGGCATATACCTGTTCGATCCGGAAGGAAATCGTTACATCGACGGGCCGGGCGGCATGTGGAACGTGCAGATCGGTTACGGCAATCAGGAGATGGCCGACGCTATCGCGGCGCAGGCCCGGGCGCTTGCCTATACCACTCCGTGGGCATTCGCCAACGAGCCCGCAGCGTTGCTGGCGCGAAAATTGAGTGAATTATCTCCTGGCGATCTCAACACCGTGTTTTTCACCACCGGCGGATCATCGGCGGTGGATAGCGCGCTGCGGTTTGCGCACTTTTACAATAACTTGCGCGGCAGGCCAGAGAAAAAACGCTTCATCGCGCGGGAAAAGGGCTACCACGGATCCACCTATCTTGCGGCGAGCGTTTCGGGAAAGGAACGCGACAAGAGTTACATCGACACCGCCCGGGATCTGGTGACCTTCATTCCGAACGTGAATCCGTATGTTCGGCCTGAAGGTATGGGTGTGGAAACCTGGTGCAATGAGAAAGTGGCGGATCTGGAGAACGCCATAATTAACGCGGGTCCGGACAACGTGGCCGCATTTATCGCCGAGCCGGTGCTGGCCTCCGGGGGTGTCATCGTGCCTCCGCCGGGCTATCACCGGCGCACGCTGGAAATCTGCCGCAAGTACGACGTGCTCTACATCTCCGACGAAATCGTCACCGGGTTCGGACGTCTCGGGCACTGGTTTTCGTCCCAAGCCGTCTTCGACATCGTTCCCGACATCATCACCTGCGCAAAGGGGCTTACCTCCGGCTACCAGCCGCTGGGTGCGGTCTTGATCTCGGATCGGCTGCTGGACGCGATCAGCGCCGAGGACCGGAAGAGCGTTCTTTTCTCCAACGGCTATACCTATTCCGGCCATCCTGTTTGCTGCGCCGCCGCGTTGAAGAACATCGAGATCATGGAGCGTGACGAATTGCTCAAGCACGTACGAGAGGTCTCGCCGCATTTTCAGTCGCGTTTACGCAACCTGATGCACTATGAAATTGTCGGTGATGCCCGAGGCATGGGGCTGGTCGGATGTATTGAAGGTTCCGTGGCGCTGGATTCGACCCACCTCGACGGCGATCGCCTGAGCGTGGACAAGGAGTTCGGATACAGAGTCGACAAGAAGTGCGAAGAGATGGGTCTGATCGTACGCCCGCTCATTAATATGTGCGTGTTTTCTCCCCCGCTCATTATCAGCAGGCCGCAAATCAATGAACTGTTCGATATCTTGGAGGAGGCGCTTCGTCAGGTTCAGGACGAACTCTTGGCCTGAGTTCGATCTTGAAGAAGGAAACAAGAATTGTGTTTTATTCTCTCAGAAGTTCTGCCCCGGCGATAAATCGTATTCATGCCGGGCTGCCTTCTGATTGTTATTCAAGTACAAAAACGACTCACTGGAGGAACCGATGAAGATTAAGACGTTGCTGGGCGCCGTAATCTCCGGCGCCATGATTGGAGCGGCTGGTATGACAACGGCCGCGGATTCTGATCTGATCGTATTCGATTGGGCGGGCTACGAGGATCCCGAGTTTTTCAAAGGCTATACGGAAAAACACGGTGACGATCCGACCTTCGCTTATTTTGGTGACGAGGAAGAGGCCTTCCAGAAGCTCCGGTCCGGTTTCAAGGCGGACGCGTCCCACCCGTGCTCGCAGTCAATACCGAAATGGCGCGAGGCGGGGCTTTTGGAGCCCATCGATACATCCAAGATTACAGCCTGGGATCAGCTTATTCCGGGCCTGCGCGACATGGAGGGGTTCTCCCACGAAGGCAAGGTGTACTTCGTCCCGATAGATTGGGGCAACACTGCTTTGACCTATCGAACGGACAAGGTGCCGGCGGCCGACGTCGCCTCGCTGCAGGTTTTCAAGGATCCGAAGTATCGAGGACGGATCTCGATTGGGGACAACGTGGATGACGCCTACGCGCTCGGGTTTCTTGCCATCGGTGTGAAAGACTGGACCAAGGCGACCGACGAACAATTCAAGCAGGCCTCGGCCTTTTTGAGAGAGGTGCACAAGAACGTGCGCACCTACTGGATTGACGGTGCGACGCTCGCACAGCTGATGTCCAGCGGCGAGGTGCTGATCTCATGGGCGTGGAACGAAACCGCAACAACCATGGCGGCGGAAGGACAGCCTGTCGCGATGAAGCGCGATACCAAGGAGGGCTCAACCACGTGGGTGTGCGGATACGTAAAAATGAAGAATCATCCGGGCCCTGATGCGAAGTTCTACGATTTCATCAACGCCTGGCTGGAGGACCGCACCGCGGAATATATCGTCAGCGCATGGGGCTATGGCCACTCCAGCGCGTCCGGGCTGGCAAAAATCGACCGTAAGATTCTGGAAGAGAAAGGCTTCGCCGACCTGGAGAAATTCCGCGAGAACACGCTCTGGCAGGCGCCGGTGCGGACGAATCTGCGGGAGCGCATGATCGAGGAATTCGAAAAGATCAAAGCGGGGTTCTGAGAAAGTCGCGCCTTAAACGATCTTGTTGATACCTGGAGCCGCCGAGTCTGTGGCGGCTCCAGGCGTCATTCGAATACGACGATTGAGTCGGTTCCCCAGCCCACGCGTGCTTTGTCGCCGCTGGAGAGAACGCGTCGGCCCGCGGTATTGCGCATGGATATGGTGGCCGGCTTTTCGACACCGGGCAGGCGAACCTCGTAGTAGGTCATGTCGCCGTAATAAACGACGTCCACCACTTCGCCTATAAGCTCGCGCTCGGACACATCGCTTTCGTCGAACAGCAGGGTCAGCATCTCGGGGCGTACGCCCACCGTCGCCCGGCTGCCGTTCATCTTTCCCGGGACTTGCGTTCGGGGAACCTCGACCTTACCGAACGCCGCAACGTCCAGCGTAATTCCATTTGACTGCTCTGCCAGCACCTGCGCGTCGAAGAAATTCATCACCCCGATAAATGCCGCCACGCGGCGGCTCACTGGCCGGCTGTAAAGTTCCTGAGGGCTCGAAAGCTGCTCGATATTGCCGTCCGCCATTACGGCAATTCGGTCGGACATGATCAGCGCCTCTTCCTGGTCGTGAGTCACCAGGATGAAAGTGATGCCGACGGCACGCTGCAGGTGACGCAGCTCCACCTCCATCTGCTGACGCAGCTTTTTGTCCAGCGCCGACAGCGGCTCGTCCAGCAGCAGAACCTTGGGGCGCATGATCAGCGCTCGCGCAAGCGCTACCCGCTGACGCTGTCCGCCGGATAGCTCGTGAGCGGCGCGGGTGCCCAGCCCCTCGAGACCCACCATGCTCAGGGATTCGGCCACCCGCCGATCGAGCTCCGCGCGCTCGATGCGCTGGGAACGCAGACCGTAGCCCACGTTCTCGTTGACATTGAAGTGAGGGAAGATGGCGTAGCTTTGGAACACCATGTTGGTGGGGCGGCGATTCGCCGGCACTCCGGCCATGGGTCGGCCGTCGACGGAAATCGAGCCGCTGGTCGGCTCGTCGAAGCCGCCGATTAAGCGCAGCAATGTGGTCTTACCGCAGCCCGAAGGTCCGAGCAGTGAGAAGAACTCCCCCTCGCGGATGTCGGCGGTGATGCCGGTCAGCACCTCGACCGGGCCGAACTGCTTGTGAACGTCGCGCAACTCGATCATAGGCCGTTCTCCGACTTCCGAGCTTTGACCGCCGATGCTCAATACAGACCTCCCGTACCGGATTCGAGATCCGCACCGCTCCGCCTCGCCGACCATCGGCGGAACCATTCCGCGAGAATCAGCAGCAGCAGCGAAATCGTGAGGAGAATCGTCCCCAATGCCATGACTCCTGGAAGCCTTGCGGTAAAGCGCAGCTGACTCCAAATGTAAACGGGTAACGTGGCGTCGGTGCCGGTTAGGAAAAAGGCAATGATGAACTCGTCGAGGGAAATCGTAAACGTGATCAGGAGGCTCGATATTATCCCTGGCGCCACCAGCGGCAGAGTTATTCTGAAAAAGGTGGCTACGCGGCCGACCCCGAGGTCCAGGGAAGCCTCCTCCAGCGAACGGTCAAAGTTCTTGAACGCGGACGCCAGAACCGCGATGGAGAAGGGCACGCAGATTAGAACGTGGCCGAGAATCACGCTCCATAACGAGAGGTCCAGTCCGAGCTGGATCAGAACGACCAGCAGAGACACCGCAACAATGATTTCTGGTAGCACCAGCGGGACCATGATGAGCCCCATAATTCCGCGCTTTGCCGGGAAGTGGTATCGCGTGGAAGCCCGCGCCGCGCACACCCCGAGCACGGTGCTGATGGTGCAAGTGGTGAGCGCCACGAAAAGACTGTTTCTCACCGCCGAATGAAGCGCCTCTGTCGTCCATAGACCTTCAAACCACTGGGTGGTGAAGCCTTTCAGCGGGAAGTTAATGATGGCACTGTCGTTGAAGGCAAAGATCGGCAGTAAAAGCACCGGTGCGTAGAGGAAAACCAGATAACCGATCGCGTAGGCCGAAAGCCACTTGGGCGTGTGCGCGTCTGACATCAGCGTTGACCCGGAGTGAACCTTCGGTTCAGCCAAAAGATAAGCAGCGCGATGGAAGTCACGATCAGCATCGCAGAGATCGCCAGGGCGGCGCCCAGGGGCTTGTTGTTCGCCTTACCGAACTGAGCCTGGATCATGTTTGCAATCATTAGGCCGTCGGTGCCGCCGACCAGACGCGGCGTAACGTAATCCCCGATGGTAGGAATGAATACGATCAGGAAAGCGGCGACCACCCCACCCATGGATAGCGGGAGTGTGACGCGCCAGAAGCGCCGAAATGGACCATCGCCCAGATCTTTGGCCGCCTCGAGCAGGCTTCGGTCGATGCGCTCAAGGGCGACATAGATCGGTAATATTGCAAATGGCGCCCAGGCGTGGGCAAGCGTAATCACGACGGCGTTGGCGTTATAGAGGATAAAGGTCAGCGGCTGCTTGATGACGCCGAGCCATTCCAGGGTGCTGTTGAGCACGCCGTTATATCCCAGTATCACCTTCCAAAGAAAAACGCGTAGCAGGTAGCTGGTCCAGAAGGGGATTGTGATGAGGAAAATCCATAGCGATTTTCTTCGATGCACGTGAAACGAGACAAAGTAGGCGATGGGGTAGGCGAGCAGAATCGTCACCACTGTTGTGACAGCAGCTATTGCCAGCGAACGGAGCATCAACAGTTGATATATCGGCTCGCTCCAGGCCTCCTTGTAATTGACAAAGGTAAAAGTGCGATCGATCCGGAGGTAATCCTGGGTCCAGAAGCTGAACAGGACGACCGCGAGCAGCGGTACTGCGAGCAGCGCGATGGCGTAGAGAAAGGTCGGGCTGATGAGTACGAGGCCGGTAAAGTGTTCCCCCCGAAGCCACGGAAATCGCAACGCTCTTCCTGGGAGCGTCGCTCGAACGGTGACCATTATTTGGGCTTCCCGTTTTTGGAAAGGAGCGCTGCGTTAGTGTCGGCGAGCGTGCCGGTTTGCGGGGCCTGCTCGCAATTGAGCACCGGGATCCGCGATCGCAGCTCATCGTGGTAAGCACGTACGTTGTATTCCAGATCGGAAAGTATGATCCCATCGAAGCCGCTGGAGAGCGCCGCCTCGGACGACCAGATGGTGAGCATCTTGTCCTCGACGGAAGTCATTCCGTCGATGCGGCTGCTCAGATAGCGCGTAAGTCGCCAGCGGCGGTCTTCATCGGGGCGCCGATAGGTTGCGCTTCGAATCAGACTCTTTCGGGTCGCCAAGGGAAATTCCTGGTAGAACTTGACGGAGTCTGGATAAAAGCCGAACACCGCGTTTGGAAAGACGCCGATATAAAGCCAGGCTCTGCGATGACTTTTCGGAAGCCATGTCGCTTCCGGAAGTACGCTTTTGTAGTTGCGCACGCTCCAGAATCGTCCCGGCCCGTCGCTGAACGTTCCGAAAGACCGCGACGCGCCGCCGTCGAAGGGTTCGTCGTAATAGTTTCCACCGTAAAGATCCTGTAAACCGGGATGCGCTCGAGGCACGTGATAGCCTTCGTTATCGACGTCGCGAACCGCCTTCCAGTTAACTTCGGACACGCCCGTCCAGAACGATCGATCCGTGGGAACGAGGGTCGACAGCTCATAGGGCGCAACCTCGTCGTCAAATCTTCTCAGTATTTCCGCAATCGACAGCTGACGGCTCGGTTTGAATCGTATGAACACGAAGCCGTTCCAAATCTCGATTTCAAGAGGCTTGAGGCCGTATTCCACCGGATCGAGATCGGGCAGGGTCTGGGCCTGGGCCGGGCTGCGCAGGGTTCCGTCCAGATTGTAGGACCAGCCGTGAAACGGGCAGACAATTGCGGACCTGCAGCTGCCCTTGTCGTCAGCCACGACCCGGGATCCCCGATGCCGGCAAACGTTGTGAAAGGCCCGAACCTGGTTATCCGTGCCCCGCAGGATCAGGGCGCGCTCTCCGACGACATCGATGGCCACATAGTTTCCCGTTTCCGGGACGTCATTGAGGTGACAGACCAGCTGCCAGTGCCTTCGGAACAGCTCCTCTTTTTCGATTTCCAGCAGCTCATCGCTGAAATAGGTCCAGGGCGGCAGTCCGCCGCGATCCCATTCGGCAGGGGCGAGATTTGTCGGTTTCACGGCAGCCATGACCGGCTCCAGAAATTTGAGCGCTTGCTCAAATTAACCAAGCTACCGGCGGAAGGCAACTACGAGCAGGTTTACGGCTCGGAAAGGCGAAGCTGACTCTTTCACAGACGGATCAATGAAGATCCCTAGGCGAAGCAGAGGCTTAGAAGCTTTACACTCGGGCTCAAGCGATGCCCCGATTTCCCCCGACCCGCGGGCCTCGCGAGAGGACACAATAACAATGCAGCCGCAATGAGCCTTCCGGCAGGCGAATTTGAATCTTCCTCCGCTCGAGCCAAACGGCGATGGGTGCTGCTCGGGGGGTTATGGGCGATCTACTTCTGCTTTGGTCTCACGGCGGCGGCGATGGCGCCGTTGGTCGGTGTCATTTCGTCAGATCTCGGCTTATCGCGTACCGCTATGGGCAGTGTACTGGGGGCGTGGCCGCTGGTTTACATCGCTGCGGCCATGCCCGCGGGAGCAATACTGGATCGCTTTGGCTTTGGGCGCGCGCTGTTCGGCGCGGTATTGCTCATTGCCTTATCGGGTGCGTTGAGATCGTTCGCCGACGGGCATTTGAGTCTGTTCATCGCGGTTGGCGTCTTCGGGCTGGGCGGACCGCTGGTGTCCATTGGCGGACCCAAGCTCATCACCCGTCACTTCGCCGCAGGCGACCACGGGCTTGCCATCGGAATCTACACCACGGGGCCGGTGGTGGGCGGGATCTTCGCGCTGTCCCTTACCCACAGCCTCGCCATGCCGGCGCTCGATTACGACTGGCGCGCGGTGCTTCAACTCTACGCTGGCATCACTCTCATAGTCGCTGTGCTGTGGTTGGCCATCGGCAGGAAGGAGGGCCGTACGGACTTTGCAGGGCTCGAAAAGCAGGACGCATCGCAGCTCGCCGTGTTCGCCCGGTTGCTGCGGCTGCGCGTTGTTCAGCTGACACTGCTCATGGGCATTGGCATCTTTTTCTTCAACCACGCGCTGAACAACTGGCTGCCGGAGATCCTTCGCGCCGGCGGAATGGATGCGGTGCGAGCAGGACACTGGGCCGCCCTCCCGACCGCCGTCGGAATAATCGGTGCGCTTACCATTCCAAGACTCGCCACCGGTTCAAGACGTCTGGGGGTGATGGTGGCGCTCGCGATTTGCGCCGGACTCGCCACGCTGCTCATCCCCACGTCCGGCTGGATCCTTGCCCTGGGTCTTATATTCCAGGGCGTTGCCCGCGGGGCGATGATGGCGGTTGCCCTAATGGTTCTGATGGACGCGAAGGAGATCGGTCCGCGGCTGATGGGCGCGGCAGGCGGCTTGTTCTTTACCGCCGCCGAAATCGGCGGCGTGCTGGGCCCGCTGACGGTCGGATGGCTGGCGGAACAAAGCGGCGGCTTTCGCGCCCCGCTGTGGATGCTGTTCGGCGATTGCGTCGTGCTGACTTTCCTTGCCGTTTTCGCGGCGCGGAGGCGTTCCCAACAGTGATCAAGAGATCGCGAAAATGCTGAAGAAAATTCGACCCGCCGGCGTTACTATTGCCGAACGGCTGAAAATGCCGCCGCGCGCGAATTTATTCCTGTGACTCACTCGCCGGATCTAATTAATCAAACAGAGAATCCGCTGTTTGGACTATTCAAGCAGACGAGCTTCCATTCACAGGCGCGAATTTTCCGCAAACTTTCGCGACATCGGAGCGAAGAATCCGGACGGCCTCCTGGAGGAGCCCATGACCGAATCGAACGAACTCCCCATTAATTTCGAAACCAAAGGCGTCACCGGACGCGACGGCTACATCATTGCCGAAGCGCTGGTGCTGGCGATGAAGTATATCGACAATATGCCCGATAACGTTCGGCCCACGGCGGACAAGAACGACATTATCAAGATCCTGAACACCGCGTTCCCCACCTGGGAAGACGTGCTGGGTCCCGGCTGAGCTCAAGCGCGATCTTTGAGCTGGCTGATCGTACAGAATTTGTGCGGCTTGCTGAGCTGACTTGCTCGCGTGCGGGTGATATTCCTCCATCTGTCTAGCCGGAGAGTCACATGAGCAAAAAATTCGACGCAATCATCATCGGCACGGGCCAGTCGGGACCGCCCCTGGCCGGGCGACTGACCAAGGAAGGAATGAAGACCGCCATCATCGAGCGAAAGCTATTCGGCGGCACCTGCGTCAACGTGGGCTGTGTTCCCACCAAGACCCTGGTGGCAAGCGCGCGCGCCGCACACATGGCGCGGCGGGGCGACGAGTTCGGCGTCACTATCGGCGGACGGATCGAGGTCGATATGAAAAAGGTCAAGGCCCGAAAGGACGGCGTGGTGCGCCAATCAAACCAGGGGGTGACCAAGTGGCTAAAGGGCATGGAAAACCTGACGGTTTTCGAAGGTCACGGATCGCTCGAAAGCGCCAACTCGGTGCGGGTCAACGGCGAACTTCTCCAGGCGGATCGGATCATTCTGAATCCAGGTGGACGCGCCGTGGTTCCAGACATGCCGGGCGTTGGCGACATCGATTAT
>JBFHVA010000098.1:0-12086 GCA_041589735.1 Gammaproteobacteria bacterium | reverse complement strand
GGCTTGAGCCGAAAAGTGACCGGGAAAGCTGGCGCACCTTCTGGACCAAACGCCAATTCAAAGACCCAACGTCCCTTGAACATCTGCTCGATGGCTTTCGCAAGGCGGGACTGTCAAACTGACGCTTAATCCATAAAGAGAACAACTATGATTGACTTTCAAAAAAGCGCTCAATCCCGTCGCGCGGCGAAAATTAAAGCAACCGGGCTCGTCGGCATCGGGCTAATGTGCGGATTATTGATGAGCTACGGTTGGGCGGCCATGTCAGCGCCCACCGAGCACATTGGCCTCACGGTGGAAAAGCTCGGATTTGTTCCAGAAGAATCCATGGTGGCTCAGGTAGGACTCAAGGGTCACATCCTGCTTTTGCGCAGGATCACCATCGAGCCCGGCGGGCAGATCGCAAAGCACGGCGCCGCGACCACACCCGGTGTGGTCTACGTCGACAGCGGCTCCTGGACCGAAGGGCGGGACAGCGGCGAGGTCGAGCATTCAGCCGGCGACACCTTCATCGAAGACAAAGACACCGTTCACTGGTTCTTCAATCGCGGCAGCGAGCCGGCGGCGGCGTATGTCTGTGACATCAAACCGGCGGGTTGATAACAATAACCGCAACACACTGCCGATCGCTTAATCTAAGTTAAGCGGCGAACGGGAATTCGAATTCGCGCCATCCCCGCGAAGGCGGGGATCCAGTAATGACGTCTTACTCAGACCGCGAAATCAAACGGTAACGAGTAACACAGCAAATCGAAGTAGAGTGCGCCTTTCGCCCGATGATTTAGCTCCGCTCATTAAAATCAGCAGCGAGCGCTGAAATCCACCCCTAACGCCATCCCCGCGAAAGCGGGGATCCAGTCGAAAATTCCTTCTTCCTTACAGGGTTTCCTTAAGGCGCAGGGTAAGCTTCCCCGGTGTAGGCGAAGCACTGTTGCCATGTGTCAGACGGCAGTCGGCCCTTAAAAGGGTTACGCCACAGCGTCCCTCGATGCCCAACTACGGACGCTCAGGGCTTCGGCCCGATTTCGCCGTTGAGCGTGAACAGGCGATCCGTCTTCGATACCGGCTTGATCGACATTGTCCCAACGCCCGTAGCGTTGGCGAATTGGCCGGTACCGCTGACCAGTTGCCAGTGTCCATAATCGACAAGCCTCGGTTTCTCTTCTCCTTTGAAGAATACTGCGTTCAGACTCCACTTGAGGTTGGCAATGTCGCCATTGGAAGTCCTGAACTGCAGGTAGCCAAGCACGTCCGCGCCAAACGGCGGGTTCACGTCGTGCCAGCCGTATTCCGTGACGTCCGCATCAGCCAGCGCACCTTGGCCTTCGCTCTTTCCCTCCCGTCGAATCAATACAACAAAGTGCTTACTGCCGTCGTGAAAATTCATAGAAATTGACTCTTTCGGCGCCAGCACCGTTTTGACAGAAATAATTTCGTCGGCCAAAGACGATGATGTGGAGACTACGAGTGTGGTTGCGGCCAATGCACAAGCTATAACGAATTTGATCATGGTGATTCCTCCCGCCCCAAACCATCATGGGGCTGCCTCTGAGAACGTTTTCGCCAATTTCAATTACCATCGGTTCATTCGCATACGACGCTCCGGGCTTCGCATTCTAGGCGCAGCGCTGCATTTTTGTGAAGGCCGGCAGCCGTCGAAGTTTTTGCGATTCGAGGACCCACCACCTAATGTCGATTAACGGTCAGGAGTCGACGTCGCCGAATGCAGCGCGCTACCTTTTCCCGGCATATGAACCGGACATGGGGAGTCAGTCGATCGCCGGTAGAATCTGCCCGTTGGGATCGCAAGAGATCCTTTCTTACCTAACCAACGCCGGCTGACTAATCGTTGATGATGTCCCGAATGTAATCACGCTTCTTCCATTCCGGAATCGGTGGGGTGTAGCCCTCCTTCGGCAGATAAGCTGAGTGCTCGATCATCTCCATCTTCGGAACACTGCGCGGACAGTTGTAGTAGATGTATTCCGCAGTCACCCGAATAAGCCGTTGAGCACCAGGAAAATGAACAAAGCAACTCGGGTCCTCAAGGATCTCGGCCTTTCCACTCAGCCGAATTCGCGTACTTTCACCGTCGAACTTGACGAACAGCATGCCTACGTTCGGATTACGAAGAATGTTGCCGAGGCTACGGTACATTCGATTCCCATCATAATCTGGCCACTGCACCTGATTGCCGCGAACGACCTCCAGGAATCCCGGATGGCCGCTCTTTATTGAGCAATCCACCGTATCGCCGTAGCTAGTCGCTAGAAAGAAAAAGGGAAGCTCCTCGATGTACTGCTTGTCCTCCGGGGTGAACTCCACATGCTTCCGATGCTTTTCGAGGGCGTCCGCCACCTTGCGCCCGCCATAGCGATCCTGAAGTTCCCGCATCCCCTGGTGATACATAAGAAATGCCCTCCCGGTGCCGTGTTGGAGTCGCCGGGAAAGCTTACACCTGGGTCATTCCAAAGGCGAATCGGTGCAGTGGCCACGTCGGGAATTGACCACCTGCAGCCGTTGCTGGTCCCGGCGCCGATGTTTGCTGTACGGCAGCAGGACTGAAGGATGGTGCGGGCGCCGAATTACAGCTGTGGGTCGATCGCGGACATCCACGAACGGCCACTTTCGGCCTGTACCAAATGCCCGATGCGTCCTCGTTCGGGCGATTAGAATGGAAGCGCGTAGCCGGTCTCCGAACCTTCGCCATCAAGGGCTCCATCCAGAATGATTTCACGTTTTAAAATTGCAAAGAATCGTCTGCGTCAGAGCAAAACGTTTCGCTCTTGGATAAAGTGAACTTGTACAGTGAAACGTCCACTCGTCCCGCAAACAGCATAGCCGAACGCTGCGCGTCTCTTTGCTCGCGATCTCTCTCTCCTCGCGATAACATGCGACGCAACGCTCACCTGTTCCTTGGGGGTTCAGTGGAGGAGCACCCACCGCGCAAACTCGCTGTCATCCTGCACGCTGATGTGGTCGGCTCCACTGCGCTTGTCCGACTTAACGAAACCCTTGCCCACGAGCGCATTCAGGACGCTTTCCGCCGACTCTCCGATTTGATCGAGGGCTACGGGGGCATAGCCCACGAAATCCGGGGTGACGCGCTGGTCGCCGAGTTCGCGCGCGCCTCGGACGCCGTATGCGCGGCGCTTAGTTTTCAGCAGTCCAATAGCGAGCACAATGCCCAGCTCGGCGACGGTATCGTGCCGACGGTGCGCGTGGGAATTGCGCTTGGGGAGGAGGTTTTCGCGGACGACACGGTGACGGGTTCGGGGGTGGTATTGGCGCAACGGGTGGAGCAGCTGTCAGAGCCCGGGGGCGTTTGTGTCACGGCAGCCATTCACGAGGCCATTCCGCAACGGCTGCCGTTCGAGCAGCTGAGTCTTGGGGAACGCGAGCTCAGTGGATTCGAGGAACCGGTGCGGGTTTATCGGGTCGCTCTGAAACCGGGAGCGACGGCGCCTGAAGCGGATGTAGGTAAACGGGCTCAATCCGCGCCGGGGAGGCGGCGTATAGTCGCGGCGATCGCCGCCACGGCACTGATCGTTGCGGGGGTGGTGGTCTTCTGGCTCGAGCCCTGGGCGCCGCGGGAGGAGCCTGCGTCCGTGGAGCGTATGGCTTTCCCCCTGCCGGATAAGCCTTCTATCGCCGTGCTGCCGTTCACCAACATGAGCGACGATCCCGAGCAGGAGTATTTCGCCGACGGAATGGCGGAGGATTTGATCACGGATCTCTCGAAAATCTCCGGTCTCTTCGTTATCGCCCGCAACTCCTCCTTCTCCTACAAGGGCCAGTCGGTCAAGGTCCGCAAGGTGGCGGAGGAGCTGGGCGTGCGCTATGTGCTCGAAGGCAGCGTGAGGCGTGTGGGCGATCAGGTACGTATCAACACCCAGTTGATTGACGCCACCACCGGCGGTCACATCTGGGCGGATCGGTTTGACCGGAGCCTCACAGATATCTTCAAGCTTCAGGACGAAGTCGTTGCAAACATCGTATCGGCGCTCGCCGTAGAGTTAACCGACAAGGAGAAAGCCGCTCGCAAGGCGCGCGAACAGAATCTGAACCTTAAGGCCCACGAAAACTATCTTCGTGGAAGACAACACCTCGAGCGCTTCACCGCCGAGGATACGGCCAAGGCGAAGGAGTTTTTCGAAACGGCCATCGAACTCGATCCGAACCATGCTCAGGCACTCACCGCATTGGGACGACTTCACTACAACCAATGGAATCTTTGGGGGGAAGAGCGCGACAAGAATCTGGCGCGCGCCCTCGAGTTAGGCCAAAAATCCGTAGCGGTGGACGAAACGCTGGCTGGTCCACATCTATTGATGAGTCAGGTCTATCGATTTCTTTTTAAGAAAGAGCAATCGGAGATCGAATTAAAAAAGGCGCTCGCACTCGATCCGAAAGATGCGGATACACTCGCGGGTCTGGCTGATGTTCTCAGGTTCTCGGGTGGGGCGGAACAAGCCGTTGGGTTGTTACAAAAGGCAATGCGGCTCGATCCGTTTTACCCGGCCTGGTATGAGTTCCATCTGGGACACGTGCTTTTCAATTCAGGCCGCTACGAAGAGGCCATCACGGCTTTAAAGCGAGGCGCCGAAAGAAACTCGAACTATCCAGCCTTTCCACTTTTCATGGCCGCGAGTTATGCCATGCTGGGGCGGGAGAAAGAGGCCCATGAAGCCGCTGCAGAAGTTCTCAAGATCAATCCTCGCTTCAGCATAAAAGCCTATACGGCCTACGTCCCTTTCACGACCAAGGAATACCTGGACCGTGAAGTGTCGGCCTTTCGAAAAGCAGGGATACCGGAATGACTTTCAACTGCCAGCGGTGATCCGGATCAGAGACGATTTTCTGAATCCGGCACGTCGCGAAACAGTTATTTGATCCGGATTTTTCCGCCCGCCTCAGAGATTAGTCAGCCAGACCGTATAAAGAATAAAGCCCAGTAACAGTAACGCGCCCTCGGATCGCACCAGCTCGAGGCGGGTATAGATGAGGCCCGTAACGACGCACGCGAGCCCAATCATGGTCCACAGGTCTATCCACGTGATCTCGCCCAACGAAAGCGGCCGGATCAATGCCGTCACCCCCAGGATGCCGAGGATGTTGAAGATATTGCTTCCGATGACATTGCCGATGGCGATGTCGCCTCGTCCGCGCAGCGCCGCGATTACCGAGGTCGCGAGCTCCGGGAGGCTTGTGCCAACGGCGACGATGGTGAGCCCGATGGTCGCCTGGCTGATTCCAAGTAAAACCGCGAGATCCAGCGCTGAGATAACCAGGAGATGACCTCCGCCACCGAGCATTAACAGCCCTGCGATGACCAGCACGCCACCGAGCAGGGCGTTCGCAGGCGCCGGCGGCGCCGCAGAAGCGAACTCCTCGCGAACTTCTTCCGACTCCCGCTTCGCTTGGAAGAAGGTGTAAGCGGTGTAGGCCACCAGGCCAAGCAGAAGCAATCCGCCGTCGACCCGGGAAATTCCCCCATCCACGAGCACCACGATGAGCGCCAGGGACACGAGAATCATGATGGGCGCATCGACGAAGACGATCTTGGCTTCCACGGCCGTTGGACGAAGAAGGGCCGTCATTCCCAGGATGAGAGAGATGTTGGCGATGTTGGACCCGACAATATTGCCGAGGGCGATATCGTTGGCGCCCGCGATCGCGGCATCCACGGAAACGATGAGCTCAGGCGTGCTGGTTCCAAATGCGACTACGGTCAAGCCTATGGCAAGGGGCGAGACGCCGAAGCGCGTGGCCAACGTGGTTGCCCCTCGGATCAGCGTGTCGCCGCCCAGAAAGAGCAAACCCAAACCCGCCGCCGTATATACCAGCGTTAACGACATCTACACTTGCTGTGGTCCGGAATGGAAGCACAAGTGTCTCACACTCTTTGCCTCGAGAATGTGGCGCCTGTAGCAGCGTTGCGAAGCCGCCGGTGGATCGAAACAGGGTGCGCCGTGCGCCATCCGAAAAGAGTAGGGCGCGTTTTACGCGCCCCACTGTTCGTTGCTCGATTCGCGCTCCCGCCTTCGTGGCTCTCCCTACGACGAGGTCGGCTTCCCGGGAATGAGCGGCGTAGCGTTGCGGAAATCCGAGTCAGAGACGGTTTTTCAACCAGGTCTTCGACCCGGTTTTTCGTTAATTGCGCCAGCCGCCGCGGTTTGGGCCGGAGCGACCGCGTGCGCCGACGCGATTGCCGCCGCCGCGATCGCTGAGGTCAAGGCGGGGGCCGGCGCCGGAACGCGTGCTCGGTCCGATGCTTCCTTTCGAATGCGGCCGTGGTCCTGGGGCGCTGCGGGTCACGAAGCCTCCGAAGTTTTTCGCGCGACGTGAAGGGTTAGTGTTCGACCTTTCGCGCCTGGGCGCGCTCCGTCGGGGAGCAACGTTCGGCGGACTCTTGTGCTTCGAGGCGTGCCCCCATCGCGACTGACTTCTCGAGGACCGCGTTGAAGGCATGCCCTCGAACTTGCGTCTCGATTGGGTGTGCGCACGGTTGGGCCGCCTATGCGGCATCGCGCCCATCGCCGCCTCAGGACGCCTCGTTCTGGTTTCAAGATGTTTTTTCGGGCTTCTCGAAGCGGTTCCCGAGTGTTGTATCGGCCGATTTCGAGGTTTCGTCACTTCACGGTGACTCAATGCCGCCTGGTTCCGTCTGTGATCCGCCGATCGCGACCGCGTCACATGCTTATCGGAGTCGAACCTCGATCTTTGATGCCGCCGGTCGTCTCGCTTACCCAACGCCGCCTGGTTCCGCCTGTGATCAGCCGAACGCGACCGCGTTGCATGCTTGTCCGAATCGAACCCCGATCTTTGATGCCGCCGGTCGTCCCGCAACTCTGGCGCTGACCTGCGATGCTGCCGTTCGTTGTGTATTCGGTGCCGCTCTCGGCTCGCCAAAGTCGCTTCGATCCTCCGATTTGCTTTAATCCGCGCAGCGGCGTGCTTATGTCGAATACGGTGGTGATGCCGCGGTCGCCAGATATGGTCACTGTAGCTGACGCTGATTGAATGACGTCGGTACCACGGATAGTGATAGTAGTGGCCGTAGTACGGATGCGCGCGGTGACTGTAGTGATGCACGTGCACATAGTGCGAGTGCCAGTCGATGGTGAAGGCCAGCGCCAGGCCCCAAAACAAACCGGAGCCGAATGAGTAGCCGTAGGGATACGGGTAGTAGTAGACCGGATAAGCACGGGGGTAGTAATGATACACCGGGTACACGTGACGCACGACCACGACCTCCGGCTCATAGTAGGGGACGTAGATCACCTCCGGGTCGGCCGGCTCGATGACGATGACTTCCTCATTCTTCGTCACCACCTGGCGATCGTCGGACTTCAAGTTGCCGGCCGCGTATGCCCGGTCGCGAAAAGCTTGGATCGCATCCAGCACCGCCGTCTGTTGATAAACAGCGGCCTCGCCCAGCTGCCGGGTCCAGTCAAGGTCCGCGTTCATGAGCTCGATCACTTCGGGGTAATTGAGCAGCGCGACAATCGAGTCGTCCCAGTTCTCGTTGGGCTTCAGCGTGGGATCGGCTTCGTGGTCTTTCAAATAACGGGCCGCCTGCACAATCTGGAGCGGATAGGTGGACGCAGGCAGCACGATACTCACCAGGTTGTCCGGGTAGAGCGCAATCGGCCCCACCAGCTCTTCGAGCTCGGCGGACGTGAGCGGGGTGCGCTCTTCATCAATAGGCGCCGTCTCCTGTGCCGCGACCGCCTGACCGAACAAGAGGACTGCGCCCACGATCAACAAGCTGGCTGCCGCCATCAAATGGAAGCGGTGTCCTGGAATAATCTCCTGTGCACTTTTCAACATCTTTGACTCCTGGTCGTGGCCGGCGTCCGTCCACCGCAGGCCCTTTGATTCCATGACAACATTAACCCCAAGTACCTGAACACCGGCTGAACGCGTTAAACGCCTTGAAATCAATCGTTTAGGGCATTATCGCGCGGCGAAATCCGGGTCAGAGACGGTTTTTCCAATGCGAAAGGACCTGCAACAGGTCTCTGACCGGGTTTTTCGCAGACCGCACTAGGGCTCACTGCTTTTCCTTTCTGGGCACAGACTGAAGCTCTGGCAGCCAATTCAGCGCCGAGCGACACCAGACCTGAAACGTTGGCTTAAGCTCGTCGCGCTGCCGGATCGTCCCCACCCGGAGGTTGTATATTTCTGGTGCCTCGCCGATTGCGGACGCGAAAATTGGCGAACCGCATTCCGGACAGAACGCCTGCGCGCGCTTGTTGCCGCTGTCCCCGGTTTTGACGTAGATCTTCGGTTCTCCCGAGATCCTGAAGCTCTTTCCTGAAACCAGAGCGATGGTACGAAACGCGGAACCCGACAGCGCTTGGCAGTCGGTGCAGTGACAGATCCCGACTTTCCCAGGATCGAGTTCCGCCTCGTAGGTTATTCGGCCGCAATGGCAGCCGCCGTTGATTTTCATGAGCGCACCTCCTGAAATATGTAAGGCGTGTTGCGAGCGCGCTTCAATTATCTACTGGATTCCCGCTTTCGCGGGAATGACGGTGGAGAAAACAAAAGCGCTGAGTGTGATCGTGACCCTTAGATAGGGCGGGGTGCCTGTACACGTGAACGACGCAACGAGATCAGGCCACGCGCCGGACGGGCGCCTTGCCCGGGTCGTCCGCCGACAGGATTCTCAATCGAGCTTTGCCGGCAATAATTTCGTCGGTTTGGAGGGGGGATTGACGGAACAATCCCGGCGTGCCGTAAGATAATCCGCCGCCCGCAATCAAAGGAGCGGCATGTGCCAATACAAGGAGAGGCATTATGAAACTCAAACCCTATTTGTGGCCGGCCGGCGTCGCCAGCCGTGGAGTGATCGGGATAATCGCCGCGGGGCTGTTGTCGCTTTGGGGCATTGACGCCGATGCCGACGGAAAGAAGGCGCAGGTCTTTGAGCTGACGCCGGAACTGATGAAACTTCGTGACGACCTGGCGAAGTACAAAGATCCGTTCGTTGCCGTCAGAGACGGCTATTTCTCCACCGTGGGCTGCGTCCAGTTCCCCGATGGGGACATGGGGGTCCACTTTCTCAACCCTGCGTTCATCGGTCCGGAGCCCGATCCCATGAAGCCGGCAATCCTCCTCTACGAACCCGTAGCGGACGGCAAGCTCGAACTCGTCGGGGTCGAGTGGTTCATTCCGCTGGCCACGGGGGTGAAAGGCCGGCCGGTGATCTTCGGCCAGGAATTCGAGGGACCCATGGCCGGGCACGAGCCGCTGATGCCGGACGAGCTGCACCATTACGACCTGCACGTCTGGCTTTACAGGGAGAACCCGTTGGGGGTTTTCCATCACTCCAACCCCAACGTCAATTGCGCCAAGGCCGCGGGCTACCCGGTACAGGAGGCACCGACGCGCATCGTGCTGCACAACTGAGCGATCCCGTTCACGAGGATCTAACGGCAGAAGCGGGCGGCTTTCGGCCGCCCGCAAATCTCAGTCGGGTGCACCGGGCCCCTCTTTTTTCTGAGCAAAAGCGAAACTCTGTTTTCTTGTCACCCCGTGAAAGCGGGGTCCGAGTGAGAAATACTTCCTTTGAGCTATCCCGTTCACGAGGATCTAACGGCAGGAGCGGGCGGCTTTCGGCCGCCCGCAAATCTCAGTCGGGTGCACCGGCCCCTCTTTTTTCTGAGCAAAAGCGAAACTCTGTTTTCTTGTCATCCCCGCGAAAGCGGGGACCGAGTGAGAAATACTTCCTTCGAGACCGCGCTATAGAAGAGCAGAAAGAGGAATTCGTAGTCGAGTATGCTTCTTACTCAATACCCGCCGCCCTTTGCAGCCCGCGCACGTAGGCGATGATTTGGGCGACTTCCCCGTCGCCGACGCCCGGTACCGGCGGCATGTCACCGAAGGGCCAGTGATGACTTTTGACTCCCCGGCGCACGGCAAGATAAAAGGCCGCGTCAGCGTGGTGACTGGGCTCATAGATTTTGTGCACCAGCGGCGGTCCCTTGTCGCTGCCTTTGGCCTCCCGACCGTGGCACTCGGCGCAGCGTCGCTCGAAAATTGCTGCGCCCTCATTCCCCGCCGCCGGCTGAGTAACGGCCACGGATACGTCCCGAGACGCGCCGCCCGCCGCGCGGAAACGGTCGATGGCCAACTGGTGGGCTCCGTACTCCGGCCGCGCAGTTACCATTTCGTTCCCGTAAGCCGCCTCGAACTCGGCGGCGGCACGGTCCGCGGTTTCACTATCGCCCGAGCGCGAAGCGACCTCGTGCTCGAGCACCAGCGCCAGCAGATGCCGCGGCGCGTCCCTCTTCATAATCGCGATCTGCTCGCGTACCTGGTCCAGATCGTCGAGCTGCAGGTGGAGCAGGCCGAGGTGATAGCGCGCGTCCAAATCCAGATCGGACACGCGCCCGTAGGCCGCCACTGCCATCGGCGCAAAGCGGGCCACCTCTTCCATATCGCCGCGCTCGCTCGCGCCCATGACCCGGTTGAACAGCCGGTCCGCCGCCTCGCGCGGCGTCATGGTCGAAAGATCGACCGGGGGCGGCCGCTGCACCGCCGCGCTCTCCATTGCGGGCGGCGCCTGCCCGCCGCGATTGCCGTAGGTGAGGAAGACCGCTACCAGCGTCGCGCCGATAATGCTCAGCGCGGCCACGGAATAGACCAGTATCGACATGTGCCTCGCGTCCGAGCGGGCGCCCGCGGGTGTGCCGGCGCGCGGCGTGCCGCAGCGGTGACAAAACCTCGCATCGGACGCGAGCGTCGCGCCGCAGGTCACGCACTCGCCGGCACCGGCGAATCGCGACTGACGGTCATCCTGCCGTGATCGGAACCCGCCGCCGCGGCGTTTGCTTTTAGTCAATGGATTGCCCTTCAAGAGTTCAGTGCGAATTGAGCACGGATCTTACTGTAGGTTCCGCCGCGTGCGCCTTGATTTCGGTCATACCCGCGAACTTGCCATGCCGACTTGTCCCGCCGCAGCGCGAAGGCGGGAGCAGGGATCAAACTCTCCCGTCATACCCGCGAATTTGCCACGCTGATTTGTCCCGCCGCAGCGGGGCATCGCGAAGGCGGGAGCGGGGATCCAACTCTCGCGTCATTTTCACGAATTTGCCACGCCGACTTGTGGCGCCGCAGCGCGGCAGCGCGAAGGTGGAAGGGTGGACCAGTCGGCGCGAAAGGGGCAGCGGGAATCCGCGGAACATCGCCTCGCTGTAGCGGGGACTCAGTCCCCACGAAGGCGCGAGCGGAGATCCGTGCCGACGTCATTCCTCCCTGTCCCGTCATCCTCGCGAAAGCGGGGATCCATTAGAAAAATCGTCCTTTAGGTCGGTGCTCGAAGAAACCAGGTCGTCAAAAGAAGTTGAATAAAGGCCCGGAGAGCGCAGCACCTGTCGAAGCGGGCATTGCCCACAAATTTCTCCGTATCGTCAGTGCGCCTGGCTTGCGGCACGAAACCGCGCCTCGGCCTCTCGGAAAAGCGATTTGACGTGGTCGATATCCCACGGCCGCTCGGTCAGCGTCTCGTGATCCCATTCGCTTCTGGGTTCAGCCGGGGCAAAGAAGTCACCCCCGTAGACGTGCAACGCACAGGTCATTTTTCCAATTGGGTTGAGGACCGAGTGGATAACGTCACGGCCGAGTGTCGAGACGTCGCCAACTCCAAGGGATTTGGCGCCGGCCGCCTCGATGGTGGATCCTTTTCGTCGCCAGAACATGTTGTCTTCTCTGCCGGAAAAGATGCCGACAACTGAAAACATCTGGTGATTGTGCGGCATGAGGTTCATGCAGGGCGCCCAGGCGAAGTTGATAATGGTCAGATCAGGCGCTCTGTAGAGTGGTGTCATGCCGGCGTGCTCTGGCTCTCCGAGCTCGGACATGACCCTCGCCCCATCGGAGATCGCTTCAGCCACAAGTTCGCGAATCGCCTCTTGGCCCTCCGGGACCGCCTCGATGCAGTCCTGAATGAAATGATCCCTGTTAAACATTACCTTAACCTCCTACTCGAGCAGGTCATCGAGCTTATGTTTCGGATCCGGCAATAGGGGGCAATTTTAATATCTTTTGGTGTTTTGAGCTTAACACGAAGTCAGGCG
>JBFHVA010000097.1:0-12249 GCA_041589735.1 Gammaproteobacteria bacterium | reverse complement strand
CGCTTCGAAAAGAGAGGTGTCTACGCGCTGGCCGACGCCGGTTTTGAGTCGATGAACGTAGGCGCCAAGGATCCCCATGGTCGCGAGAATGCCGGCGGTGATATCCGTGAGCGGCGCCCCGCACTTCATCGGCGCCTCGCCCGGACCGGTTCCGGTGATGCTCATGAGCCCGGACACGCCCTGGGCGATTAGATCGAATCCTGCACGCTCGGCGTAGGGTCCGCTGCGCCCAAAACCGGAAAGCTCCGCGTAGATCACGCCCGGGTTTGACTCCTTGATTGCATCGTATCCGATGCCGAGCTTTTCCATGGTGCCTTTGCGGTAGTTTTCGGTCACTACATCGGCGGAGGCAATCAGCCTCCTCGCGACCCTCTTTCCGCCGTCCGTTTTGAGGTTGAGCGCGATACCCCGCTTATTGCGATTCATCATCAAGAAGGCCGCTGACTCGCCGCCGATCTCCGGCGGCACCGAACGGCGGGTGTCGTCTCCGCCTGGCACCTTTTCCACTTTGATCACGTCCGCGCCCATATCCGCCAACATGAGTCCCGTCACTGGACCCGCCATGATGTGGGCGAACTCGATAACCTTGATTCCATCGAGCGGCCCCATCTCACCGTCCTACGAATTCGGGCTTCTGTTTTTTTAGAAATGCCCTATAGCCGATCTGGAAGTCCTCGGTACCAAAACACTGGTAGCCTTCGTCTATCTCCTCGGCCGTGAGAGGCCTCGGATCTTCAACACGATGGATGAATTTCTTATGCCAACGGGCCACTAGCGGAGCGCCCTCGATAACGCGGGTAACGAACTCGTTGGTTTCCTTTTCAACTTGGTCATCCGCAACCACGCGATTCACTAACCCTTTTCGTAACGCTTCGTCAGCATCGAAAATTCTACCTTCCAGCAAGACTTCCAGAGCCGCGGCTCGGCCTACAAGACGGACCAGACCCTCGAGCTCCGGGGGCGACATAACCAGACCGAGCTTATTCACCGGCACCCCGAAACGGCTCGAGACACCGCAAATGCGTATATCGCAGCAGCAGGCGATTTCCAGTCCGCCACCTACGCAGATCCCGTGGATCGAAGCGACCAGCGGAGGGCGACATTTGCTCAGAGAGTCGATGGTTCTGGCCATAATTGCACCGTAGATGCGCGCCTGGTCCACATTGGCGCGCTCGTTTTCAAACTCGCCGATGTCGTTTCCTGGGGAAAACGATTTGTTGCCCGCGCCGCGCAGCACTATGCAGCGCAAATCATCTTCTCCGGAAAGCTCACGAATTGTATTTCCCAGTTCCTGCCACATATTTTTGGTCATTGCATTCAGCTTGTGTGGCCGGTTAAGCACCACCGTCGCGACCGCGTCTTTACGATGGACGAGTATATGTTCGGACATTCAAAGCTCCTTTATGCGCACCTTTCGGACGCCGAGACACGAAGCCGACATCTCAGCGGCGACGAGCATGGCACGTTGCAGTAACGAGGCGAAAAAAGCCGAAACCAGGCGGTTACTACAAACCCCAGATAATCATCAAGGCTATTTTGCCAGGAAGGAGCTGAATTTGCCGGAAGGCTTTTTAAGGATGCAGCAGCAGGTAAAGGTTAAGCGCCTTCAATTACAGTCCGGCTTTCCGCCGCATGCCAGATAAACGCGACCCGGCGACTGCTGGCGGGCAAAGATAATTTGAAGAGCCCGATTTTGACCTTTTTAAGCGTGACGATTCGGAAAATTCCGGGCAGCCGACTTGCAAACCTTAACCTCGATCGGACGGCGTACGAATGGACGGCCGGGGAACGACCTTGCGCTGACTGCGCTTAACTTTAAGCGCTGTTTTGCAGGGAGCCTTGTCAGCCGTTACGCGATTGAAAAGGCCTTGCACCAGCAATGAGATTCCGCTGGTGGCAACCGCCGCACCCACCGAAGCGCCGGTCTTGAGCGCACCAACCGCATCCATGCTGGCCGCCGGCGACGCCAGCGTTCCGCCCACCCGTACTACGTTCCCGAGAGCGCCCGCGCTGAGTCCAACTCCGTCCGTTGGCTGAGCCCGCAGCGCCAGGTCGATAGCTTCGGTGCCGAGGTTGATCGTGCCGCTTCCAATCACATTCACCCGCTTTGTTTCTGCCGCGATTCCGCGGTCCGTTTTCGCAATGCCTTTCTTAACGTCGAAAAGTATGACTCCGCATTGCATGCTCGTGACCTGATCGCTCTTGTCGGTCGGATCAAAGGTGCGCACGAGCTGCATCAGCGCATCTGCCCCGATACGCTTGATGGCCGAGTTGTGAATTTGACCGGATCCGACGCTGGTCAGAAATCGACCGTTCATGGAGGCGGCGATTTCCCTTGCATTTGGGCCCACGCCTTCAAGCTTAATGTAAAGCTGCCCTGTGGCTCCCGACATTACCCGCTTGTTCTTCAACGCATTCAACAGAGCGCCCATGTTTACCTTTGTGCCTCGGATCTCCACGAGCAGGCGGGAATCGCTGGCTCTGGTGTTCAGGTCAAGTTGGCCATCGAGGGTGCCGCCGTACAGTCCTCCTCGAGGCTTGATCAGGAGGCGCCCGGATTGAAGCTTGAGTCTGAGTTTGAGTCGATCGAAGTCCATTCCATGAAGAACTACGCGCCGTCCGCTGAAGTTGATATCTGCCTCGACGGACTGCAGCATCTGCACCGGAATCTTCCAGTCTGGAATAAGCCTAGCGCCCGCCACCCGCTTGGTCTTGTTCGGCTTAGCAAACAAAGAATCCACGTCCATGAGCTTGCTGCCTAACGAGCCCTTGAAAAGACTTCGGCCTTTGACCAAGCCGAAGGAGATACTGCCAACGAGGTCATTTGTGCCGATTGCCAATTCAAGTTTATCCACAACGTAGCGATTCTTTTTGTCGCGTATTCGTCCCTGTCCCGTGAGGGGGATATTTTCGCGATTGGCGCCCTTTGGATTATTAAGAAATTGCCCGAAGTCGCTTGACTTGAAAGCGAGTTTTGCCCCCAAGCCGCGAAGCTCCAATGGCTGCTTCAATCCTCCCTTTACCGTCACTACGACGCCGCCCGAGCTCGCATTGAGGTCAACGGCGAATGGTTCATTTTTCAACAACGAGGCAAGCGATCCCGTCTCACCACGGATCCTGACGGCGCGTTTGTTGAACTGGCCGGTGAACCACACGTCCATCGGCTGTAACAGCCCCTTGGAACGCAGCTGCAGCTTTTGAACCCTGAGCACGGAGGGACCGTCGGTCCCATGCTTCAGATAGCTGATGCGGCCGTTACGCACGTCGACGTTCGATACATCGACTACTAGCGCTCCAGAGCTGCCGGATGACGTCGAGCTGTCCCACAAATTCCAGTTGCTCTCTCCACTGGCATTTTTTTCCAGATTGAGAATGGGACGAATCAACACCACGCGTTTGATCGAAATGGTGCGGGAAAAAAGGGGAACGAGCGCGACCTCGGCGATCACCTCGTCAACGCTGATTAGCGTGGAGCGGGCTCCCCACTCTGCGTTGGATAAGGAAACCTTTTCGACCAACAGCTTCGGGGCGGGGAAAATTTTGAAGGAGACTTCTCCCTCGATCACGAGATCTCGTCCCGTGGTGCTTCTGACAACTTTGGCGATCTCATCGCGAAACTCGCCCGGGTCGAGAACGCTTAGATATGCGTAGATACTGAGCGCGGTAAACGCGATCAGCGCAACGACGATGAAAAGTGCTTTGGCGAGCGTCCTCATGTATCCAACCGGGCATCGTTTTATGGCTTTTTTAATAGTATGGTAGGCGTTTCCCATGGATTCAAAACAGGACGCGGTTCACACCTCGGTGCCCCACATCCGGATCGGTATCAGCAGCTGTCTACTCGGGGAAGCAGTTCGCTACGACTCGGGACACAAGCAAAACCGCTATATCACGCAGATCCTGGGCCGGTTCTTCGAATTCGTTCCGGCCTGCCCCGAGGTCGCCATCGGCCTCGGCGTGCCGCGTCCCCCGCTTCGGTTGCGGGGAAATCCGGAAAATCCGCGTGCCGTAGGTGTGACGGACTCGACATTCGACATCACC
This sequence comes from Gammaproteobacteria bacterium, assembly GCA_041589735.1. GTDB lineage: Bacteria > Pseudomonadota > Gammaproteobacteria > HK1 > HK1 > CAMYJH01. Next base: position 8,208 of record JBFHVA010000097.1, on the reverse strand, counting down.
GTTGAACTGGACGAGTACGCCCGATCCAGGGTGGAAAACAGCCGCGCATTCAGCGGCTACATCTTCAAACGCGGCTCTCCGAGCTGCGGAATGGAACGGGTCAAGGTGTTCGACTCTAATGGGATGCCGTCAAACCACGGCGCGGGTATCTTTGCCAAGCGAATCATGAATGAGATCCCGCTGATGCCCGTGGAGGAAGAAGGGAGGCTTACGGATCCCGTGCTGAGGGAGAACTTTATTACCCGGGTCTACGTCTATCACCGCTGGCAAAAGATGCGTGGAGATGGAATTAGCGCCGGACGGCTGGTTGAATTCCACACCCGACACAAGATGCTCATACGCGCCCACGGCGAAGTAGCATACCAGCGACTGGGACGGCTCGTAGCCGAAGCCGGAAAGACAGATCTAGAAGATCTCGCTGACGAGTACATCGACCTGTTGATGAATACAATCAAACGGCCGGCGACCCGCAAGCAGAACAGCAACGTGCTCTCTCATCTCGCCGGCTACTTGAAACGTGACATTGACGCCGGCGACAAGGCGGAACTCGTCCGCCTGATAGATGAGTACCGGCTGGGGCGTGTGCCTTTGGTCGTTCCCATTACGATGCTCAAGCATCATTTCCGCCGATGCCCTGATCCTTATGTCGGGTATCAGTTCTATCTGGATCCGCATCCGGAAGAGCTCCAGCTTCGCAACTTTATCTAGTCCCAGGTTTCTACGAGCTGCCGCGATGAGCGCTTCATCCATCGTCTGGTTAAGACGAGACCTGCGCGTCGAGGACAATCCGGCGCTCAGCGCCGCGGCTGCCCGCGGAGCGGTGCTGCCGGTGTACATCTACGCGCCGGAACAGGAAAAACCTTGGGCTGCCGGCGCCGCGAGCCGTGCCTGGCTGCACCATTCGCTCAAAGTATTTGACTCGCGGTTAAAAGTTCTCGGTTCCCAGCTGAGTATCTTTCACGGCGATTCTGTTGCAATCCTGAAAAGAATCGTCGGCGAGACCGGTGCCGATGCGGTTTACTACAATCGGCGTTACGAGCCGGAAGGCGTTGACCTGGACAACAAGGTTGATGCCGCGCTCAGCGTCCAGGGGATTCAAGTCAGAAGTTTCAAGTCCTCCCTGATTTTCGAGCCCCACGAGATCGAGAACCGATCGGGCAAGCCGTTTCGAGTTTTCACGCCTTTTTACAGGCACTGCCTTGCTCGCATCCCGGGAGCGAAGCCAGGTCCGCCGCCGCTCAAACTTGAGCCGCCTGCCAAAAGACCCGCTGCGCCCCTGCATATCGAGTCGCTTGAACTGTTGCCCACACACCCGTGGGGCAATGCTGTGCTTTCCGGGTGGAGTCCCGGAGAGAGCGGCGCCGCGCGGGAGCTTGAGGTATTCCTGGAATCGGCGGTGGATAGCTACCCGCAGAGCCGGGACATTCCCGGCCTGCGCGGTGTATCACGGCTTTCGCCTCACCTGCACCACGGAGAAGTGAGCCCGAGATCGGTGGTCGCGGCCGTGCGCGAGGTGGAGAAAAGTGGTAACGCTTCCGAACGCAAGGGTGCGGAGGTATTCCTGCGCCAAATCATCTGGCGCGAGTTCGCGTCGCACCTTTTATTTCATTTCCCCTCGCTCACCACCCGGCCTTTCGATAAGCGTTTCGAAAATTTCCCCTGGCGCACCGATGCACGCGGTTATGCCGCCTGGACCCGGGGGCTTACGGGTTATCCGCTGGTGGACGCCGGGATGCGCGAGCTGTGGGCCACGGGCTGGATGCACAATCGGGTGCGCATGGTGGTGGCGTCATTTCTGACCAAGCATCTGTTGATTCACTGGCATCAGGGCGCGCGCTGGTTTTGGGACACGCTGCTGGATGCAGATCTTGCCAACAACACCCTGGGGTGGCAGTGGACGGCGGGCTGCGGGGTCGACCCGGCACCGTATTTTCGTGTCTTCAATCCCGTCGCCCAGGGTGAACGATTCGACCCTGAGGGGCATTACGTCCGGCGCTGGATCCCTGAGCTCACGCGACTGCCGGATCGCTTCCTCCAGCGGCCTTTCGAGGCCGGCGCCGACGTTCTCGCCCGGGCCGGGATCCGGCTGGGAGAGAACTATCCACAACCGCTGGTGGAGCACAAAGCGGCGAGGGAGAGGGCGCTCGCCGCCTACGACCGGATCCGTGGCGGCTGACCGCAGCCGCCGCCGCAAATCGACCACTGACAGTGGATATATCGTGCTAATATATTTCGGTTCGATATAAACCCGCCACGGAAGCCATGGACGTCAAAACCATTTGCCTCGGGGTGCTCACCCTAGGCGACAAGACCGGCTACGAGATCAAGAAGCACTTCGAGCGTGCCTTCAGCCATTTCTTCGTCGCTGGTTTCGGCTCCATCTATCCTGCGCTCGGAGCGCTTACCCGGGACGGCTTCGTGACCCAGACCGACGTGGCGCAAAGCAAGCGCCCCGACAAGAAGGTCTACAGCATCACCGCGCAGGGCCGCGGGCTGCTCATGGAGTCCCTGCTCAACACTCCACCCCGTCACAAAGTGAGGTCCGAGTTCGCGGTGCTGCTGTATTTTGCCCATCTGCTGCCTCGCGATCGTTTGGCGGCGCTGCTCGACGAACGCGCCCGCGACATCGAAACCATGCTCGGGAACATCGACTGCTTCGAGCGCGACGACCTGCCCTCCCCAAGCCGGGAGATGGTAGCCGGTCTCGGACGAGCCACGCTTCAAGCACAGCTGGATTACATCCGGGAGCACCGCGACTGGTTGTTGCGCGAGATAGACCGCTATCAAGAACGCAACCATCGATCGCTCGGGCGTGCGGCATCGGGACGATAAGGAGTCAATTGATGATTAACTCGATTCAGCTGCAACCATGTGTCGCCCGGATAGATTCATCTGCCGGCAAGGGGTGCGAAGCGGGACGAATTTTGCCGCGCTTCTTCGTTCTTGCTTGGGCTGCCCTTTTGATCGCGCTGGTCGCCGGCTGCGCCTCCACCGGTGAGCTGGCCAACCCGCCGAGGGTAAGTCTCGCCGACCTTCGCCTGGCCGAAGTGGGCCTGGTTGAGCAGCGGTACGCCGCCAGGCTCAGGATCCAAAATCCCAACGACGCCCGCCTCAACGTGCGCGGCATGGAGTACACGATCTATGTCAACGGGCGTAAGTTCGCGGACGGTGTGAGCGGTCGCGATTTCAGCGTGCCAGGTTACGGCGAAATAATCATCGAGGTGAACCTGACCAGTACGGTGCTGAGGGTGTTCGAGCAGTTCAAGAATTTAAGTGAAAGTGAATCGAAAATTTTCCGATACCGAATTGCCGGAAGCCTAAGCCTTGCGGGCCTTCAGCGCAGTATCCCGTTCAGTCACGAGGACGTTATCGATTTATCCGCCGACGCGGGCGGATGATATAGCAGTGGAATTTCAGACGTAGAAATTGAAAGGAGTCATGGTTAGATCGCTCAAATCAAAGATCCGCGCGATTCCTGATTTTCCAAAGCCCGGGATCGTGTTCCGGGACATCACGCCCTTGGTCGCGGATCCTCGGGCGCTGAAGCTTGCGATCGACGAGCTAATCGCGCCCTTCAAGGGCGACACCATCGACGCCGTCGCCGGCATGGAGGCGCGGGGCTTCATTTTCGGCAGCCTCGCTGCGTGGGAGCTCGGCGTTGGATTCGTGCCGCTGAGAAAGCCGGGGAAGCTCCCGTATCAAGTTCAGGCCGAGTCCTACGAACTGGAGTACGGCTCGGCTTCGCTAGAGATTCACACCGACGCGGTGTCCCGAGGAGAGCGGGTTCTGCTGATGGATGATCTCATCGCCACCGGCGGAACCGCGGCGGCAAGCTGCCAGCTGCTAGAGAAAGTGGGAGCGGAAGTCGTGGCCTGCGCTTTCGTCATCGAGCTGGATGCGCTCAAGGGAAGGGAGCGGCTCGCGGGCCGGCAGGTACATACGCTGCTGCACTTTTGATGGGAATCCGCGCTGGATCGCGAAAGTCCCCGAACGCCCGCTAGGGAACAGATTCTTAAACGAGATTCGAACCGGATACATGGCAGCGACTCTAAACGGATCCCTCTTTCGCGCCTCGAGGTCGGCGGGCGTCGCCCAGGGTAACGGTCGTATGTAATGGAGCCCAGTTTCAAAAGGCTTTTAGCGCGGTGCCAGCTGCTTTGGCTTTTGGGGCTCGTATTCGCGCCCGTAGCGGCCGTGGCCCAGGAGCAGAATGGTCCGCCGCCGGCGCCGGTCGTGGTGCAGACCGCCGAGATGCGAGCGCTGGCTCCAGTCACCTGGTACCCCGGAACGATTATCAGCCGCAATAAGGCAAAGCTCGCGGCCGAGGTCGCCGGACGCGTGGTGTCGGTTGCCGAGGTGGGCGCCCGTTTGGAAGCGGGGGACCTTGCCGCCAAGCTGGACGACTCGCTGCTAAAGCAAACCCTGGCCGAGAACCAGGCGGCGGTGGCGCGGGAAGAGGCGCGCCTTGTTTATCTCAACGCCGAGGTCAAGCGGCTCACTCGACTGGTGGTGCAAAACACCGCCGCCCGGAGCCAGCTGGAGGAGGCGACGGCGAACCTGGGCGTCGCCCGCAGCGAGCTGGCGGCGAATCAGGCCCGCGTTCGACTCACTCGAGAGAGGCTAGAGCGCACGGCGCTCAAGGCGCCCTTTTCCGGTGTGGTGGTGGAACGACTCCTGGAGCCGGGCGAATGGGCGGATGAGGGGAGCGCCGTTTTACGCCTGGTAAACGCCCGGGAACTTTACGTGCAGGCCTGGGTGCCCGTTCAGGCGCTCAAGTTCGTGTCCGAAGACACCGAACTCAGACTCAAAGCCAATCCTGCTGAAGCCACCGGCAGGGTGCACACCATCGTACCCGTGGGCGATGAGCGCTCGCGACTTTATGAGCTACGCATCGCGGTTGCCGGCGTGCAATGGCCGGTGGGTCAGGACCTACGCGTGGCGGTACCTTCGGCGACGCCCAGGGACGTGATCGCTATACACCGGGACGCGCTGGTGTTGAGGCGCGACGGCACGGTGGTTTATCGAATCAACGAGGACCATGTCGCCGAGCGGGTGGAAGTCGAAACCGGCATCGCCTCCGGTGATCTGATCGAAGTGAGCGGCATCAACTCCGGAGACCAGGTGGTAACCCGGGGTGGCGAGCGTCTGCGGCCAGGGCAGAAAGTCATGGTGATCGGCCCCGACGGAGCGCAATAGATGGGCTGGACCAAGTCCGCGCTCTCCAATCCGGTAGCCACCCTGGTGGCCGTGCTGCTGGTGATTCTGTTCGGCGCCTTGAGCCTGGAGCGTTTACCGGTTCAGCTCACGCCCGAGGTGGAAAAGCCGGAGATCACAATCCGCACCGCCTGGCGCGCAGCGGCGCCCGAGGAAGTGGAGGCCGAGATCATCGAGCCCCAGGAGAAGGTGCTTCGGGGACTGCCGGGGATGACCGAAATGCTCTCCAAGGCGCAGCGGGGCCAGGGAGAGATCACCATCAGCTTCGCCGTAGGCCACGACCTGGGACGCGGGCTACTTGAAGTACTGAACCGACTCAACCGAGTGGCGCGCTATCCCGACGACGCCGACGAGCCGGTCATCAGCACCGTTGGCGGGCGCTCCCGTGCGGTCGCCTGGTTCATCATCAAAGCCATTGACGGAAACACCCGCGACATCCAGAGCTATCAGGATTACGTGGAGGAAGTGATCCAGACGCGCTTCGAGCGGGTTCCCGGGGTTGCGCTTTCAGAGGTTCGCGGCGGGCGCGAGCGCGAGGTGCGCATCACCTTCGATCCCTACCGGGCGGCGAGTCTCGGGGTCGAGCTGCCGCAGGCTGCAACGCTGTCCGGGCGCAACGAGGACGTCTCCGCGGGAGAAGCCAACGTCGGCAAGCGCCGCTTTACCTTACGCTTCACCGGCGCTTTCGATGCCAAGCAGCTCGGTGAGCTGGTGCTCGAATGGCGGGACGGCCGGCCGGTGATGCTGAGAGACATTGCCGACATCGACGTGCGCATGGTGGATCGCAAGAGCTTCGTCATCACCAAGGGTGAGCACGCCATGGCCGTCAACGCCCACCGCGAAATCGGCGTCAACGTGCTCGACGTGATGAAGGGGCTGCAGCAGGCGGCGTCGGAGCTTCGTGACGGACCCTTGAAGCGCGCCAAGCTTTCCTTCGAGCAGGTTTACGACGAGACAGTCTACATCTACCGCTCCATCGAGATGCTGAGCGGTAATCTGGCGCTGGGGATCTGCTTAGCCGTGGGCGTGCTGTGGTGGTTCCTGCGCAAGTTCCGCGCCACCCTGATTGTCGCTATCGCCATCCCGGCCTCGATATTCTCGGCCTTTCTTGTCCTCGATTCCTCCGGTCGCACCCTGAACGTCATCTCGCTGGCTGGGCTCGCCTTCGCTGTCGGCATGACCCTGGACGCGGCCATCGTGGTGCTGGAAAACATCGTGCGCCTGCGGGAGAAAGGGGAGTCGGGACCGGTAGCAGCGCTCAAAGGCCCGACCCAGGTATGGGGCGCGCTGCTCGCTTCCACCGCGACCACCGTCGCCATCTTTTTGCCCGTCGTTTTTCTTGAGGACGAGGCCGGGCAGCTGTTCGCGGACCTGGCCTTGACCATCGCTTCCGCCGTGGTGGCCTCGCTCATCTTCTCACTCACGGTGATCCCGACGGCGGCGCAGTCCTGGCTCAGCCGGGTCGAACTCAAAGACAACCACGCCGCCTGGTGGCGCGGCCTGACTCGCTGGATCATTCGTGTCACCGACACACCCGTTCGTCGCGCCGTTTGGATCAGCCTGCTGGTCAGCCTGCCCCTGGGGGCGAGCGTCCTGCTGATGCCCAAGGCCGACTATCTGCCGGAGGGTAATCGCAATCTCGCCTTCGCCTTCATCATTCCGCCACCCGGGGTCAACATCGATCACATCGAGAAAGAAATGGGCGACGTTATCGCCACGCGAATCGCACCATATTTGAGCGGTGAAAAAGAGCCCAAGGTGAAGCACTACTTTTTCGTCGCTTTTCCCCGGGGCGTGTTCATGGGCGTGCGCGCCGACGACGACGAGCGCATCGGCGAGCTGGTGCCGGTTCTGAACCAGGTGATCCGCGGATTTCCGGACACGCTGGCCTTCGCCAAACGCCTGTCGCTGTTCGGCGGCTTCGGCGAAGGTCGCACCATCGACGTCAACCTGCAGGGCCGCAACCTGGAAACCGTAATGCAGGCGGCCCAGGTGGCTTTCGGAACCATCGCCAGGGTGATGCCGAACGCCAACGTACGTCCGTTCCCGGACCTCGAGCTGGCCGAACCGGAGCTTCGTCTGGTGCCCGACGAGCGGCGCATTCGCGAGGCGGGGTGGAATCGGGAAACCATGGCCCAGGTGGCAAAAGCGCTGGGCGAGGGCTTGTTCGTGGGTGATTACTTCGATGGAGAGGACCGTTTGGACATCGTCGTCCGGGTTCAGCCCTGGGAGACGCCGGAGGAGCTGGCCTCCATCCCGCTGGCGACACCGGCGGCGGGAGTGTTGCCCGTAGGCGAGCTGACCCGGGTCGAGCGAACCGCCGGTCCCAGCGAGATCCGGCGCCTGGATCGCCGGCGCACGGTGACGCTTCAGGTCACCCCACCGGAAAACGTGTCCCTTGAAGAGACCCTGCAGATCCTTAAAGCCCAGGTCTCTCCGGTGGTCGACGGTTTCCTGCCGGAGGACGGCGACATCCGTTATACCGGCACCGCCGATAAGCTGGAGACCGCGCTCAAAGAAATGGGGGGCAGCTTCCTGCTCGCTATCGCAATCCTGTTTCTGCTTATGGCGGCGCTGTTCCGCTCCTTCGTTGACAGCCTGCTGGTGCTGCTCGCCCTGCCGCTGGCAACGGTCGGGAGCGCAACGGCGCTTCACATCATGAACGAGTGGCTCGGCGTCTTTCAGCCCATGGACCTGCTCACTATGGTGGGCTTCATCATCCTTCTCGGCCTGGTGGTGAATAACGCCATACTGCTCGTGCACCAGACGCGCGCCGCGGAGCGGGAAGGGCTGTCGCGCCGGGACGCGGTGGAGGACGCGGTGAGCCGCCGGCTCAGACCCATTCTGATGACCACGTTGACCAGCATCTTCGGCATGCTGCCGCTGCTGGTGGTGCCGGGCGCCGGTACCGAGCTTTACCGCGGACTCGCCGCCGTGATCATCGGCGGCATGAGCGTGAGCACCGCTTTCACGCTGATCCTTCTTCCGAGCCTG
>JBFHVA010000096.1:0-12337 GCA_041589735.1 Gammaproteobacteria bacterium | reverse complement strand
TCACCGCCTGATGCGGAACTGAATTAATATTCGGGGCCGGTAACGGCGCAATCCGCTGCCGGGCTTTTCGTCGGCAACCCGTCAACATTGCGGAGGAGAACATGGCCTCACTGGTGCTCGAGTCCAAGCTGTTTTCGAACTTGTTCGGCACGCCGGCAATGCGCGCGATTTTTTCGGATGAAACGCTGGTGCAGCGATACCTGGACGTGGAAGCCGCGCTGGCCCGAGTTCAGGCGCGGATCGGGTTGATTCCCGAGGAGGCGGCAAAAGAGATTGAATCGAAATGCGACGTGACCCGCGTCGACTTCGAGCGCCTTCGAACCCGCACCGAGGTGGTGGGCTACCCCATTCTGCCGCTGGTGGAGCAGCTCACCGAATGGTGCAAGGGAAACACGGGACAGTACTGTCACTGGGGCGCCACCACCCAGGACATCATGGACACCGCCGACGTGCTGCAGATCCGCGATGCGCTGGCTCTGGTAAGGACCGATCTGGAAACCGTTGCCACGACGCTCGCGTCCCTGGCCAATAAGCACAAACAGACCCCGATGGCAGGGCGCAGTCACCTGCAGCACGCGCTGCCGGTCACCTTCGGCTACAAATGCGCTGTCTGGCTGTCCTCCATCGACCGCCACGTTCAACGGCTGGATGAACTTCTGCCGCGCGTACTGGTGGTTGAATTCAGCGGGGCCGCCGGCACGCTCGCGTCATTGGGAAATGCCGGACTTCCGGTTCAGGAAGCACTTTCGAAAGAGCTCAATCTAAACCCGCCGGACATCACCTGGCACACGGCGCGCGATAACCTGGACGAGGTCAGCGGCCTGCTGGCGCTGATTGCCGCGACGCTGGGGAAAATTGGTTACGACATCATGCTGATGATGCAGTCGGAGATTGGAGAAGTGTACGAGCCCTTCGTGCCCGGACGCGGCGCCAGCTCTACCATGCCGCAGAAGCGCAACCCCATCGCCTCGGAAATGCTTCTGGCCGCGTCGAAGATCGTGCGCGAGCTGCACGGCAGCATGCTGGATGCCCAGGTGCAGGATCACGAGCGCGCCACTGGACAGTGGCACGTGGAATGGCACGCGCTGCCGGAGTCTTTCGTGGTGACCGCTGGCGCGCTCAGACACGCGCGTGAAATGCTCGGCGCTCTGGAAGTGCGCGAGGATGCTATGCGCCGCAACCTGGACTTGACCGGCGGGCTCATTGTCGCCGAAGCGGTGATGATGGGCCTTGCGCCGCATCTTGGCCGCACCCACGCTCACGACGTGGTTTACGAATGCTGCCGGGATTCGCTTGAAAAAGGCACGCCCTTCGTCGATGCGCTGGCCGCCCATTCCGAAATCTCGGGCGCGATGAAGCGCAAAGAGATTGAGAAGCTTGCCGACCCGGCCAACTATCTCGGCAGCGCGCCGCAGATGGTGGACCGCTATCTTGCAGAAAGAAAACATTGAGGTGTTTATTCGATGTTTTTCCAAAAGCTCGTTGCCAGCATGAAGTGATAACGGAGCGAAGCGATGATCGCAGTTATCTTCGAGGTCGAGCCCAGGTCGGGAAAAGCTCAGGAGTACTTCGGCCTTGCCGCCGAGCTTCGTAATGAGCTCGAGAAGATCGAAGGCTTTATTTCGGTAGAAAGATTCAAAAGTCTCAGCAACGAGGGCAAGTACGTGTCGATCTCTTTCTGGCGCGACGAGAAGGCGGTCAAGCGCTGGCGCGAACACGCCGACCATCAGCTCGCGCAAAAGCGGGGTAAGAGCGAAATATTCGCTGACTTCCGCATTCGCGTGGCGGAGGTCATCCGCGATTACACCCTTGCCGACAGAAAGGACTGAGTCATGTTGCAGAGTCTGCGCGCCGCCCGCGGCATCGTCACTTCATCGCATCACCTGGCGGCGGAGTCGGGAGTGCAGGTGCTGCGCGAGGGTGGCAACGCCATCGAGGCGATGATCGCGGCGGCGGCGACCATTTCCGTGGTGTATCCCCACATGAACAGTCTTGGCGGTGACGGCTTCTGGCTCATCAGCACGCCGGACGAGCGGCCGCCGCGGGCCATCAGCGCCGTCGGGGCGGCCGGCGCAAAGGTCGACGAGAAGTTCTACCGCAGCCAGGGCTTCTCGGAGATCCCGACGCGAGGTCCCTTGGCCGCCAACACCGTCGGGGGCACCATCGGCGGCTGGCAGATTGCCCTTAAGATGAGCGCAGAGTGGGGCGGGAAAATGCCGCTGGCCCGGCTGCTGGAAGACGCGGTGTATTACGCCGAAGCGGGTGTACCGGTTACCGACGGCCAGTACCAGAACACTCTGGCCAAGCGCGACGAGCTCGAGAACGTACCCGGGTGGGCCGAGGCGTTTTTAGCGGAGGGTCAGCCGCCGGCGCCGGGCGCCCTGTTCAAGCAGCCGGCATTGGGCGCCACGTTGCGTCGGCTGGTGGATGCGGGGCTGGACGATTTTTACCGCGGCGAGCTCACGCGGCGGATCGCTGCAGACCTCGCGCGCGCCGGCAGCCCGGTGAGCGCCGAGGACTATGTTCGCCAGCGCGCCCAGGAGACCGAGCCGCTTTCGGTCGAGCTTAACTGCGGCACCGTCTACAACGTCATGCCGCCCTCTCAGGGCATGGCATCGCTCATCATCCTCGGCATCTTCGACCGGCTTCACTGCAACGAGGCGGAGGGGTTCTCCCACCTGCACGGCATGGTCGAGGCCACCAAGCACGCCATCCTGCTTCGAAACGCCCACTGCACCGATCCGGCATATATGGACGAAGATCCCCGTGCGCTTCTCTCCGATCGATCTCTGGATGCGCTTGCGGCAAAGGTGGATCCCGAGACGGCCATGCCCTGGGGCAACGACGCGTTACCCGGCGACACGGTATGGCTGGGCGCCGCGGACCGCGAAGGGCGGGTGGTAAGCTTCATCCACAGCATTTATTGGGAGTTCGGCAGCGGCGTGGTGCTGCGCGATTCCGGCATTTTGTGCCAGAACCGGGGCAGCAGCTTCAAGCTCGACGAAAACGAGCAGAACTACCTGCGGCCGGGGCGTTTGCCGTTTCACACCAACAACCCGGCGATGGCGCTGCTGAAAGACGGACGGGTGATGGCTTATGGCGCCATGGGAGGTGAAGGCCAGCCCCAGTCCCAGTCCGCGGTGCTCAGCCGTTACGCCATGTTCGGCGCCGGACTTCAGGAGGCCGTCACGGCGCCGCGCTGGGTGTTGAGCCGCACCTGGGGCGAAGCGCGCACCGATTTGAGGCTGGAGAACCGTTTTGCGCCCGAAGTGATCGACAGGCTTCGCGCCGCGGGCCACGACGTCAACGTGGTGGGAGATTTCGATCAGGTGATGGGCCACGCCGGCGCCGTGGCGCTGCATCCGTCCGGGCTGATCGAAGGCGCCACCGATCCGCGAAGCTGCGGCGCAGTGGCAAGTTTTTGAAAAAAACGAGAAATGGTATCGGTGAATAGAGAGTATGAGTGTGGGTTGATTTGCTTTGGCGAACTGGTCCCTTTTCGTTGCAGAAAACGGAGGAAAAACTGAAGGACAAAACACAATGAAAACAAAATCAGCGTCCATATTCGTTGCCGCCCTGATGCTCATCGCGTTGCAGGCGGGCGGCGCGCCGGCAAAGTTTTCCGAGCAGCGCGTCACCGGGCATTCGAAGGGCAATCACGCGCTGGACTGCATCGTCATTCGTCCCTGGACAAGCCGATCGGGCCCCGACGCCATGCTTTATCCGGTGATCGCGTGGGCCAACGGCTGGGATCAGGGGAACAAGGTGGGCGAGCACACTACAAAAGGGTACAAGCCCGGCCTCATCGAGTGGGCTTTAGACGGGCCGTATATCGTCATCGCCGCCAACCAGTGGTCGGTGCAGGAAAGCGACGTGCTCCAGTGCATTCAATGGCTCGCCGATCAGGCGCTGGACCCGGACAGCGAGTACTTCAACATTGTGGACACGACGCGGATCGGACTCGCTGGGCACAGCCAGGGCGGGGGCGCCGTGATTAAGGCTGGCGACGGCGAGCCCAATGGTTTCGACATCACCACGGTGGTGGCCATGAATCCTTACGGACCGGGCTGGGTGGAACCCGGCAATCAGGACGGGCCCATGATGCTGATCGGCGGTACCCACGATACCACCACGCCCGTATCCTCTTTTATCGCGGTGTGGGAAGCCGTACAGGAAAACGATCAGGGCGGCCTGCTGGCGGTGCTCGAGGGCGGCACCCATAACGACGACGCGTGGGCGCCGGCGGACGATTTCGACAATCCGCAGAATTATGATTTTGGCCGCTACCAGCGTATCACCGAGCTATGGTGGCAGTTCCATCTGAACGGTAAGGTCAGCATCGGCCGACAGCTCATGCGTGAGCTGACCACCGCCCCCTGGTCGACGGAGTTTGCCTTTACGGAAAATTTCCGTTTTTAAGAAGCGCATCGGCAACAAGTGATTGTCGTCTGCTGTTGATCCGCGTCGCTTCGTCTTTGGCATACTGGCGCCCATGCGACGTGTCGCTCTAATCGGCCTAACACTGGCGGTGCTCGCAGTTGCCGGGGCCGTGGGCGCGGGCCTCGGCTATCGCTTTGAAATGTGGTCGCTGGGCGCGGCGTTTAGGTTCTTGCGCTGGTCGGCGTACTGCGGGATCTCAGCGGCCGTGCTTTCGCTCATTTGCGCGGTGTGGATCCTGCGGAAGAAGCCGTACCCTGGATTGTTTCCGTCTCTCGCGGGGCTTGTCCTGGGTGCGATTGTTGCGGCGGTGCCTTACAGCCAGCTGCGGGCGGCGAGAAGCGTCCCGCCAATTCATGACATCTCCACCGATCTAGAACGACCGCCGCCGTTCGTGGCAATCCTGCCGCTTCGCGACGGGGCGCCGAACACGGCCGCTTACGGTGGAGAGGATATAGCGCGGCAGCAAAGAGACGCCTACCCGGACATCGGTCCGGCGCTCGTGAACGTGCCACCCGCGGAGGCCTTTGTCCTCGCGCTGGCGGCGGCGCAGGCGCTCGACTGGGAAATAGTCGCTGCGGTGCCGGACGAGGGGCGCATCGAAGCCACCGATCGCACGTTCTGGTTCGGATTCAAGGACGACGTGGTGGTGCGCATTCGCGCGGTCGACGCGGGCAGCCGCATCGACGTGCGTTCGGTGTCCAGGGTAGGTCGCAGCGACATCGGCACCAACGCACGACGCGTGCGCCGATTTCTGTCGCGCCTGGAGACTAGAAGTGAAACCTACTGAAGACCAGGGACAACGGAATCAATGTTCAGGTCGTTGATAAACTTCAACAATTCGCGGGCGTCGGGAATAACTGCGAATTAGATTCCGACTGACATGTCAAAAGTTTGGGCGGATAATGATTCGTTTTGGTGCTTAACCTATTTGGCACCCGCGGCCGTTTTGGGCCGGAACGGCGAAGTTCTCGGTTCTCAGCGTGAGCCTGAGACGCGCAGGATGAGTTGGGGGATTGCCGCGCAATGTCTGTAGACGAAGAACCCAATACTCTGGATCGCAAAGCGATCGAGAAGGCGCTGCGCGAAAGCGAGCGCCGATATCGCGATCTGATCGAAGGATCGATCCAGGGGGTTCTAATTCACGCCGACGATAAAACCGTATTCGCCAATCAGGCCTATGCGGACATTTTTGGCTACGACTCCCCAGACGAGCTGCTGGCGCAGGAGTCCGCTTACGCCCACATCGCGCCCCACGAGCACGAGCGGATGATGGGATTCCGGAACGCGCGTCTGGGCGGCAAGGACGTTTCTGCCTACGAGTTCGAAGGCGTAAAGAAAGACGGCAGCCGCATCTGGCTCGAGAATCGCGGTCGCGCAATCACCTGGGAAGGTAAGCCCGCGATACAGCGCACCATCGTCGACATTACCGAGCGCAAGCAGGCGCAGGAGAGATTACGCGCGGCGGAAGAGCAGACCCGGCTCATTCTCGAGTCCGCGGGGGAAGGCATCTACGGACTCGACCTCGAGGGCAAGACCACCTTCGTCAACCCCGCTGCGGCGAAGATGCTCGGTTACGGGGCGGACGAGCTGGTCGGCAATCCAATGCACGATCTCGTCCACCACAGCTATCCCGACGGCACCCGATATCCGCGGGAGAAATGCCCGATGTACGCCGCCTTCACCGACGGAAACACCCACGTGGTGACCGACGAGGTGTTGTGGCGCAAGGACGGAAGCAGCTTTCCCGTCGAGTACACCAGCACCCCGGTGCGCAAAGACGATAAGGTCATCGGCTCGGTGGTGGTGTTCAAGGACATCACCGAGCGCAAGCGCGCCGAGGAAGAGCTGCAAAGGCTTGCAGTCACGGATCCTCTGACCGGCCTTCCCAACCGCAGGCATTTCCTGCAGATCGCCGAGAAGGAAACGGCCTGGTCGCTGCGCTACAAGCATCCCTTGAGCGTGATCGTCATGGATCTCGACCACTTCAAGAAGGTGAATGACGTTCACGGCCACGCCAAGGGGGACGAGGTGCTGGTGGAGATCGCCAATGTCTGTCTCAATGCGGTGCGCGGCTCGGACGTCTTTGCCCGGTTCGGAGGCGAGGAGTTCGCCGCGCTGTTGCCCATGACCACGCTGTCGCAGTCTGAGGCGCTGGGCCACCGCCTGCGTCACCTGGTGGCGGAGGCTGGAGTTAAATCCGATGAGGGGATGGTCCGGGTAACCGCGAGTTTCGGCGTCGCCCAGTTCATTGCCGACGACGAAGAGATTGAGCAGTCGCTGGCGCGAGCGGACAAGGCGCTTTACGAGGCCAAAGAGGCCGGCAGAAACCGGGTACGCGCCGCGGAAAGCCAGAAGCCAAGCAAATAGAATTGCCTTCCCGCTTTATTAACGGCGAACGGTGAGATGCTGGCGTCGGTGACCAGGTTAAGGCTGCGATCTTTCATTTTTCTGCTGCCCTTCATTTTCAATTCCCGCAGAATCGCCCGTCAGGCAGAAAACACTGCCGGTAACCGGGGCGTTCGGTTGCGCAAAACCATCGGCCTCACCTTCTGGACGCTCACCCTCTGGGACGACCGAATGACCATGCGGTCCTTCCGACAATCAGGTGCGCACCGAAGTGCGATGCCAAAGCTCCAATACTGGTGCGACCAGGCGGCAGTTGCCAGCTGGGAGACGCAGGGCGAGGAGTTGCCCGACTGGAGCGAGGGCCGACAAAAACTTGCCGATGAAGGGCGGTTGATCCGGGTGTTGCACCCATCGCCGGATCATTCCCAGGGCCATATCGTTGTAGACTAGCGCTGGAACAGAACGCGCCTCGGTTGTCGGACCGATCTGTTCAAACTGCGCTTCGAGGTCGAAAACTTAAATGCCCATCGAGCTCGATCACACCATCGTTCCCGCCCGCGACAAGGTGGCGTCTGCCCGTTTTTTTGCGCGTATCTTCGGTCTTCGCTACGAGGGCGAGGTTTCGCACTTCGCGCCGGTTCAGGTGAACGACCGATTGACCCTGGACTTCGATGACGGCGATGACTTCGATGTGCACCACTACGCGTTCAAGGTGAGCGAGGTCGAGTTCGACCAGATCTTCGGGCGCATTCAGGCCGAGGGTATTGCTTACGGCAGCGGACCGCGTTCTTTGCACGACATGGAGATCAATCACCGCGGAGGCGGCCGTGGAGTCTACTTTCTCGATCCCAACGGGCATATTCTGGAGATCCTGACTGTCGAATAAACTTGCCCTGGCAAACTTACCCGCGCGTGGGTATGACAACGCAATGTCCTCAAGAGAAGAATATCCAAAATGCGCATGAGAGCGATGCTTCTGAACAGGATCGTATCGCTCGATGAGGTCGACGCCCCCCTGGAGCTTGCCCAACTGCCGGTACCGAAGCCGGGTTCTGGCGAAGTGCGGGTCAAGATCACCGTCTGCGGTGTATGTCACACGGAGCTGGACGAGATCGAGGGCCGAACCGCGCCACCGAAGCTGCCCGTTGTCCTCGGCCACGAGGTGGTGGGCCGAGTCGACGCGCTCGGCGCAGGCGTCACGCGCTTCAAGC
Source organism: Gammaproteobacteria bacterium (assembly GCA_041589735.1). GTDB lineage: Bacteria > Pseudomonadota > Gammaproteobacteria > HK1 > HK1 > CAMYJH01. The sequence continues at coordinate 4,340 of JBFHVA010000096.1, read as the reverse complement.
CAGACGACCGGGTCGGCATCGGCTGGATCCATTCATCCAGCGGGGAGACGAATGAAAATATCAGCCCGGAGTTCCGCGCCACCGGCCGTGACGTGAACGGCGGCTACGCCGAATACATGACCGTGCCCGAGGAATACGCCTACCCGATTCCCGACGTGTTTTCCGACCAGGCCGCCGCGCCGCTGCTTTGCGCCGGCGGCGTTGGCTACCGTTCACTCAAACTGTGTCACCTGCAAGATGGCCAGCGACTCGGCCTCACCGGGTTCGGCGGCTCAGCCCACCTGGTGCTGCAGATGGCGCGTCACCTTTATCCCGGGAGCGAGGTCTACGTCTTTGCAAGAGACGAGGCCGCGCGGGACTTTGCCATGGAGCTCGGCGCCGTTTGGGCCGGGGACACCTCTGATCGCGCGCCAGAAGCCTTGGACGCGATCATCGACACCACGCCGGCATGGAAGCCGGTTGTGGAAGCGCTGGCGAATCTTCGTCCCGGCGGGCGCCTTGTCATTAACGCTATTCGAAAAGAAGATGGCGACAAGAATTATTTGCAGAACTTAAGCTACCATGAGCACCTTTGGCTCGAGAGGGAGATCAAATCGGTTGCCAACGTGACCCGGCAGGACATCGCCGAGTTTTTGCCGCTGGCGGCGGCAATTCCCATTGAGCCGGAGGTTCAGACCTATCCACTGGAAGAAGCCAACCGCGCGCTGGTGGAACTGAAACGCGGCAAGATCCGCGGAGCAAAAGTGCTGACCATGGACTGAACGACGGGGGGAGGGGGAGAGCGGGACCGGTGACGCGTGAGTGTCATTCGTCACCGGCCCCGTGAACTCAACCGGTTTCAGGAGGCGAGGTCATGAAATGGACCGGTGGTTGCTTGTGCGGCGCCGTGCGTTTTGAATCCGATGCTGATCCAAAGTGGGTCAGTCACTGCCATTGCGGCATGTGCCGGAGGCAGACCGGTGCGCTGGTCGGTACTTACGTAGCATTTCCGGCCGGTACGGTGCGCTGGACCGGCGTTGCTCCCACCCGTTATCGCTCATCAAAGGACGTGGAGCGCAGCTTCTGCTCGAAGTGCGGGGGGACGATCGGGTTCCATCGCGTGCACGAGACGACCCTCTCTGCAGGAAGCTTCGACGATCCGAGCGCGCTGCCGTTTGACGGCAAAGAGAACCTCCACGTTTGGTGCCAGGAGCGGGTCAGCTGGTTCGACGTCAGCGACGACTGGCCCCGGCACGATCGTTTTCCGCCGGGTCGGGAGCAGGAGCTCGATGGTTTGAGCGGTGAGCTGATCCGCGGATAGGTCGGTGAGTTCAAAAAGTCGCGGGCCGGAACAACGCCTGCTAACGGCGCGCCGGATGAAAGCGAAACGCGTTCAGTGCTCTTTCGGCGGCTTCTCCAAAATCTTTTCGCCCCGATCGTCAATGACCATTTTCGCCTTGCGAATGGAAAGCTCGCTGGCAAAGCCGCGGTCGGAGAACACGTCCGCCCGAATCAGGTGATGGGTGCAGCGCTCACCGTCGATTTCCTTGTAGATCACCGCCGCCACGCGCCAGCCGCTGGCGTCTTTCATCGGCGCCGGGGCGATATGAAATCCCTTGTACTCCACGGCATCCGCCTCCTTGAAGGAGGGCTCGCCGGAGCTGTCGGTGCCGGTCAGGGTCTTAAGAAAGCGGAAGATCAAAGCGGCGTACTCCTGGTCGGTTCGCCCATCTTAGATCCCCTGGCCCGGCTCGGCCACCTGGGCCCGAAACGCGACCTGGACCGAGTTGGCCAATCGCCCGACGAGTAGGGTGCTCAGCCGATGGTTTCGCTCAGATGCTCGTACCAGTCACGATCCCTGGCCAGTCGGCGCGACTCCTCCGGGGTGCCTTCAAGGATCACGTAGCTCCGGTTTCCGAGCTCTTGTGCAGCGGCGCAGGCGCGCAGCGCGCGGTCGATGAACGCGCCGGGCCCCCTGGGCGTGGGATGCAAAGTCGTGATCCCGACGTTGGCGCCCATCCGAAAATGGCGCCCGTGCCAGATGAAGGTGCCGCCCTCCAGAGCGGCGCAAATCTGCCGCGCAGCCATCGGCGCCATCGACGACGGACAGCCGTCCTTGATCACGGCAACGTAGTCCTCTTTCAGCCGGCAGGCTGGGAAACGGTGTCCAACCAGGTTGTTGAGCGTCAGGCCAACGAGGTCCAGTAGTGACTTCTCCGCTTGCCGGCCGCAGCGGGCGGCGACGTCCAGCAGGCGTTCGAGATGAATGACGAACAGCGCGTGCGGCACGCCGGCCGCAGCTCGACGCGCGGCAGTATCAATGCAGGCTTCGAATTCAGCGCGCGGTACCCAGGAAATGACGTCCAGTTCGGGCGTTCTATTGGCCCGCTTAGAGACTGCTGAATCAACTTTTGAATGGGCCATTTGCATATCACTGACTCCGGTCCGATTGAGACCCTTTGGGCTGGGGTACCAGCCTAAGCGCGGCGTGTGACAAAACTTGGTCAGCAGTCGCGCCGGAAAGGCTCATCCGCCAAACGCTATATTACGCTCGGCGTAAGGCGCTTCAATGGGATTTCGTGATCTTGAGGATGCATGCGCCGTGCCATCATTTAGCCCTATACGAATCAATGAGTTGATTCCGCCGCGGGTCAAAAACTGACCGAATAAGCACTGCTCGGGGGCAAAGCGCACACTTATGGCGCAGAAACGACCGCCGGTTTCAAAACTGTGTTTAACTAACGCCCTTTCGTCTTAACCTGTCGAGTTATCCGATGCAATGCTGCCAGCCTACGACCGGCGCCGCGGCGCGATTTTTCTCCTGGTTCGCGCGCCGTTCCGGACGGCGCTACCGCAAGAAAGGCCTGGGAAAAGTCCAGCAACGACTCGCGTCCGCCATCAAGGCAGCCGGAATCGAGAACGCTTCATTGCTGGATATCGGCTGCGGCGTCGGCTATCTGCATCAGTCGCTTCTGAAAGAGGGGGCGGTAAAAGCCACCGGCATTGACCTGTCGGAAAAGATGGTTGCCGAAGCCCGCGCCCTTGCGGAAGAGCAGTCACTTAGCGATCGCACCGACTACATTACGGGGGATTTCGTGACCATCGCCGCGAAGTTGCCCGGCGCCGATGTCACTATTCTAGACAAGGTGGTGTGCTGCTATCCGGACGCAAAGACGCTCATCGAGCGCTCGGTGGAAAAGACGAGGAAAGTTTATGCGCTCACCTATCCGCGCGCGCATCTGATGAATCGCATGATGACCGGGGTCGAAGCGTTTTGCATGAAAATCATCCGCTGTGATTTTCGGCCTTATGTGCACGATCCCGACAGCATCGAACGATGGATCGAGGCCGGAGGATTTCGCAAGCGTAGGCAGCACCAGTCATTGATCTGGCTTACGCAGGTTTACATTCGCTAATCGGAAAATGAGTAGCCCGCGAATCTAGATAATTAAGGACTGCATAGATGCCATTTGAAACGCTTACCGTTCACGCCCTGCGCGTGCGCCCCGTCAATGTGCCCATGTCCCTGCCCCTGGTGACCGGCGGCGGCGCTGTCTCCACCGCGCCGCTGGCGCTGATCGATCTCAAAACCACGGAAGGCGTCACCGGGTGCGCATACGTTTTCTGTTACACCTCCGCTGCGCTTAAACCGATTGCCACGCTGGTCGAAAATCTCAGTGAAGTATTGCGGGGGAAACACGTAGCTCCGCTCGCCATCGAGGAGCAGCTCGGCAGGACATTTCGCCTGATTGGCCTGCAGGGACTGACCGCCATGGCGGCCGCCGGCGTCGACATGGCGGCCTGGGACGCGTTGTCCAAGGCCGCCGGCGTGCCGCTTGCCCGCCTGCTGGGCGGCGAGCCGCAGCCCATTCAGGCCTACAACAGCAAGGGACTCGGAATCATTGGGCCCAGGGCTGTAGGCGAGGAGGCGGAGCGGCTTCTGGCTGAAGGATTCCGAGCGGTCAAGGTGCGGCTTGGGTACGCTAGCGCGGCCGCCGATCTGGAAGTAGTGCGAGCAGTGCGGTCAGCCGTCGGCAATGAGGTGGCGCTGATGTCCGACTACAACCAGTGCCTTTCAGCGACCGAGGCGCAGCAGCGGATCGCGCGCCTGGATGAAGAGGATCTGCATTGGGTCGAGGAACCCGTGCGTTTCGATGACTACGGAGGCTGCGCCCGGCTCCGGGAGAAGATTTGCACGCCGATCCAGATCGGCGAGAACTGCTGGGGCACGCACGACATGGAAAAAGCGCTTAACGCGGGCGCATGTGATTACTTCATGCCGGACGCGGTGAAGATCGGCGGCGTCAGCGGCTGGCTGCGTGCCGCCGCGCTGGCGGAATCCATCGGCATGCCCGTTTCAT
>JBFHVA010000095.1:0-12557 GCA_041589735.1 Gammaproteobacteria bacterium | reverse complement strand
GATTCCGGCAGTCGCAGCGGGCGATCGACGCGCTTTGCCTGCAGCAGCGTGCGGATGTCGCGGCCGAGCATGGCAACGGGTTTGAGCATGCCGCCGCGCAATAATCCCCACAGCACGGTTCCAATTATGAGCGTAACGAGGATCCCCGCGCCGACCAGCGGCAGCAGCGCGCCGCGCACCGCTGACGCGCTGTCACCGGCGGTGTTTTCCGCCACGACCGCCACCGCGATGAGGATGGCGACGGCAACGCCCACCAGCGCGAAGAGCAAGATCGCAATCCAGCGTGCCGCGGACATGTTAACGGCTCAGCCCAGGTGGCCGGTCTGATAGCGCTGTCCGAGAAAGGACTGCATGGTGCGAACGACGCCGAAGGCGTCCTTGAGGTGCTTGCGCTCCAGGTGGGAAAGCGCAGAAGGCGGAACAAAATTGTCCGGCGCGATGCCCTGCCTGATCTGTCCTGCCTGATGACGCAGCCGCACGATGCCGATGAACTCCAGCGCGTCGCGCAGATCGTATGCGCCCGACGCGCTCAGCAGTCCTTTTTGCTCGGCGGCTACCAGGCGCTCGCGGGTATTCACCTCAACGATGCCGCCCGCCAGCGCGTAGACGCGGGCGATGTCGACGATTGGGATCACGCCGCTGTGCTTCAGGTCCAGCGTCTTGTCGTGCTCGCCGTCCTTGACCAGGACGAAGTTGCGGAAGAAACCGATGGGCGGCTGATGGGTGAGCGCATTGCCCGCCATGAAGGCGTGAAATATGGCGTTGGTCTGCGCTTTCGCAAGCACGTGGTCTTGTAGTTGCTTGAAAAGCGGCACGTCGCCGTGCAGCCGGCGCAGATCGAAAAAGATGCAGGCGTGCATCAGCGCTTTGGGCTCGGGCTCGTCGATCCAGTTGTTGAAGTACTGCTTCCAGACTGAAAGCGGCTGGCGCCACTTATCCGTCATCGCCATGATCTCGCCGGGACAGTAAACGTAACCGCAGCGGTTGAGGCCTTCGCAGACGTCTTCGCTTAATAGTTTGAAATACTCGCCGTGGGCTTGTGGCGAATAGGCGTCGTCCATGAGCAGGCAGTTGTCCTGATCCGAAAGCGCGGTCTGCTCGAAGCGGGCCAGTGATCCGCCGGTCAGCCAGGCGTAGGGAACCGGCGGCGGTCCGAGCTGCTGCTCCGCCAGAGTGAGCAGTCTTCCGGTGATGGCCTCGCCGATGGACGACACCACCCGACCCACGTCATCTGACGACGCATTCGCGTCCACCAATGTCAGCATCAGCTGTTTCAGCCGCCGGCTTGCCTGGGCCAGCTCGTCTTTGCTCTTGCAGCGGTGAATGTCGCCGATCAGATAGAGCGGGGAGGTGGAGTGGCGCTGAAGCAGATCCGTGTCGGTGATCATGCCCACCAGCCGCGAACCGTCCAGCACCGGCAGATGATGGTAGTTGCTGCGCGCCATCATCAGCAGCGCCTCGTAAGCGTGATCGCTGGCCTCGATGGTGGCCGGCGAGGTGCTCATCACGGTCTTGACCGAATCGTTCAGTGAACGCCCCGCAGCGATGACGCGACTGCGGAGATCCCGGTCGGTCAAGATACCGGTGAGCGCGTGGTCGTCCACCACCAGCAGGGAAGAGATGCGCTGCCGGCTCATGAGCTCCGCGGCTTCGCGGATCGAAGTCGCGGACGAAACGGTCACCGGCTCCCGGGTCACGATCTGGGAGATGGGAGTGTGCATGAGCTGCAGGCCGGCGTCCCCGGCGTGGCTGCTCTTATCCGCCTCGCCACCTGCGATCACCGCTTTTCTTGCGCCGAAGTGATAGCGAAATGAGGCGTGATCACGGCAGAGCTTGTCAAAGCCCGGAGCCGGCAATAACAGCAGGATCGAGTCTTTCGTCGCTTCGGCCCACAACGATCCGGGCGCTTCGCTCAGCAGGGTGTGGTGTCCAAAGACGTCGCCTGCCCCCAACTTTGCAAGCAGCGCTTTGTCCTCGTCCCTGATTTCGATCTGGCCGCTTTGGACCACGTACATATGGTCCAGCGGCGTGTCGGGTGTCGCAAGCGTGGTGCCGGCGGTGACTTCACGCAAATTGAGACTCGCCGAAAGATCCTCGATCACCTCGGGCGCGAGCTGATCGAAGGGATGGTGCGAAGCGAGAAAGGCCGCAACAGTGGGTGCGTCTTGTGGGATCACGACGGGATCGGGCCGCTCCTGAGCGATGAGTACCGGGCGCGCCGCAACCGAGCCCGAAGGCCCGGTTACGGCGCTAATGCGGAATTGTAAAGGAAGCCCGCATAAAGCGGGCTTCCGTGCGGCACTGTTTCCGAAAGTCCGGGATCAGTGAGCGGTCGCGCCTCCGGCGCCTCTCGGAATACGGATGTTTTCCACCATCTCCTGCACGTTTGCGGGCGGCGCGGCGGTGAGCCTCGACACCACGAAGGCGGTGACGAAGTTCAGCACCATGCCGACCGAGCCGATGCCCTCCGGCGAGATCCCGAACAGCCAGTTCTCCTTCACGTTGGCGGCCAGCGGCGTGATGAAGATGCCTTTGAAGTACAGGATGTAGCCCATGGTGAAGATAAGACCCACCAGCATTCCCGCGATGGCGCCCTCGCGGTTGACCCGCTTGCTGAAAATGCCCATCAGAATCGCCGGGAACAGCGACGAGGCGGCGAGCCCGAAGGCGAACGCCACCACCTGGGCCACGAAGCCGGGTGGATTAGCTCCCAGATAGCCCGCGATGAGAATCGCCACCGCAATCGAGATCCGGCCCGCCAGCAGCTCCCTTCGCTCGGAGATGTTGGGCGTGAAGGTGCCCTTGAGCAGGTCGTGGGAGATGCCGGAAGAAATCACCAGCAGCAGTCCGGCGGCGGTGGAAAGCGCAGCAGCCACCGCTCCGGCCGCCACCAGGGCGATGACGAATCCGGGCAGTCCCGCGATTTCCGGGTTGGCCAGCACCATGATGTCCCGGTCCACGGTCAGCTCGTTGCCCTTCCAGCCGTACTCGGACTCCGCCTTGGCGGCAAAAGTCGTGTTCTTGTCGTTGTAATACTGGATGCGCCCGTCGCCGTTCTTGTCTTCGAACTTGAGCAGGCCGGTTTTTTCCCAGTTCTTGAACCACTCCGGTCGCTGTTCGTAGGACAAGTTGCCCGTCGGCGTACCCACCTCGCCGGACTGAATGGTCTGGGTCAGGTTCAGCCGCGACATGGAGCCCACCGCCGGCGCCACCGTGTAGAGCAGGGCGATAAACACCAGCGCCCAGCCTGCAGAGGCGCGCGCGTCGCGCACCCGCGGCACGGTGAAGAAGCGCACGATCACGTGGGGCAGGCCCGCGGTGCCCACCATCAGCGCCAGGGTGATGGCCATGACGTCGATGGTTTCCTTGGTTCCCGCCGTGTATGCGCCAAAGCCCAAATCCTGAATGATCAGATCGAGCTTCTGCAGCATATACATGTCGTCCACTTTGCTGCCGAAGGCGAGCTGCGGAAGGGGATTGCCGGTGAGCTGAAAGGCGATGAACACCGCCGGAACCGTGTAGGCGAAGATCAGCACCACGTACTGCGCCACCTGGGTGTAGGTGATGCCTTTCATGCCGCCGAGCACCGCGTAGAAAAACACGATGCCCATGCCGATGAAGAGCCCGGTCAGGATGTTCACCTCCAGGTAACGGGAGAAGACGATGCCGACGCCACGCATTTGGCCCGCAACGTAGGTGAAGGAGATGAAGATCAGACAGATGACGGCAACGATTCTCGCGGTCTGGGAGTAATAGCGGTCGCCGATGAACTGCGGCACGGTGAACTTGCCGAACTTGCGCAAATAAGGCGCAAGCAGCATGGCGAGCAGCACGTAGCCGCCGGTCCAGCCCATCAGGTAGACCGATCCGCCGTAGCCTAAAAACGCGATGAGGCCGGCCATTGAGATGAATGACGCCGCCGACATCCAGTCGGCGCCGGTGGCCATGCCGTTCAATACCGGATGCACGCCGGCGCCGGCGACGTAAAATTCTCCGGTGGTTCCTGCGCGCGCATAGATGGCAATTCCGAAATAGACGACGAATGTGGCGCCGACGACGATAATGTTTAACCAATACTGGCTCATGACGGGGTCCCTCCTCAGTCTTCCTGCATGCCGTGCCGGCGATCCAGCTTATTCATCCGGCTGGCGTAAACGAAAATCAGCACCAGGAACACATAGATCGAGCCCTGTTGTGCAAACCAAAATCCAAGTGGAAAGCCCGCAATTTGGATCTTGTTAAGCACATCCACTAACAAGATTCCGAAACCATACGAGCAGACGAACCAGATGACGAGTAGAGTCAACAGCAGTCTCAAATTGGCGCGCCAGTAAGCGCGGCCTTTTTCAGCAGCATCGTCCATTGTTTACTTCCTCCCTCTTCGTCCGTTTGTCGGACGGAGATCTTTGCCAGTCAGGGGCAGACCTGGTACGCCGTAAAGCAAACCGGTCGTGGACCGGAAACGGAAAACCAGGAGTTTCAATGTTTGGCGTCGCGTGCCGCTCCCCTGTCGGCGACGCGCGCTTCGGTAGGTTTGGTTTTCTAATTTCGCTCCGGTGCCCGATGTCGGCGGACACCTGACCGGGCCTGCGTGCACCCGGCAATAGAAAAAATTCTACTGTTTTCGGGCTATGAAAAACCACAACAATTTGCGGTGTTCCTGTTTGTAGCGGTGTGCGATGATACGTGTTTACGTCCGGAACTCCACTCCGGTCGATCATTATCGACTTCAGTCATCTGTTCGTTGCCGTCTTGCCTCAGGCCAAACGCGGGTTCTGGGTACCCCGACGTGCGGCCCGAATCGGCCATCGCCGCAAAGCGATTGCGTTATCATGGGGCCCGCGCCATGCAAGGTTTTATGAGCGTCTCGAGTCTGTTTCTGATGCCGTTGGGCTGAGCACAGCGGTTGAGATAGGTTCGATTCAGGAGCAGTGATGTCCAAGCGGGTTCTGGTGGTAGACGACGAGCCGAACATCCGGCTTTCGCTCGAGTTCCTCATGCGCAAGGCGGGCTATGAGGTCACCGGCGTCGACGACGGCGAGGCGGCGCTGGAAGCGGTCAAGAACTCGGTGCCCGACCTCATGCTCCTCGACGTCACTTTACCCAAGCTCAGCGGATACGAGGTCTGCGAGGCTGTGCGGGCGAATCCCGAATGGAAAGGCGTGCGCATCCTGATGCTGACCGCCCGGGGCCGGGATATCGAGAGAGAAAAAGGACTGGCTTTAGGCGCAGACGACTACGTCACCAAGCCCTTCGCCACCCGCGACGTGGTCGAGCGGGTGCAGGCGCTGATCGGCCCGGAAAACGATGGCAAAGGGGCGGGTTGACGCGGCCCTCGGCAACGCCGGGCCGACCATAGGCCGGTGCTCCTGATGCCGGGAACCCGAAACACGGAACGTCTGGTGGCGCTGGTCTTCGGCGCGGCCCTCGCATTCAACTACCCCTTGCTCTATCTGTTTGCCGAAGGCGGAGTCGTGTTCGGTTTGCCGCTGCTTGTGGTGTATCTGTTTCTGAGCTGGCTGATTTTCATCGTCCTCACCGCGCTGCTGATGGAGCGTTGGTCGCGTCGCGCGGATGCATCTTTGCCTGAGGATCCGTCAGCGCCCGATGACTGAAGACGGGCTGTTTTTAGTTCTTTTCGCCTACCTCGGGCTGCTCTTCGGTGTCGCCTGGTGGGCGGAACGGCGCGCGGCTTCCGGACGCTCGGTGGCGGCCAACCCCTACATCTATACCCTGTCCATCGCCGTCTACTGCACCGCCTGGACCTTTTACGGCAGCGTGGGCCGGGCCGCCAGCAACGGCGTTTCCTTTCTGCCCATTTATCTCGGCCCCACCCTGGTTTTCGCGCTGGCGTGGCTCGTGCTTCGAAAGATCGTCCACGTCGCCAAGCAGCAGCACATTACCTCCATCGCCGACTTCATCGGTTCGCGCTACGGCAAGAGCGCGCTGCTCGGCGGCATCGTCACCGTCATCGCGGTGATCGGCATCCTTCCCTATATCTCTCTGCAGCTCAAAGCCGCGGCCATCAGCTTTCATGTATTGAGCGGCGCGCAGGGCACCGCGGATACGGCTGCCGCGCCATTGTGGCGGGACACGGCGCTTTGGATCGCGCTGATGATGGCGGCCTTCACCATTCTGTTCGGCACCCGCAGCATCGACGCCAGCGAGCGTCACGAGGGCATGGTGGCCGCCATCGCCTTCGAGTCCGTGGTCAAGCTGATTGCTTTTCTGGCGGTAGGCATTTTCGTCACCTTTTTCCTGTTCGACGGTCCAGGAGAGATCTTTGCCCGCCTCGCCGGGCAGCAGGATCTCGGTCGTCTCATCACCCTCGACGGCATTCCGGGCGGCGCCGGCGGCTGGCTGTTGCTGCTGCTCGTCTCCATGTGCGCCATCTTCTGTTTGCCCAGGCAGTTCCAGGTCGCCGTGGTGGAGAACGTGGACGAGTCCCACCTGAAGAAAGCCGCCTGGATGTTTCCGGCCTACCTGCTGGTGATCAATCTGTTCGTGCTGCCCATCGCCTTCGGCGGCCTGCTGATCTTCGGCGGCGGCATCGACCCCGACACCTTCGTGCTGACGCTGCCGCTCAAGGAAGGTGCCGGAGGCCTGGCGCTGCTGGTGTTCCTGGGCGGGCTTTCTGCCGCCACCGGCATGGTGATCGTCGAGACCATTGCGTTGGCCACCATGGTGGGCAACGAGCTGGTTTTGCCGGTGCTGCTCCGATTGCGCCTGCTCGAATCCGGCGCCCGGCGCGAGCTCGGAGGCATTTTGCTTGGCGTGCGCCGCGCCACTATCGTCGTGGTGCTGCTGCTCGGCTACGCCTACTTCCGGCTCATCGGCGAGTCCTACACCCTGGTGACCATCGGTCTGGTGTCCTTCGTCGCCGCGGCTCAGTTCGCGCCCGCGATTCTCGCCGGGATCTACTGGCGCGGCGCCAGCCGGCTGGGTGCCATGACCGGACTGCTGGCGGGCTTCATTGTCTGGGGGTACACGCTGCTGCTGCCGGGCTTTGCGCGCTCCGGCTGGATCCCGGACGCGTTTGTCGCCGACGGCCTTCTCGGCATCGAGATCTTGAAGCCCTACGCGCTGTTCGGGCTCGAGGGTCTGGATCCCATTTCCCACGCCACCTTCTGGAGTCTGCTGCTGAACGCCGGCTCGCTGGTGGCGGTGTCGCTGTTTTCGCACCAATCGGTGTTGGAGCGGGTGCAGGCGGCAACCTTTGTCGATCCGTTCCGCGAGGAAGCGGGCGAGCCCGCGGGCTACTGGTCCGGCACCGCCACCGTTTCCGAGCTGCGCGCGCTGCTGGCGCGTTTCCTTGGCGAAGCGCAGGCCGAACGGGCGCTCAGCGATTTCGCCTCCGCCAGCGCGGTCGAGCTGAACGAGGACGCGGAGGCCAACCCGTCGCTGGTGGAGCAGGTGGAGCGGCTTTTGTCCGGCGCCATTGGTTCCGCCTCGGCCCGGGTGATGGTGGCTTCGACGGTGCGCGGCGAAGCCTTGAGCATCGACAAGGTGATGAGCATTGTCGACGAGACCTCCAAGGTCATGGAATACAGCCGCAGGCTGGAGGAAAAGTCACTCGCGCTGGAAGCGGCGACTCGGGAGCTCAAAGAAGCCAACGAGCGGTTGAAGGAGCTCGACCGGCTCAAAGACGAGTTCGTGGCCACGGTGAGCCACGAGCTGCGCACGCCGCTGACCTCAATCCGGGCTTTCTCCGAGATCCTGCAGCAGGATCCGGATCTCGACCCAAAGCAGCGCCAGGAGTTTCTCGACATCATCGTCAAGGAGACCGAGCGCCTCACCCGGCTGATCAACGAAGTGCTGGACCTGGCCAAGATCGAGGCCGGAAGCATGGAGTGGCGAACGGAGCAGGTGGATCTGCGCGAGCCGGCCAGGACCGCCGCCTCTTCCATGAGTCAGCTCTACAGCGACAGCGAGATCGCGCTCGATATCGCGCTGCCGGAAACACCCGTGTGGGTGCGCGGCGATCCGGACCGGCTCACCCAGGTGCTGATGAACCTGCTCTCCAACGCGGAGAAATTCTGCGAGCCAAAACGCGGCCGGGTCGAACTCAAGCTGAACCACGACGGCGGCCAGGTGCGCCTCGAGGTGGCCGACAACGGTCCCGGCATTGCGCCGGATCAAATCGGCCGCCTGTTCGAGAAGTTTCAGCAGCTGGAAGGAGCGCAGAGCGGGAAGCGCGCCGGCACCGGACTCGGACTCGCGATTTCCCAGCGCATCGTCAGCCATCACGGCGGGCGCATCCACGTCGCCAGCAATCGGGGAGCGGGCACCACCTTTACGGTCGAGCTTCCGCTGAGCAAACAAGCGCGTACCGCGGCGGCCGAAAGTGTCGGCGACGGGCCGTCCCGCAACTGATCGACGCGAAGACTCCGGTATAAACGGGGATCAGCGCAGCGCGTTGAAACCCGCGGTAAACCCCTTGAGCGAAACGCGGATGGAAACCGGCTGCTCAGTTCCGGCGTGAAAGGTAATCATCGCCTCTTTTCCGGCTTTCATTTTTGCAATCAGATCGTCGGACAGCGCCAGCGCGCCCAGGCAGCCTTGGTTGTTGCAGTGGCTGTAGCCGAAGCGGATCGGCTCGCCGCCGTCGACGCGGATTTGAAGCCCCTGGGGCAGCGAAACGCCCAAGGGAACGGTGGCAAACAGGCCCGGTTTTCCGTCGGCGGTAATGTAGCCCACCAGTACGTGCAACACGGGCAGATAGCCATCGTCTTTTTTTGTGACCAGCCGTTGAAAGATGTAGCAACGCTCCTGCTCTGCGCCCTTGGGTGTTTCGCAGCGCGCGCTCCAGTCCTTGAATTCCTGGCCGTCTTGGAGCGAAAAAGCCGCGGGAGGCGCGAGTGCAGCGGCGCCCGTGATGAGCGCCCAGGCCGTGATGCCGCGCAGGGCATTGCGTGAAAACATGCTCGTTCGCGCAGCCGGATCGAATGGGCTTAGAATCGGTTTCACAAAACACTCTGGATCACGGTGGGTAAAGGGTTAACCCGGTTTCGACCTCCGATCAAGTCTCGAGATGCTGCTACCCGATTACAACGGCGGAAGTATCGTCAACCTCATGGCTTCAATCGTCAGTGGTCTTGGTGGAGATCATCATGCGCCCGGCACGAGCGAGGCTCTGTATGTGACTCATCCGGACCTCCCGCCCGTAATGCTCGAAGAGATGCAGCACGTGGTTATGCTAGTTATCGACGGACTCGGTTACGACTATCTTCGCCGGCGTCTGCCGGGCGGCGCGCTGGCCCCGTCGCTGAAAGCGCCCATGACCTCGGTATTTCCGTCCACCACCACCACCGCCATCAGCACATATCTCACCGCTGACGCGCCTCAGCAGCACGGGCTCACCGGATGGTACGTATGGCTCCGGGAAATCGGAATCGTGGCCTCACCGCTGCCGTTTCGAACCCGCGCCGGAAGCCGGATGCTCGGCACCTGCGGGCTCAAAGCGGAAACGTTGTTTGACCGGCGTCCGGTCTTCGATCGGATCGAGCGCGACTGTTTCATGGTTCAGCCCGCATCGCTCTGGGACTCTCCTTACACCCGCGCACACACGGGCACGGCGATGGTCAAGCCCTTCCGAACGCTGAAGCAGATGTTCGGAAGAATCCGCAGAATTACCGCAAGCCGCAAACCGAGCTTTACGTACGCTTACTGGCCCGAGCTCGACACCCTTGGACACCGCTGCGGTATGGAAAGCGACGCGGCCCTCGCCCACTTAGAAGAGATCGACGGCTACGTCGTCGAGCTGCTCGACAACTTGCGACGCGATGTCTGCCTCATCGTAACCGCCGATCATGGCTTCGTGGACACCGACGAAAACAGCTGGGTGCAGTTGAGCGACCATCCGGAGCTCGGCCAAATGCTGGTGGCGCCGCTTTGCGGTGAGCCGCGGGCGGCATACTGCTACGTCGACGCGCACCGGGAACGGGACTTCGAGGACTACGTGCGCGAGCGCTTGAGCGACTGTTGCGAGCTTTATCCCAGCGAAGATCTGATCACCCGCGGTTATTTTGGCTTGGGCGATCCGCACCCACGGCTGCGCGAGCGAATCGGCCATTACTGCCTGATAATGAAGAAGAATTACGCAATCGGGGACCGCCTGGCGACGGAGAAGCACGGGAAAAAGATGATCGGCGTTCACGGGGGCTTGAGCAGCGCCGAGATGCGCGTGCCGCTGGCGCTGTTTCAAGGATGAGACATTTCACGCTAAGGTTGTCAGCGCCGGACGCACCTGTACAATAATGCTGCTTCGCACAAGCAACCAATAACGACTTCCGGGGCCCCGCAGGACGCGAGTCCATAAGAACAACGGCTATCCATGAAGCTTGCCATCCCCAAAGAGCGCCACGAGCGAGAAACCCGCGTTGCGGCATCCCCCGAGACCGTGAAGAAATTCGTGGCCTTAAGCGCTGAGGTGGTGGTGGAGCAGGGCGCAGGTGCACGTTCACGTTTTACCGACGAGGCCTACAAGGAAGCCGGCGCGAGCGTTGAGAGCGATCTCTCCAGGGTAATCGGCGGCGCGGACGCGGTGCTCAAAGTCCGCCGGCCGGAGAAAGAAGAGCTCGAACATTTCAAGAAAGGCGCGGTGCTCATCGGCATGCTCGCGCCCCACGGTGACAAAGAAAACGCCAAAGATTACGCCCAGCGCGGCATCGACGCCTTCGCCATGGAGTTCATGCCGCGCATCAGCCGGGCGCAGTCTATGGACGTGTTGTCCTCGCAGTCGAACCTCGCCGGCTACAAGGCGGTGGTGGACGCGGCTTCGGAGCTCAACCGCGCCATGCCGATGATGATGACCGCCGCAGGCACCATTCCTCCGGCGCGCGTATTTGTCCTCGGGGCAGGCGTTGCCGGGCTGCAGGCCATCGCCACCGCGCGGCGCCTCGGCGCGATTGTTTCCGCCACGGACGTGCGTCCCGCCGTCAAGGAGCAGGTGGAAAGCCTCGGCGCCAACTTCGTCATGGTGGAGAGCGAGGAGACCAAGGATGCGGAAACCAAGGCCGGCTACGCAAAAGAAATGAGCGAAGAGTTCAAGCGCAAACAGGCCGAGCTGATCGCCGACACGGTTGCCAAGCAGGACATCGTTATCACCACCGCGCTGATTCCAGGAAAGCCGGCGCCCGTTCTGGTGAGCAAAGAGATGGTGGAGCGGATGAAGCCCGGCGCCATCATCGTCGATCTGGCGGTGGAGCAGGGCGGGAACTGCCCGCTATCCAAGCCCGATGAGATTGTCGATCACAACGGTGTGACGATCATGGGCCATCTGAACCTGGCCGGTCACCTGCCGGTGGACGCTTCCGCGCTTTATGCCAGAAACCTGTTCAATTTCCTCTCGCCTTTTGTCAAAAAGGAATCGGGCAATCTCGAGCTCGACTGGGAAGACGCCGTGGTCGAAGGCACGGCGCTGACCCGAAACGGCGAGGTGGTGCATCCTTCTCTTAAGGAGGAGACAAACTGATGGGCGAAGCCGCGCAAATTGATCCATTTGTCTTTCGCGTCTCCATCTTCGTATTGGCGATATTCGTCGGCTACTACGTGGTCTGGAGCGTGACCCCGGCGCTGCACACACCACTGATGTCGGTAACCAATGCCATCTCGTCGGTGATCGTGGTGGGCGCGCTGCTGGCCGTTGCGGTGGAGCTCGGCGCGGAGGGCACCACCACGTCGAAGATCCTCGGTTTTCTCGCCGTGACCTTGGCTTCGGTGAATATTTTCGGAGGCTTCCTCGTTACTCAGCGCATGCTGGGCATGTACAAGAAGAAGCAGCAGCCCGCGAAGAAGGAGTCCTAAGGCATGTCGGTCAACCTCGCCGCGCTGCTTTATCTCGTTGCCGGCGCGCTGTTCATTCTTGCCCTGCGCGGACTTTCCTCGCCGGAGTCTTCCCGCCGCGGAAATTTCCTGGGCATGACGGGAATGGTCATCGCGGTGGTGACGACGCTGTTCGTCGCCCGCGTTTCCGACGTCACCACCTGGGTGCTGATCATCGCCGGAATGGGCATCGGCGGCGGAATCGGCGCCTTCATCGCCAAGCGCATCCCCATGACCGCCATGCCGCAGCTGGTGGCCGCGTTTCACAGCCTGGTCGGCATGGCCGCGGTGCTGGTCGCGGGGGCGGCGCTGATGACGCCTCAGGCCTACGGCATCGGCATGCCCGGTGCCATCAGTACCGCGAGCCTGATCGAAATGTCGCTGGGTTCAGCCATTGGCGCGATCACGTTTTCCGGATCCGTGGTGGCGTTTACCAAGCTGCAGGGACTCGTTTCCGGGAAACCGGTGGTGTTCCCCGGTCAACATCCGCTCAACGCGCTGCTCGGCATCGCCATCGTTGCTTTCATCGTCTGGTTCTGTATGACCGAATCGCATCTTGGTTTCTGGAGCCTGACGCTGCTCGCTTTCCTGATCGGCGTGCTGATCATCATTCCCATCGGCGGCGCCGACATGCCGGTGGTGATATCGATGCTGAACTCCTATTCCGGCTGGGCCGCGGCCGGCATCGGCTTCACCCTGGAAAACACCGCGCTCATTATCACCGGCGCGCTGGT
>JBFHVA010000094.1:0-12626 GCA_041589735.1 Gammaproteobacteria bacterium | reverse complement strand
ATTGTCCCGCAGGTAATCGATCAGAAGCATAGATCGAGAGCGAGCGAATCGCCTCGAAGGGAATCAATGACCCTTCGAGGAGCATTCACGGTTAGCAGAGTACGCGTTGGCGGTGGGCTTGGAGATGGGCCGGGTTAGACAACCTGGCCCATTTTGAAAATCGGAAGATACATGGCAATCACAAGTCCGCCGATAAGGACGCCAAGTACCGCCATGATTATCGGCTCCATGAGACTGCTCATGGCGTCGACCGCATCGTCGACTTCCTGCTCGTAAAAATCCGCAACTTTGCCGAGCATCGAGTCTATGGAGCCCGACTCCTCGCCGATGGCCACCATCTGTACCACCATGTTGGGGAACAATCCCGTATCGCGCATGGCTACCTGGAGCTGCTGGCCGGTGGCGATCTCGTCCCGCATCTTCAGAATTGCATTGCCATAAACCACGTTACCCGCGGCGCCGGCCACCGAGTCCATCGCCTCCACCAGCGGAACACCCGCGGCGAACATTGTGCTCAAAGTGCGCGCAAACCGGGCAATGGTCGCCTTGACGATGATGTCGCCGAACACCGGGGCCCTGAGCACGATGCGTTGCATCAGATGCTGGAAAGCAATGCTTCGCTTGTTGAGCTGCACCAAGCCGACCACGCTGCCTACGATTCCGATAAAAAGAATCCCGACGTTATCGACGGCGAAATCGGACATGGCGATGACCATCTTGGTCATTGCGGGAAGGTCAGCGCCAAAATCCCGGAAAAGCGCGGCGAACTGCGGAATCACGAAGATCATTAACACTGCAGTGACAACGAAGGCCATTACGAGTACCGCGGTGGGATAAAAGAGCGCCTTCTTGATCTTGGATTTGATGACCTCGGTCTTTTCCTTGTAGGTGGCGATCTTGTCCAGCAGGGTTTCGAGAATACCGCCCGCTTCGCCAGCCCTGACCAGGTTCACGAACAGCTCGTCAAAATGCAGCGGGTGCTTGGCCAAGGAGTCCGCAAGCGTGTTGCCTGCCTCGACGTCGCCCTTGACGTTCAGAATGAGCTCCTGCATTCCGGGATTTTCGTGGCCTCTGCCGACGATTTCGAAAGCCTGAACGAGAGGAACGCCCGCGGACATCATGGTCGCCAATTGCCGGCTGAATACCGCAATGTCCTTTGCGGTGACTTTCTTGTTTACTCCGAAAAGGGGCTTAGGCTTTTTCTTTACCTTGCCTACGTTGATGCCCTGACGGCGCAATGTCGCCTTGACGAGGGCGTCGCTTTGACCGGACATTTCTCCTTTAACTTTCTTGCCGCGCTTGTCCGTACCCTCCCAGACAAACATATTGGCTTTTGCTGCCGCCTGTGCCATCGGCTCTTACTCCTGCGTAACGCGGTTCATTTCTTCGATACTTAAGACACCGTCCTTGACCTTTTTCAGCCCGGACTGGCGGAGGTCCGGGATGCCCTCTCGACGCGCCTGGTCCGCGATGTCGATGGCGTTGCGGCCTTCCATGACCATGCGCTCCATCTCGTCGGAAACCTCCATCACCTGATAGATTCCCACACGGCCCTTGTATCCGGCCGTGCACTGGTCACAGCCTTTGGGGTGGAATACGCGAAAATTCGGGTCCTCGATGTCCTTCTCGGTGAAGCCCTCCTTGAGCAGCGCCTTTTTTGGAACCTCCATCGGCTCCTTGCAGTTGCTGCACAGCCTGCGGCCAAGGCGCTGGGCGGTGATTACGTTCACCGCGGTGGCGATGGCGTAGGGCTTGATGCCCATGTCCACCATACGGGTCAGCGTCTGCGGCGCGTCGTTAGTGTGCAGCGTGGCCATGACCATATGTCCCGTCTGCGCCGCCTTGATGGCGATGTTGCCGGTCAGGAGGTCACGGATCTCACCCACCAGAATAATGTCCGGATCCTGGCGAAGAAACGCCTTCAGGGCTTTCTCGAAGGTCATACCGGTGCGCTCGTCGATCTGCACCTGATTGACGCCCGGGAGGTTGATTTCCACCGGGTCCTCGGCGGTGGAGATATTGATGTCCGGCTTATTGAGAAGATTGATCCCGCTGTAGAGCGATACGGTTTTGCCGCTGCCGGTGGGACCGGTAACGAGAAACATGCCGTAGGGCTTTTTCAAGTTTCGCAGATAAATCTTGAGCTGATAGTCCTCGTACCCCAGGGCCTCGAGCGGGATACTCATGCTCGAGTCCAGAAGACGCATCACGGTTTTTTCACCGAATAGAGTGGGGCAGGTGCTGACGCGGAAATCGATAGCCTTGGTCTTGGACAGCTTGAGCTTGATGCGCCCGTCCTGCGGCACTCGCCGTTCCGAGACGTCGAGGCGCGCCATGACTTTGACCCGGGCGGTGATCTTGTTGGATAGCGCCAGCGGCGGCTTGGCCACTTCCTGCAGCACGCCGTCGATGCGCAGGCGTACCCGGCAGAATTTCTCGTAAGGCTCGATGTGGATATCCGAGGCGCCTTTTTTCATGCAGTCTAAAAGCAGCTTGTTAACGAACTTGACCACCGGGGCGTCGTCGACGTCCAGGTTGCCGGGATCATCGTCTCTGCTTTCATCCGCGACCTCGAGCCCCTCGAGGTCCTCGAAATCCTCCCCTTCGCCCATGTTCATGGAGGTATCCACCGCCTCGAGCGCCTTGTCCATGACCCGGAGCAGCTTGTCATCCTCGACGATGACGGGCTCCGCCTGGGCACCGGAGGCGAACTTCATCTCGTCCAAGGCCTGCAGGTTGGTCGGATCGGAGACCGCCACAAACAGGCGGCTTCCGCGCTTGTAAATGGGCAGGGCATGGTTATCGCGAATCAGCTTCTCTTGCACCAGCTTGGTGACGTCGGGATCGATGTCGACAGCGTTGAGGTCGATCAGCGGGACGCCGAATTCGTCGGCTGCGATTTGGGCCACCACGTCGCCCTTGATCAGGCCTTTGCTCACCACGTGGCTGACGAACGGAATTTTTTCCCGGAACGACTGCTGCCAGGCCTCCTGGGCCACTTTCTGCTCCAATAATCCGTCCGCGACAAGCTTTCGGGCCAAGCCGGTCAGGGGAACGTTGGCGGTAGATACGGCCATCGACGGGGGCGCTCCTTTGCGGGCTCTTATTAGGACTCAATCAATAGTAGTAGTTAACCTGGCTTTTGACCAACCAAAATGCGATATCCCCATGAAATTTAAAGAAAATCCCGGCCAGTGACCGGGTTTTGCGATGCCGCGCCCTAAAGGCCGCCCGCCGGGCGTCCTCAGGCGGCTTGGGCGCGGGACTTGTCGAAGCTCAAACGCCCGTCCTTGACCTCCACGGCGATTCGGTCTCCGGGGACGAACTTTCCGGCCAGGATGTCCTGCGCCAGCGGATTTTCCAGCTGTTGCTGGATGGCGCGTTTCAACGGCCTCGCCCCGTAGACCGGGTCGAAGCCTGCCTCGCCGAGCAGATCCAGGGCGTTGTCTGCAACCTGAAGCCCGAAGTGCTGGTTTGCCAACCGGGATCGCAGTTCGCCCACCTGAATCGCGGCGATGGCGCGGATCTGCTCCTTAACCAGCGGATGGAAAACCACCACCTCGTCCACCCGGTTGATGAATTCGGGTCGGAAATGGCGGCCCACGATTTCCATCACCGAGGCTTTCATGGCTTCGTAGTGCTCCTCGCCGGCGAGATCCTGGATGACTTCCGAGCCTAAGTTCGAGGTCATGACAATGACGGTATTGCGAAAATCCACCGTGCGTCCGTGGCCGTCGGTCAATCGCCCGTCCTCAAGCACCTGAAGCAGGATATTGAAAACGTCAGGGTGGGCTTTCTCCACCTCGTCCAGCAGCAAAACGGAGTAGGGCTTGCGCCGTACCGCCTCGGTGAGATAGCCGCCTTCCTCGAAACCCACGTAGCCGGGAGGCGCGCCGATGAGGCGCGCGACCGAGTGCTTTTCCATGAACTCCGACATGTCGAGGCGCACCATCGCCTCCTCTGTATCGAACAAGAATTCAGCAAGCGCTTTGGTGAGTTCGGTCTTGCCTACCCCGGTTGGGCCTAAGAATAAGAATGAACCGTTCGGCCGCCTGGCGTCTGAGAGTCCGGCGCGGGAGCGGCGGATGGCGTTGGCAATCGCCGTCACGGCTTCGTCCTGGCCCACCACGCGGCGATGTAGCGCATCCTCCATCCGCAGCAGCTTTTCCCGTTCGCTCTCGAGCATTTTGGACACCGGAATACCGGTCCACTTTGAGACCACCTCGGCAATTTCCTCCTCGGTGACCGAGACTCGAAGCAGCTTCATTTCATTCAGCTCTGCCTTGGCGGCTGCATTGAGCTGCTTTTCCAGCTCCGGAATGCGCCCGTACTGAAGCTCCGACATGCGGGTCAAATCGCCGGCGCGGCTCGCCGTTTCTAGCTCTATACGGGCGCGCTCGAGCTCTTCCTTGATGTGCTGGGTGCCGTGTACCGCGGCCTTTTCCGCCTTCCATACCTCATCCAAGTCGGAGTATTCCTTCTCCGCGGTTTTGATTTCGCTCTCGAGCTTTTTCAGGCGCTCCTTCGAAGCCTTGTCTGTCTCTTTTTTCAGCGCCTCGCGCTCAATCTTGAGCTGTATCAGCCGGCGGTCGAGGCGATCCATGGCTTCAGGCTTGGAGTCAATCTCCATGCGAATGCGGCTGGCGGCCTCGTCCACCAGGTCGATGGCTTTATCGGGCAGCTTGCGATCGGAAATATAGCGGTGAGAGAGGGTGGCCGCGGCCACGATGGCCGGGTCGGTGATGTCCACCCCGTGGTGCACCTCGTAGCGCTCTTTCAGTCCACGCAAAATGGCGATGGTGTCCTCGACGCTGGGCTCGTCCACCAGCACTTTCTGGAAGCGTCGCTCCAGCGCCGCGTCCTTCTCCACGTATTTGCGGTACTCGTCCAGGGTTGTGGCGCCGACGCAGTGCAGCTCGCCGCGGGCCAGCGCGGGCTTGAGCATGTTGCCGGCGTCCATGGCGCCCTCCGCCTTGCCGGCGCCGACCATGGTGTGCAGCTCGTCGATGAAGAGGATGATCTGGCCCTGCTGCTTGGCCAGATCGTTGAGCACGGCTTTCATCCGCTCTTCGAACTCGCCACGGTATTTTGTGCCGGCGATAAGCGCGCCCATATCCAGCGCCAGCAGCCGCTTGTCCTTGAGACTTTCGGGAACTTCGCCGTTGACGATTCGCTGGGCCAGGCCCTCGACGATGGCGGTCTTACCCACCCCCGGTTCGCCGATGAGCACCGGATTATTCTTGGTCCTGCGCTGCAGCACCTGAATCGTTCGGCGGATCTCGTCATCGCGGCCGATGACAGGGTCCAGTTTGCCCTGCTCGGCTCGCTCGGTGACGTCGATGGTGAATTTTTCCAGCGCCTGGCGCTGCTCCTCGGCGTTAGGGTCGGTGACCGACTCACCGCCGCGCACCCGCTCAATTGCGCCTTCAACGGCCTCTTTGTTTGCGCCGTGGGACTTGAGCAGGTCGCCGAGCGTTCCGCCTATCTCCAGCGCGGCGAGGATAAACAATTCACTGGAGATGAACTGATCGTTTCGTTTCTGCGCCAGTTTGTCGGTGACGTTTAGATGCCGGTTGAGCTCGTTGGAAATCTGCACGTCGCCGCCCGTGCCTTCCACTTTCGGCAATCGATCAAGCGCTACCCCAAGCTGCGAGCGGAGCGCATTCACGTTGACGTTGGACTGAGCCAGCAGATGGCGCACGCTTCCGCCCTGCTGATCAAGCAGCGCGACCATTACGTGCAAAGGCTCGATGAACTGGTGGTCGGCGCCCACCGCCAGGCTCTGGGCATCCGCCAGCGCCATCTGAAATTTGGTCGTCAGCTTGTCCATTCTCATGGATAGGGCTCCCTCGAGGTAGCAGTCGAATACCTTTTAGATGCGGGCGTACCGGTACAAATCAAGCTGGCCTCTCGTTTCAATCTTCAAGCCAGATAAAGCTTCCCATGCGCCCGCTTCGCTTGCCCTCGCGCCGGTAGGAAAAAAACCGCGACGGGTCGCTATAGCTGCAGTGCTCTGCGCCGAACACCGCATCTACGCCCGCGCGCTCGAGCCGTCGGCGGGCAAGCTGGTAGAGATCGGCCAGCAGACGGTCTCCGGTTCCCGGCCGAAACGCTGCCGCGGCGCCGGGATCTGCTGCCAGAAAGGCTTCACACACTTCCGGTCCCACTTCGAAGGCCTGCGGGCCGATGCCCGGGCCGAGCCACGCCAGCAACTCCGACGTATTACATTCCATAGCGTCGATAGTGGCTTCAAGCACCCCTGCGGCAAGTCCTCGCCAGCCCGCGTGGGCTGCTGCTACCCGGCGGCCGAGCTGGTCACAGATCAGAACCGGAATACAATCGGCCGTCATCACTGCCAGGACCTCACCCGGTCGATTCGAGGTGGACGCATCGGCTTGCGGGTGATGAACGGCCAGGTCCGCGTCAACCACCCGGACTCCGTGAACCTGCTTCAACCAGCGGGGGGCTTCGGGAAGACCCAGTGCCGACATTACCCGCGCCCGGTTTTGCTTCACACATTCCGGCTTGTCACCGCTTGAAAAAGACAGATTGAGGCTGTCGAAGGGGGGAGCGCTCACTCCGCCCAGGCGAGTGGTGGAATAGGCGCACACGTGGGCCGGTGCCGGCCAGTCGGGGACGATCGGCGCCAGAGGCTCTGGACCGGGATAGCCGCCCGTCGTTTGGGCGTTCATGGTTCGGACGCCGACCGGGCGAGCTCGAGCAGTTGCGCCATGTCCGCCGGCAGCGGCGCGCTGAAGCCGATGCCGGCTTCGTCGCCGAAGCCCGGAACGGTCAGCTTGACGGCGTGAAGCGCCTGGCGGGGGAAGCGTCGGACCGCCTCCTTCAGCACGGGGCCGGCTCCCGGCGGCGATTTGCCGTAGCCCCCGTAGCTTCGGTCTCCGACCACCGGATGCCCGGCGTGAGCCAGGTGCACGCGGATTTGATGGGTACGTCCGGTTTCAAGCTGCACTCTTAAATGAGTGAGGCCGGGGTAGCGGCGGATGACGCGCAAATGGGTCGTCGCCTTACGGCCTGCAGGCACTACGGCCATCCGCGTGCGTTTCAGCGGATGCCGGCCTATCGCACCGTCCAGCCGACCGCCGCTGATCAGGTGCCCGAGCACCACGGCCTCGTATTCGCGCCTGACGGCGCGTTCAGCGATTAGTTTGACCAGGCGCTGATGGGCCGACAGATCCTTGGCCACCAGAATCAGGCCCGAGGTGTCCTTGTCCAGCCGGTGCACGATACCGGCGCGCGGCACCTTGGCCAGGGCGGGGTAGTGATGAATCAGCGCGTTGACCAGCGTGCCGGCGGGATTGCCGGCGCCGGGGTGGACCACCAGGCCGGCGGGTTTGTTCACCACAATCAGATTCTCGTCCTCGTAAACGACGTTGATATCGATAGGCTGAGCGGCCCAGCGATCGTCGGGCTCAACATGGACCTCAATTTCCACCCGTTCACCTCCGTCAACGAGATCCTTTTGCTTGCGTCGCCGACCGTCCAGAATCGCGTGCCCGGATCGAATCCACTGCTGGATGCGGCTGCGGGAGTATTGCGGAAAAAGTTGCGCCAGGGCCTGGTCCACGCGCGCGCCCGCGAGGGCTTCGGGAATGGTCGCGACAAGGTGAGTTCGATCGCTCATGGCATGTCTTTGCCGAGGGACGGCTTCTGGATTACTCTAGCTCGGATGAAAACCATGATTATAATTCGCGATTTAACTGCACTCGTACTGTCGCTCACTCTCATCGCCGGTTGTGCGTCTTGGGGCAAGGAGCAGGACAAGACGCGTGACTGGTCGGCCGAACGCCTGTATGAAGAGGCGAAGCTGAACATGGATAACGGAGACTACGAAACGGCCATAGACTACTATCAAAAGCTGGAGTCGCGTTTTCCATTCGGCAGATTAGCCCAGCAGGCGCAGCTCGACATCGCTTACGCGTACTATAAGTTTGACGAGCCGGCGTCAGCAATTGCAGCTACCGACCGATTCATCAAGCTTCATCCCAGACATCCAAACGTCGACTACGCGCACTACTTGAAGGGACTGATCCACTTTACGCAGGGACGAAGCTTTTTCGACCGCTTTTTCCCCCGGGACATGTCACTTCGTGACCCGGGCGCAGCCCGCGAATCATTCGAAGCCTTCTCGGAACTCGTTCGCCGCTTCCCGAACAGCAAGTACGCAGAGGACGCGTCTCAGCGCATGGTCTACCTTAAGAACATGCTAGCGCAACACGAAATTCACATAGCCAACTACTACATGCGCCGCGGGGCTTACGTCGCGGCCGCCAACCGCGCGCGCTACGTAGTGGAGAATTTCCAGCGAACGCCCGCTGTGCCCGAGGCGCTCGCGGTCATGGCCAAGGCATACACCGTCATGGGGCTGAATGAACTCGCGTCTGACAGCGTTCGCGTGCTGCGTTTGAATTATCCGAGTTACGAGGGACTTGCGGAAATCGATGCCCTGAATCGCAGGTAATGTAGCTTTGCCCTGGAGTTTTTCGAGCAGCGATCCTTATCATGTTCAACAAGACGAGCAATAAGCATCTGGACGAATTTTCTAAGTCGCTTGCCCACGAGCTGGCCCGTCAATACGAAGTGGGGTACGAGGACCGACCCTTGAATAAAAAGACCAAAAGGCAGCTGGGCAAGGCGCTTGACAAAATCTACCACAAGGCTGCCGACTTCCAGGCCGAAAACAAGCTCGGAATTTATGGAAAAGCTCGACTTGGGAACACGTTCAAATGGGAACTCAAGGAGCTCGGCTACAGGGAAGCCTTCGTTGATGAGGCAACAAAAGGGCTCATTTTGAGCCTCAACCGGAAATAACTCGATTAGGTTACGGTTTTCTTACGTACTCATTTTGGCAACGCTATCTACCTAAGCATTCTGGGTTCCTGTCTAACCGATGGTTTCTTTGCAGGGCTAACGTACCAAAGCGCTTGGCGCGTTCAGTGACTGTATTTCTCCATACGCTCTTTGGCTTACCCTCCTGTCTGCGACCATGGAAAGTGGGGTGCGCTCCCCACAACGTGAGGGGGAGGGGATGCCGCTTGCACTGAAGCAATCGGAATTTCCGCACAGTCATCTATATTCCTTTGATGCGTTTACTCCGCTGGTTGAGACAATCCCTGGGCGGCGGACCTCCGACTGATCGGCCGGCGGCCGTGCGCGGCCGGAATAATCCAGGACACGATTCGGTTACCCCGTTGTTTCGCGAAGCTGTGACCCGGCATACGCAGGGCGACCTAGACGGAGCTGAAAAGATCTATCGGACGATTCTCGCTAAGGATCCGGATTTTGTTCCGGGACTCCATCTGCTCGGCCGGGTTCACGGAGAGCGTGAAGCGTTCGGCGAGGCAGAAGCGTTTCTTCGACGCGCACGTTCCCTGCTGCCCGATGACGTAGATATCCTCGCCGATCTGGCCGACGTACGGCGACTCATGGGTAGTCCGGATGAAGCAAAGCGCTTGCTCGAGACTGCGCTCAGACTTGATCCCAGCAGGGCCGCGCTTCATTTTGGTCTCGCCAGGCTGCATTTGAAGAGTGGCGATATCGGGAAAGCAATCGTTCATCTTCAGCGCACCATCGAACTCGATAGTACTAACGCTGACGCGCTCAACGACCTGGGTGCGGCCTGGCTCGAGACCGGTCGATACGACAAGGCGCGGCATTCGCTGGAATGCGCTGTGAAAAACAATCCATCGTCGCCTGTAGCCTACCGCAACCTCGCCAATCTCCACGTCCGACTGGGTGACCCTAGAAACTCTGCGGAGTGTTTTCGCCAGGCCCTCGACAGATCGCCGCAGGACCACGAGTTACGAATGCAGCTCGCTGACGCATTGCATCTGAGCGGAAACTCGGTTGCCGCGATGGAAGAATTTCGAACGGTTGCGGAGCAGAATCCAGGCAATGCGCTGGCCTGGAGGCGGCTTGCTGAAACGGCGGCTGAGAACGGCCGGCGGAAAGACGCTATTGCGTGGTATCGCCGCACGCTCGATGCTGAGCCGCGCCAGCCAGGTGCTCTCAACAATCTCGGCATACTTTTGAGTGACGACGGACAATACGAGGAAGCAGCGAAAGTATTAGAGCAAGCGGTTCGCATTCAGCCCGATTTTGAAACATCCTTGCACAATCTTGGCGGAATCTATCACCTTCAAAACCGCCACGAAGAGTCGGTCGATGCTTACAAAAGAGCGCTGGAAATTGATTCCCTGAATAAGTTAACGCTTTCCAACTTCATCGCCGTAACCAACTATCGCCATCAGGGTGACTCCAGTCTGGTCAATGAACTGCATTCGAGCTTTCGTTGTTCGCTGGCTCCCGAGCGGGCTCGTGCGACGATCAAACACGAAAAATATGTATTGAACGGGCGACGACTGCGGGTAGGGTACTTGTCCCCGGATTTCCGACGGCATTCGGTCGCCTATTTTATCGAACCGCTCATCGAGGGGCACGATCGCGGGCGATTCGAAGTGTATTGTTATTCAGACGTCACAAAACCAGACTCGGTGACTGAACGCTTACGTGCGCTTACCGAACACTGGCGCGACGTAAGCTCCAATAGCGATGAGAAGCTGGCAGAGCGCATACGTGAGGACCAAATCGATTTGCTGGTGGATCTGGCCGGCCACACCGCCGGCAACCGGCTGCCGGTGTTCGCGCAGAAGCCGGCGCCGGTCCAACTTGCGTACCTTGGTTACCCGGCAACCACCGGCCTGCCCGAATTAGACTACCGACTGACCGACGGGATCGCCGATCCGCCCCAGGCGGCAGAAAGGGAGTATTCGGAAACGCTCGTCCGCTTGCCTCATACTTTCTTGTGCTACCGGCCGCCGCATAGCGCGCCACAAGTTGCGCCGTTCGATCCGGGCGACGGCACAGTCACCTTCGGTTCCTTCAACGAACTGCGGAAGGTATCTCCAGAACTAATCCAATGCTGGTGCCGGATTCTCGACGGCGCGCGCGGATCCAAGCTGTTGCTCAAAGCCACCCCGCTGGTGGATTCCGGCACGCGCGCGCGGGTCGAGAGGTGCTTCGAGGCGGCCGGGATTTCGTCGCATCGCATCGAGCTTCTCGGGCACACCGCGACCGTGGAGGAGCACCTGGCTCTGTACGCGCGCGTGGACGTCGCCCTGGACACCTTCCCCTACAACGGCACCACTACCACCTGCGAAGCGCTATACATGGGCGTTCCGGTGGTGACCTTAGCGGGCAAGGCGCACGCGGGTCGGGTGGGTGCCAGCTTGCTCACTTCTTTGCAACTGCCCGAGCTGGTGGCCGCCTCGGAGGATGAATATGTCGGCAAGGCGATAACGCTGGCGGCGGACCAGGAACAACGCAAGTCCTATGTTGATACGCTCAGGAGTCGAATACTGGCTTCGCCCCTGTGTGACGCGCAGTCCTTCGTTGAGGCGATGGAGACGAGCTACCTTCGCTGCTGGGATCACTGGCAGAACGCTGATGTTAAAGAGCACGAAAAAATCTCAATGCCGCTCGAGGTGGCCGGAGCGATCGATCTCGAGACGCGTAACGGTAGCCGCATGGTATTGCCCGACGATCTCGATCAGCTCACCACATACGTGCTGCTGGAACAGGAGGACTGGTTCGAAGACGAGACCACGTTTTTGCGTAAATTTCTGTCCCCGGGAATGCGCGTATTAGACGTTGGTGCCAACTTCGGTGTCTACACACTGCTCGCGGCTCAAGGCGTTGGTCCCAACGGGCGGGTATACAGCGTCGAGCCCGCCTCAACCACCGCCAGATGGCTGCGGGCGAACGTGGCTTTGAACAATTTCGGCAACGTTGAGATTTTTGAACACGCGTTGAGCGACAAGAGCGGCGAGCTCAGGCTGTCGAGCCAAGCCGGCTCCGAATGTAACCGTCTAGTGGACGACACCTCGCAATTCCAACGAGGCGAGTTGGTCAAGGTTTTGAGGCTTGACGAGTTCGCCCATAAGTGCGGAATCGAATCCGTCGACTTCGTAAAGCTGGACGCCGAGGGCGCGGAAAAGCAGATCATCGATGGCGGTCGCCGTTTCCTCGACCAGGAATCACCCCTGGTCATGTTCGAAATCAAAAGTGGACAGGACATCGATCTTGATCTGGTGCGCAAGTTCTCGGACCTCGGGTACGAGCCCCTGCGGCTGGTTCCGGGACTCGGACTTCTCGCACCCGTCGACTTGTCGCAACCGCTCGATCCTTACTCCCTGAACCTTTTCGCATGCGAGAGCGAGAGGCGAAATACGCTCCACCAGCGAGGCCTTGCGGCGGAGGAGGGCGTTGACCAGGCGACCGCCCGCCAGGCCGCTGAAGCCGAGGTCTGGAATTATCTTGGATCCAGGGACTACGCCCGATCGCTGGTCGACGGCTGGAAATCCCGTATCGGCTCCAAACGCTCCAAATTCGAAACTCAATGGATGCGCATGCTGGGCCATTTCGTTGCTGCCGCTGACGTCAACTCGGCGCCGACGACTCGGCTCGCGAGTCTCGAAGCCGCGTTCGAGCTTGTGGCCGGGGCCGGTTCGGAAATTGGACCGGCGGCACGCCTAAGCAGTCTGGCCCGGATTGCCTGGGCCCTGGGATATCGATCTCAAGCCGCAGAGGCCCTCAGCGCGCTCGTGGAT
>JBFHVA010000093.1:0-12635 GCA_041589735.1 Gammaproteobacteria bacterium | reverse complement strand
GGAGGCCTGCTGTATTGCCGCCCGCAGCCGTTCCATGGGTTGCAGAATCATGATACCCAAGCCGGCCCATAAGGTGACGAGCACGACGCTCATGGTCAGGGCCAAAAACAAGTTTCCCCGGCTCACGAGTTCCTTTACCGGCAACATTGCAGCGTCCATGGAAACGCTCACAAGCACGTACACGTCACCGGAGACCCGGTTCAGCCGGGTGAAGCCAATGAGACGATGGTCGCTTTCTTGAACTTTGGATTCGACAACTCCGGAATTTCGAGACCTGATCGCTTTCACCACTTCGATATCCGGAAACAGTTTCTCGCCCGCGGCGTTGCCGGCTGGGTATTGGCCGAGCACGATCCCCTTCCGGTTGAGAATCGTCACCCGCGCGGTGCTGAGAAAACCCTGTCGCTCGAGGACCGAGCCGAGCCAATCCAGTTCTCTGCCCGCGATGATGACTCTTTCAATCGCCCCCGCTTCGTCTAACAGGGGTAGCGCCACGGGCAGGACGCGCTTGCCGCTGACGCGAGCGACGTCGTACTCGCCTGCGGAAAACGCTTTGTTTTCCATCACCTGCTTGAAGTATCTGTGATCGGCAAAGTTGATCCGCCGGGTGACGGGGACCGGCGCACATAAGAGATTGCCTGCAGCGTCTGTCAGCAGCACGGTATCGAAGCCCCTGGCGCGGTCGATGAATTCTTTGAACAGCCGCGTGCAACCCGTTTCCGGGGCGGACAGCGAATGCAGCGCCGAGGCCATGGCCGCCAGAATATTGCGTGACTCTGCGAGCCACTGGTCGTGGCCGGCGGCCACCAGCCGGGCGCGTTCCAGCACCTCGAATCGGGCAAGCTCAGTCTGGCGCAGGCCCGATTTTTGGATGGAAAAAGCCTGGATCAGCGCCAGGGCACCGAGCACGGACAGCACCAGTAAGGAAAGCAAGAAGCGCTGGCTCAGCAGGCGCCGCCAGGTTCTAGGCGTTCCCTCATCAGGACTTTCCACGGGGGCTCCGGTCTACGCGTATGGATTAAATATAGTCCGTGGACCAGACACGAATGGACAGAAGCGAGCAGAGCCGGCCGCACGCGCTCCGGCGGAAGATTCGGTTACCGTCGTTGCCTGGCCGGGACCAAGGTTACGATTCGGCGGTAAATGGCGGCGTTTCCCCCGCTGGCATCGGCACCTCGAATGCGTTCAGCACCATGGACACCAAGGTGTAGTAGCCGAGCAGGGTAACGAGCTCCACCGCGCCTGAGTCACCGAGCAGAGTCACCAGTTCGCGGTATGCCCCGTCGGTCACCTGTCGAGTGTCCATGAGCTCGGTGGCGAACCGGTGCACGGCGCGTTCCGCGGAGCCCGCTGAACGTGGCAACGCTCCGTCTCTGAGCGCCGCGATAATTTCTTCGCCCAGTCCTTCCCTTCGGGCGACGCGGCTGTGGGCCCACCACTCGTAATCGGTTCGCCAACGGGCCGCTACGGTGAGGATGGCCAGCTCCCGAAGCTTGGGCGGCAAGCGGGTTTGGTAGCGGACGGCCTCGCCCAGACGCTGGGCCGGCTGACCGATTTTGGGGGCCTTAAGCCAGGCGTTGAACGGTCCACGAAGGCTGCCGTCGTCGAGGAGAAAATCCTCGATGGGTCGTCCTTTTGAACGTTTCCCCGTGGTGATGGCGTCGAATAGCGCGCGTTGCTCAGCGTCCAGATCCGACGGTGCGAGCGCTTTGAGCCGGCCCATCATCCAACCCTCGCGCTCAGGCCACCGTCAACCGCGAGCAATACGCCGGTGATGTAACTTGCCTCGTCCGAAGCCAGGAAAACCGCCGCCGCCGCGACGTCCCAGGCGGTTCCCATCTTCCCTAAGGGCACCTGTGCATCGCGTTCATCGCGCACCGTTTGACGCGGTACATTGCGTTCCCGGGCGCGGCGTTCAATCGCCATCGGCGTGTCCATGAGCCCGGGAAGTATCGCGTTGACGCGCACGCCGTAGGCAGCATTCTCGATGGCTATGTTCTGGGTCATTGCGTTGATGCCGGCCTTGGCGGTCTTGTAGGCCAGCGTCTGGCGCGAGCAGACTGACGACGTCGATGAAATGTTAATAATTACGCCCGATCTTTGTTTCCGCATGACTGGAAGCACGTGCTTGCAGGTCAGGAACGCGCTCTTGAGATTGACATCCATGAGCGCAAGCCAGTTTTCTTCCTTCAGCTCAGTTGTCGCAGCGTCGCCTTCGGAGCGACCGACATTGTTGTGAAGCACGTCGATGCGCCCAAAGCGAGACAAGCACTCTTTTGCAATCCAACCGCAGTCCGCCTCTCTGGTCGCGTCTGCGGCCAGCGCGCTTGCGTTACCGCCCTCCGAATCGATGGCCTCCACCGTCTCTTCGGCAGAATCGAGATCCCGGTCCACCACCAGTACCGCCGCGCCTTCTCGGGCGAAGCGGAACGCGGTGGCTCGGCCGTTGCCGATGGTTTCTCCGCTCGTCTGGCCACCGCCGACGATGACGGCTACTTTGTCCTTGAGCCGCATGGGCGCCTCCTGTAGGGACTAGATGGGGATGGGATTTCGGCGGCCAGAGCTACGCCGAAGTTCGATGTGCTACTGATTAACAGCGATCGGCTAATCGTAATCAGGCGCCGGTTAATCGAAGCGACTAACCTCGCTCAACCTCACGAGATCCAGCAAGCGACGTTCGATACGGAACCGTACTTAAGCCTCCCTCTTTTTCTCCATCATGTCCTTGAATGCGGTTATCAGATCGATGGGAATGGGGAATAGAATGGTGGAACTTTTCTCCGCGGAGATATCGATCATCGACTGCAGATAGCGAAGGGTCAGCGCCTGGGGCTGCTGGGCCAGGACCTTTGCCGCCTGCATGAGCTTTTCCGAAGCCTGCAGCTCGCCTTCGGCCGCAATGATCTTTGCCCGCCGCGCCCTTTCCGCTTCCGCCTGTCTGGCAATGGCACGGATCATGGATTCATTGAGATCCACATGCTTGATTTCCACCGTGGAGACCTTAATGCCCCAGGTGTCGGTGTGCTTGTCGAGAATATCCTGCAGGTCTGCATTGAGCTTGTCCCGCTCGGACAGCATTTCGTCCAAATCGTGCTGACCCAGCACCGACCTGAGGGTCGTCTGGGCGAGCTGGCTGGTGGCGGCGAAAAAGTCTTCCACCTGCAAAATGGCTTTCTCCGCGTCGAGCACGCGAAAGTACACCACCGCATTCACCTTGACCGACACGTTGTCGTGAGAAATCACGTCCTGGGTGGGAACGTCCAGCACCCGTGTACGCAGGTCCACCCGAACCATCTGTTGGATACCGGGGATTAAAAGCCGTAATCCGGGCCCGGTTACTTTTTGAAAACGTCCGAGGAAAAAGACCACGCCGCGCTCGTACTCGCGAAAAATGAAGACGATGTAGTAGGCAAGCACAATAATCAAAAGGATTGCGATGCCGTAGGCCATTAAATTCATCTCATTGCTCCTTTTCCATGGGCTCGACCTCTAGGATCAGGCCGTGGACGTTCGTAATCCGTACTTTTTGCCCGGCGGTGACCGGATGCTCAGTGCGCGCGTACCAGATCTCGCCGTGGGTGCGAACCTTTCCGGAATCCTCGAATGCCTCCAGCGCTTCGGCCACCGCACCGATCATTTCTTCCCGGCCACTCACCACGGGCCGGCGGCGCTGTCTGAGTGCAATCATGATGGTCGCGCTGAAGAGCACGCCCGACGCCGCG
This sequence comes from Gammaproteobacteria bacterium, assembly GCA_041589735.1. GTDB lineage: Bacteria > Pseudomonadota > Gammaproteobacteria > HK1 > HK1 > CAMYJH01. Next base: position 8,913 of record JBFHVA010000093.1, on the reverse strand, counting down.
CCGACCGTGACCACCAGCGGCATGGAGACCTGAAACCCCTCCACGTCGGTATCAAACAAGATGATGGAGCCGACAATGAATGCAACAACGCCTGCAACGCCCACGGCGCCGAAGGTCGGTGTCACCAGCTCCGTTACCATGAGCGCAATGCCGAGCAAAATTAACGCCGCGCCGGCGTAGTTAACAGGCAGAACTTGGAAGGCGTACAGGGCGAGGAGCAAAGAGATCGCTCCCACCAACCCGGGAATCACGGCGCCGGGGTTATAAAGCTCGAACAGCAACCCGTAAACCCCGAGCAGCATCAAAAGATAGGCAACGTTAGGGTTGGTGATTACGGCGAGAAATTTCGTGCGCCAGTCGGGCTCGACTGTAACTACTTTCCAGTCTTTGGTGTCGATAACCAAATCGCCGCTTTGAACTTTGACTTTGCGGCCATGAATCTTGGCCAACAAGGCATCGATGTCGTCTGCCATGTAATCGATGACGTTCTGCTCCAACGCGGCTTCCGCGGTCAAGCTTTCTCCGGATCGCACCGCCTTTTCCGCCCAGTCGGCGTTTCTACCGCGGAGATCGGCAAGTGAACGAATATAGGCTACAGCGTCGTTGACAATCTTCCGCTGCATGGCGCCTTGCGGAGAAGCCGACTCGTCATCCTGCTTTGATTCGGTGTCTTCGTCATCGTTCGTTTTCTTCTTCTTGTCTTCGCCAGGCGCCGCTCCCGGGCCGATGGGTATGGGGGTTGCCGCACCGAGGTTGGTGGCCGGCGCCATGACTGCGACATGGCTTGCGTAAAGAATGTACGTTCCCGCGCTTGCAGCGCGGGCACCGCTCGGCGAGACATATGTAACCACGGGAATCGGAGAGGAAAGAATCGCCTTGATGATGTCGCGCATGGAGGTATCCAGACCACCCGGCGTGTCCATCTCGAGAATCACGGCCTGGCCGCCTTGGTCGGCGGCCTTTTCGATATTGCGCTGGATGAAGTCGCTGATCGCGGGACCGATGGGGCCCTTGACCTCGATCATCACCGCTTCCGCGCGTTCGCCTTCCTGCCCGGCGATGTGCGCGCTGGCCAAAAGCAACCCAAGCAAAGCGATGGCGGCGTATCTCATGGCGGTGGGCAAGGAACCATAACTGGATTGATGATACGCCCAATCAATTCGTAGGTCAGGACGCCCACCCCGTGTGTTGAGCCGCCTTCGGTGGAGCCGAAAGCCGCCGAGAAATCGAGAAATCCACTTCCTAAGCGATCGATCTGCCGGTGTCACGACCCGAATTTAACCGAACATGCACCCCCGGCAGAAGCGATGAGAAGCGGCAAGTACCGCCAATTTTGGCCCGATGCTGTCCCGAAAAGCCGTAAAGTGTTAAACTTCGTCGGTCACCGACAACTATCGCAGTAGAAACCAGTGTCTCTTACCGGGCCCTTGCGTTTCGAGAGCCTGGTGACCGACTCAACCCGTCTTTGCAGGAGACACTGGAATGCAGCAAAACAAGCTATTCGTCGGCAATCTGGCCTTTTCCGCCACCCAGGCCGACGTAGAGGCGCTTTTCTCAGATTACGGAGAGCTGAACGAAGTTCGGCTTATTACGGACCGCGACAGCGGGCAGTCTCGAGGCTTTGCCTTCGTTACTTTTGCCGCGCAGAAAGACGCCGAATCCGCACTGGAAATGGACGGCAAATCGGTGAATGGTCGTAATCTGGTCGTGAATATCGCCAAAGAGAAAACCAAGGGCCGTCCAGGCAGAGGCGGTGGTAGCAGACGCTACTGAAAAATTTCGGCTCGGATCGCCGATCAAGCCTTTTTTATCGAATATTTTCAGGTTAGAAAATGAATCTTAGTCGTAAAAAATCTTCCTCAGTTGACGAGAACGAAATACTATTTCCGCTGCTTGAATGCTGGAACCCCATGACCAACGTGGCAACCATCGCGGCGCAGGTAGGCGGAAGACGAGTGCTTTGCAGAATTTCTCACGACGTGCTGAAAAAGAAGTTTCGCGCTTCAGCAAATGAGCCGATGCGGGCGATCGCTAACAACCGCAAAGCGATACAAACTGCGGCCAGAGCATTGATCGAGAAGAAGGCCTTCGAGGCCGACGGCAACATCGTCATTCGGCAAAAGGATCTCTGAAGCCGAACCAGTCCCGGCGATCAACTCCGCCTGAAGATCCCAATCCCAGGATCACTCAGATCCCGAGACCGGCAAGCTGCTTTGCGGGGTATCGGGTGCCCGCGGCGGCGCCGGGACTGAACGCCGCCTCGAGGCTGCCCAGTTGCGTCTCAGTCAGGTAAACATCTAGCGCCTTCAAATTTTCTTCGAGATACCCGCGCCGCTTAGTGCCCGGGATCGGCACGATATCGTCACCACGGGACAGCAGCCAGGCGAGCGCAACCTGAGCGGGCGTGCATTTACATTCCTTTGATATCGATTGCAGGGGATCCAGGAGTGGGCGATTCTGCGCCAGGTTTTCGCTATGAAACCGTGGATGGTCGTGGCGTCGATCCGTTTCTATCAGATCCCCGGGCTGGGTAATGGTGGCCGTGAGAAATCCCCTGCCCAGCGGGCTATAGGCGACGAAGCCGATACCAAGCTCCCGACAGAGCGGAAGGATCTCAGTTTCCACGTCTCGGGTCCAAAGCGAGTATTCGGTCTGCAGTGCGGCGATCGGATGGATAGTCGCCGCGCGACGAATGGTTTCCGGGCCTGCCTCAGAGAGTCCCAGATAGCGGACTTTCCCCTCTTCAACGAGGGCTGCCATTGCGCCCACGGTGTCCTCGATCGGCACCGCCGGATCGACGCGATGCTGATAATAGAGATCGATCACATCTACGCCGAGGCGCTCGAGGCTCGCTTCGCACGCCCGGCGCACGTACTCGGGGCGGCCGTCTACTGAGCGGCCGTCGGGCGCCTTTCTTCGATTACCGAATTTTGTCGCCAGTACGACTTCATCACGCCGGCCGCGGATGGCGGCGCCCAGGAGCTGCTCGTTGACGCCGCTGCCGTAAGCGTCGGAGGTGTCGAGTAGATTGACGCCCAGATCCAGAGCGCGGTGGATGGTGGCAATGGATTCTTCGTCGTTCGGGGTACCGTAGGAAATCGACATTCCCATGCAACCTAAACCCAACGCCGCCACCTCCAGTCCGCCGTCTCCAAGTCTGCGTTTTTGCATTTGTCTTTTCCTTAAAGTTCGATTGCCCTGGGCGATCTTCAGTCGTCGTCCACCCGCGGCGGCATTGTGAGAAAGCTGTCCATGACGTGCCAAAAACGTCTTCGGTTGACGCCCAAGGGAGCGACGTGCGCCTGACCCGGCAGAATCACGAACTGCTTGTCCTTGTTCGGCAATGCCTTGAAGAAGGCGAGCAGATCTTCCTCCGTGGCGATGCCGTCGTGTTCACCGCGAATGATCTGGACCGGACAGCTGATTTCTTTCGGGTTCACCACCGGAAGGTGCGCGCACATGTCGAGGTAAGTACCCGTTGGCACGGTGTCGCCATAGACGAGCTCGGACTCCGCCAGCACGTCTGGCACGAAGGGTTCAGAGAGCCCGGGTTTGTCGCGGTTGAAAATGCTGTGGAAGAAATCAACGTCTATCTTGCGCACGTTGCTGGAGCGCCACTCGTCCAGTTTCTCCCGACGCTTAATCAGCGTCGGCGCCCCTTCTCCGGTCCAAACGAAAGCATCGAGCACCAGATGTGAAGCTCGATCGGGATGCGCTGCGGCGAAGGCGGCTGCGCGTAGCGCTCCGGACGACTGCCCGTAAAAGGCGAAACGCTTACGCCCCGTCTCTTTTTCCACCACCGCGGTGCCGGCCTTTAAATCCGCTACACCGTCGGCGATATTGGAATTTCCGTCAGTGCGGCTCGAGCGCCCGTAGCCTTCGTGATCCATGGTCCAAACGTCGAAGCCTCGGGTGGCAAATTCATCCATCAGTGAGTAATCCCGGTGACCAGGAGGATGCATATCGAAGCCGGAGCGCCCGCAGAATGAAGAGCCATGCACCAGGAACAATATGGGCAAAGGCTCTTTGCCCGAATCCGGCGCGCGTAGACGCTTTCGATAAAGATAGAGCTCAACATCGCCTTTTCGGGTCCAGTATTCAAAGCTTTGGATGTTGCTCATTGTTGAATCTCTTTGAAATGACCGGCCGGCCGTCGGCGCAAACTACGGCGCGCGTTCACCATCTGCCCGCGCCGGCATGGTGAGGAAAGCGCGCAATAGATGAAAAAAGCGCCAGCGGTTTAAACCCAGATGGGTCGCGTGCGCCTGCCCTGGCAAAAACGCAAACTGCTTGTCCTTGTTCGGAAGCGCGGAGAAAAATAGCAGCAGATCGTCTTCACTGGCAATGCCATCGAACTCTCCGCGGATAATCATGACCGGACACTCTATTTTCAGCGGGTCCACCAGCGGCAAATTAGCGCACATGTCGAGATAGGTGCCGGTGGGTACGGTGCCCCCGAACGGAAGCTCGGCAGCGGCAATGGCCTCGGGTACGGCGGGATCGTGATAGCCGCTTCCGTCTCGCGTGAACATGCCATGGAAAAAGTCCTTGTCTACAGCTCTCTTATTGCTGCTCCGCCATTCCGCTAAACGCTGCTTACGTTTGGCCAGAGTCGGGGAACCGGCTCCCGTCCAGACGAAGGCGGCGAGCGCAAGCCTGGTTGCTCTTTTTGGATTTGCCGCGGCGAACGCCGCTGCTCGAATTGCTCCTGATGACTGACCGTAAAAGGCGCAGGCCGTCAATCCGGTTTCGCGGGCGATCACTTCTGATGCAGCCTCGAGGTCCGCTACTCCGGAAGCGATATCGGAATTCCCTTCGCCGGATCCAGAGCGTCCGTAGCCCTCGTGGTCCATGGTCCAGACGTCGAATCCGTAGCCCGCGAACACATCCATCATCGAGTATCCGGGTCTTTCAGGGACCTGAAGGTCGTAGCCGGTTCGCCCGGAAAACGACGAGCCGTGAACCAGAAAGAGCAGCGGCAAGGTACCCGCGCCCGCGGGCCGTTTTCGATACAGGTAGAGATCAATGCGGTCTTTCTTCGCCCAGTACTCTTCTGCACGCAACTCCGGGGCGTCAGCGCTGAAAGATGGGGTTGATTGCGTGCTCATTTACTTTCCCCCGTCTTCGATGGTATCGGTCGAATGTCTCCGGTGCTGCATGTAGAGTGAAAGAGACACGCTGCAGAAAAGGAGCACCCATAGAACGTTGCCGATATTTGACGAGAACAGGACCATAAGATTGCCATCAGACATCTTCAATGCGCGCAAGAAATATTGCTCAAGCAACGGGCCGAGGATGACTCCAATGAGAATGGCCGCGACGTGGTACCCGGTTTTGCGCGCAATGTAGCCGATCAAGCCGAAGGCAAGACCTAAGTACATGTCGAACATGTACTCGCGCGGTACGAAAGAACCCACCAGCGTAAATGCGATGACCAGCGGCGCCATGTAGACAGTTGAAAGCAGAGTTACCCGGGACATATATCGGGCCAGTGGGAGGACCGTGAAGATCATCATGAGGTAGGTCACAGCCATGGCCATGAACACGCCGTACCCCAGCTCCGGATAATCGGCGAACAATGCGGGCCCCAGAATCACGCCGTGGTATTGCATCACCACAAGCATAATGGCCGCGGTCGCGCCGCCAGGAATGCCCAGAATCATCAGCGGTATCAGCGTGCCCGAGGTCACGCCATTGTTGGCCGACTCGGGCGCGATCAGGCCTTCCGGGTGCCCGGTGCCGTAGCGCTCGGGCGTCTTAGAGTAAGTTCGTGACTGCTGATAGGCGACAAAGGAAGCGATACTTGCGCCGGCGCCGGGAATGACGCCGATTACCAGTCCTATGAGACTGTTCCAGGTGATGTGCCACCAGCGGGAAAGCGCAATTCGCGCGCCCTCAAGCGTGGCCGCCCAGCCGCTTCTCCGGATCATGTCCTTGCCATGCTGGGACAGTATCGACTCGCCCTCGATCATCAGGAAGGCCTCGGAAACCGCAAACAGGCCGACCAGCGCGGGTATGAGCGGAACCCCGTCGTAGAGCTCGAGGAAGCCAAAAGTGCCCCGCGGCGTGGCGTAGACGTGGTCGGTGCCGATGGCACCGATCATCAGTCCAAAAAATCCGGCAATGAGCCCCTTCAAAGTATCGCGGGCGGCAATCGTGGCGATCAGTGAAATGCCGAACAGCATCACCACAATCATCTCCACGCTGTGCATGTAGAAGCTCACCCGCGCGAGCCAGGGCATGGTGAGGAGCGCGACAACGGTTGTGAGCAGACCCCCCGCGGTAGAAGAGACGAACGAAATAGAAAGCGCCTGCTGCGCCCTTCCGGCTTTGGTCATTGGATAGCCATCGAGCGGAGTGGCCGCGGCGCCCGCGGTGCCCGGAATGTTCACCAGAATCGCTGGGATTCCGGCCCCCATGCGCGAGGAACAATAGAGCGCGACCATGAAAATGAGTCCGACCTCCACATTCATGACCAAGGTCAACGGCAGCAGGATAATAATTGTGTTTGCGGCGCTGAATCCTGGGATTGCCCCGACGACCAATCCCAGAAGGATCGACGGAATAATGACCCACCAATAGCCAAGCGTGTGGAAGAACAGAGATACAAACAGGTCGCTGTTGAATTCCATTTAAAAAATGGATCTCATGAAATTCTCAAAAGGTCCGCGCGGAAACCGGGTCTCGAAAGCGACGATGAACAGCAGATAGCCCGAAAGCGCAAGGGTGGCTGAAAGTACGGCAACCAGGCGTTTTCTTCGTCCGCCATTGAGAATCAGCATCGCGCCGAAAAGGAACACCCACGTGGTGAGGGTAAAGCCGCCCCATTTAACGAAAATTACGTAGCCTAAAGTCATCAGCAACAGGCCGATGCGCACCGGCAGCAGTGACCTCGGGGCGAGCAGCTCGCCGATCCCTAGATCCGCCTCACGCCGGTACAGCGTGATCGCGGTTTTCAGAAAAAAAGCAACCACTAAAAGGATCAGGATGGTGCCGATAAAAAACGCGCTCACCTGGGCTGTCCAGGGTGAGTTCCAGATGGTCCAAAAGTAATAAAGAGTGAAGATCAGCGCCGCGGCCGGGATCAGGAGCTCTGCGCCGGCGCCTTTTTTTTTGTTTGATGTGGACATATGAACGTAAATTCCCGCGGCGGCCCGAGATCGAACCGCCAACATGACCCGATCGGAGACGGCGGCAGGCGATGCCCGCCGCCGTTACCTTTATGCTTTTCCGGTCAGAAGAGGTTTGAAGCGTTCACCGAGCGCCTGGATATCCTTCGCGTATTTTTCACATTCGGCGATGCCGCCATAGTTGATGTATTCCCAGTTTCCTTTGGCCTTCACCACGGCCTCTTTGTACTCGGGATCAGCAAACACCTTTTTGAAGCTGTCCTGAAGGACTTGAAAGCGATCAGGATATTGCTCCATCGCGGCGCGATGGATGGCAAATGCTCGGGCGGAGAGCAATGGCGGAAGGTTAGTGCCGAAGTGATCGTTCATCGTCGGCGCATTGTCCAGTCGCTCACCGAGCACGTTTACGTCATTGAAGACCAGTAGTGTTCGCACTGCGTTCCCACGTGCGGCAACAGTTCCCGAAGTAAGCACGCTGAAATCCATTTCTCCGGTTACTGCACCGGCAACGGTGTTCTTGCCACCAGACAGCGGAATAAGGTTGAACTGCGCGCCGGTGTGCTCGCCGAGGGCGAGAATACCGATGGATGCAGGGTGCGCGAGCCGGCTGGTGCCGACGTTGAGTTTTCGCTTCTTACCTGCCTCGACAATTTCATCAATATTCTTGAACGGGCTGCTAGCGCCAACAAAAACGCATCCGGGGTCCGTATCCACGCGACCGAAGTAAACGCAATCGCCGACTTCGAAGGTGGGTTTCTTCACCACCCAGTTGAGCAGCTCCGGCCCCATGTTTCCGAAGATGAGGTTGTAACAGTCGGCTTTGGCCTTACCCATGTAAAGTTCGTAGCCTACCCTCCCGGAGGCGCCGGGATAGAAACCGGGTTCGAAATTGGTGTTGAGGTATTTTTTCCACACATTGGAAAATGCCCGCAGGTTGCGGTCGGCGCCGCCGCCTTCCCGGGTTGGGACGTAGACGTTGATATTGCGGGACGGAAAGCTTTGAGCGGAAGCGGCAAATGGCAGCGTGGAAATGCCGCTTGCGGCAAGCGCTGCGCCCGAAACTTTAAGGAATTCCCGCCGGCTCGTTCGAGTACTTTTCTTCATAGTCGTGCTCCTTTGGGATAAGTCAGCGACGAAGGAATCGCAGTATACGTTATCCCGGATCTGGGGCGACCGCAAAGCGGTGCAGAAGCCTTTATGCCGAGGGCTGTGGCCATATTTGGGAATGTGCTCTCTATTCGAAGCAATCGCGCGGGCATCTGCTCTGTCCGCGTTCGCTCAAGGTGCGCGCCGGTCCTCGCCAGGGCCGCGCCGATCAGCACGCTAGTCGTATCGGTGTACGCCGCGAATACCAGGCAAACCGTTTCAGTCGACGTGCCGGCGTCGATCAATCCGCCCGTCGTCACGGAGCCCAGCGCTGAGCCGAAAACGCCCAGCGCGTCGGCAAGGCTCTTGACCGCGCCCGGGTTCATGAGGCCGTAAAGCTCAGTCTACAAGGGGGCCAAAAATCCGGACGCAACGAAGTGACAAATGCCCGCAGCAAAGCTGAACTACGAACGCATCAACGGACCGGCGGTAACGAATCGCAGATCGAAATCACGGAGCGCGATTAGCCACGCGCTCGAGCGCGGCGCGCAGGGTCTCGGAATCCGCGCGTCCTTCCGGCGGCGCGTCGTCCGCTAGCACGAGGAACCTGAACAAAGCATCCCTGGCTTCTTCGGCCTCGCGGGACAAGGCCTCGCGCTTGGCCCTCACCTGACGCAGCTCGCTGTCGATGCGATGG
>JBFHVA010000092.1:0-12660 GCA_041589735.1 Gammaproteobacteria bacterium | reverse complement strand
GCATGCCGACGCTGCGCTCGGACGCCTGCTGAATTAGGGCGAAGGAACGCGCGATCAGGCGATCAGTCTGTCCTTCTTTCCTCAGCTGATAACGCAGCTCTGAAATTGCCTTGCCGAACGCTTCGCCTTTGAGGTTTTCCATAGAACGCGCCTCGTCCTTGACCCGCTTTACGAAGCGATCAAAACCGAACCGGCGCGATCTGCGGGCGAAGAGGCCGGGCACGCGGGACCAGGCGCGCTCCAGCGCACTCGGAAAGTCTTCTTTACGTTCGGGATAAGGCCCGAGCGAGAGTCCCCGTCCGAAGACTGCGCTAGACACCGGCGCCCCGCAGCAGCAGTCCGAGCAGCAGCCGGCTGACGGAGCGATAGAGCTGCTGGGCGATCGGCTCGTTGCCGTGGTCGAATCGAAGGTACACGCGCTTGCCGATATGGGGTATCTCCGCGCGCTCGTGAATTTCGACGTCGATTTGAAAGATTTTCTCCAGCGCCTTGGTATCGCGCGAGTCCAAAGGATCGACTGGAATTCGCCCCCCGCCCGCTTGTCCGAGAACCTTGCTCGGTAGCAGATAGTTGGCAGCGGGAACTTCGCGTTTGATCTTTGCTGCCAAAGGTTCGTCGATCCGGTCGGAAAATCTCGCCTCTACCTCTAAAGTACGCTGGCGCACCAGCGCGTATTCCCCCTGTTTGAGAACAACGCGCGCGGTGACGGGCAGTGAATCGGTGACGTATGCGAGGGTTTCGCCCTGTTTAACAAAGCGGCCGGGCAGATCTTCGGCATTCGGCACAATGAGATTTCCGCTGGCCGGACTTCGAACGATCAGTCGCCCGAGGCGATCCTTGGCGTCGACGAGATTGGCCTCGATCGCTGCCATTTCCTCCTCGATGATTTGAGCGCGCACACGGTCCACCCTCCGCTGGGCGTCGTAGCGGACGGAAAGTTCACGCAGCTGCGATTCGGTTAATTTGACGTTGACCGGCAAAAAGGGATCTTCCGTTTCGAACAAGGGATCTCCCTGCTCGACCCGGATGTTCGGCGTTGCCAGGATGCGCACCACCGTGCCGTTAATTGCAGCTTTGACCTGGGACTGTTCCGGCAGCCAGACCACGCCCTCAGCCAAGGTTCGGCTCGGAACCGGGAGGAAAAACAGCAGCCCGATGATTGTCACGAAGATGACAGATGTCGTGGCCACCGCCCGCGCTCGATGGCGCTGGATCTGCGGGCTCAGCAGCACGAACGAAATCTGCTTGATAATTGGCACAAGAATCTGGGTGACCATGATCCACCCCGCCAGCATCAACCCGATCACGAAAAACTTCGCCGAGATGAAGACGATGATGACGAACATGACGAAGAATTTGTACAGCATGGAGGCCGTGCCGTAGAACAGGAACCAGCCGGCCTCTCCCGGCGCGGTGACCGGTGAACGCGCCTCTCGCACGCCAAACACATACCGGATAAATAAATAGGAGAGATATTTTCGTGATCGTGTGGAGAGATTGGGAATCTCAACGGCGTCGGCGAGCACGTAGTAGCCATCGAAGCGCAGCAGCGGGTTCCCATTGAAAAAGATCGTCGACACGCCGCCAATCAGCATCACGTTGAACGCGATCTCGCGCACGAGGCCCGGTTCGACGTTGAGCCAGATAAAGAGGGCGACAGCGGCCAGGAAGAACTCGACGATAATGCCAGCGGCGCCAACCACCATGCGCTGCCGCTTGTCCAGGAATGCGGATGCGGAAGAGCAATCGACGTATGGAATGGGCATGAATGCCAGTAGCGTGATGCCCATCTCGTGCACTTCGCCGCCCCAGATTTTGGTCGCGAAGGCGTGGCCGAGCTCGTGCAGTGCTTTGGTGAAGGGATAGGTCAGCGCCAGGATCAGAAGATTCGTTGGTGCCAGGGCGTGATCGGCTAAATTGTGCGTGAGTTCGGACCAGTGGCTCGCCGCCATGACGGCCGCGGCGCACACAATGAAGAGCCAGACCAATGCCCCCGCCCAGGTGAATAGAGGATTGACCAGGGGCAGCCATCGTTCGAGGTGTGTCTCCGGATCGAGCAGCGGAAACTTGACGTACAGCGGGCTCACCAGCCGCTGCTTCCAATCCTTGCGCCGTTTGTTCTCGAATCTTCTAAACAGCTCCACGCTGTCAGGCGGAACGTCGCACTGCAATACGTCGCTGGAGTGAAGCTGACCTAAAAGCTGGATCACCTCGTCCTGGGTGGGCGCGTTGTCTCCAAGCTTTTCGTAGATCGCGTCCCAGATCTCCTCAACCGTGCGCTCGCCATCCATCAGTCCAAGCAATCGATGTACGGCGGAGGAAAAACGGAAGTAGCGCCCGGAGCTCTTGTCCTCGAGCACGAACCAGAGCGTGCCTCGATAATGATGGCGGTGAATTTGCGCGTGCGGGCGAAGCTTCGGCTTCAGTCGCGCGACACGATACCAGGAGGAACTGTGGATCGATCCAGCCACGAGCAGCGCAGACCTAGGGCCACCAGCTCCAGATCCAAAGTTTCAGCCAAGACGTCAGCTTATGGGTCCAGATCCAGAAGAGCGAGCGGGACTCCACTTCGATCTTGCCGACGCCCTGCATTCCCGGACGCAGCAGCTTAGGCTCGCGCTCGAGTCGCGCTTCGACGCGGAACGAGTTACGGCCGTCTTCGGCCACCGACACCGGTGTAATTTTTTCGACGGTGAACGGAATGCGCTCACCGGGCACAGCGGACAGGCCCAGGTGACCGCGTTGTCCCACTCCGACACTCGAGATTTCCCGCTCGTCGACGTTCAGGATCAGACGGTATGCATCCAGCGGAGCAATCTCGAACAGGACTTCGCCCCTTTCCACCGGCGAGCCAAGCGCCTGGCTCAGGTCGCCGCTGACGATGATGCCGTCCAGAGGAGCGGAAAACTGCGCCCGCGCGAGCTGCTCCTCAGTCAGGGCAATCTGCGCGTCTGCCTGAGCGATTTTGGCGTAAAGAATGCTCGCTTCGGTGCGATCGTGGGCCGCCAGCGCGCTGCGGGATTGCTTGACGAGCTTTTCGCGTTCGCTCATCCATTTGAGGCGCTCCAGATTCAAATCCTTATCATCCAGTCTGCCCAGCACGTCACCCGCCTGCACCACGTCTCCCGCGCGGGCGTTTGCCTCGACGATGTAACCGTCAGTGGGAGCCACGACGACCCTTTGCACCGCGCCTTCGATCATCGCCGGGGCGGAAACTCGATAGGTTCCGGTTCCGAATGTGAGCAGGCCGACGACCGCAACGATCACGAGTGCCCACAGCTTCATAAGCGGATGTCGAGGTCCGCATAACCGCTTGACGAAGGTGTTGAACGCCTCTGCCACCTTGGCGCCGAGCCAACGTTCCTGCTTGTGCTTGCTGTTCAGAATCGGACCAAGCAGCGACACGATGGCTTCGCACAGCTCTACCGTGGGCGGATCGAACTCTTGCTCGGGGCCTCTCTCGAAGGTCACGGCGCCGACAATTTCATCGGCTTCGGAGATTGGCACAGTGCAAATTGCGCTAGTGCCGTGACGTCTTGCCAAAACAGCGTGCGCCTTCGTGATCCGGGGCTGCTCGTTGGCGGCGGGTGGAAAGACGATGATGGCGCTTTGATCCAGCGCCTCGTCCATTGCCGTACCAATGTCGCGCACCAGATTGGTCTTATGGCTGAAACGCACGCTGTGAGACAGGGCGCGGACACGCATGTGGCGTCCGGAGAGAAAGCCAAAGCTCACGCGCTCGCAGGAAAGACGGCGGGCGAGCTCGGTGGCTGCCGCCATCGCTGCGGCGTGAAATCGCTCCTGCTCAATCACCGTGGCCACCAGCTCGAGCACGGTCATGAGCCGGTTGGTCACCGCGGAGGCCTCCCGCTGGACAATAAATTCGAGCCAGGAGACGCCCCACTGCAAAAGCTGCATCACCGCGCGCTGCTGCGCTTCTGTGCTCTCGCTCTCTATTGCCGCCACGCCGAAAAGCTGGCCGTCGACCAGAATCGGGCAGGCCACTTCCAGGGCCGACTTGGCGCCGTTGGGCCTCACTTTCACTACCGGGTGAGATTTGTCCATGGCGAGCTCGGCCGCCGCCAGCAGTCCGGCTGCGGCTTCCGCCCCTTCCGGCCAGCACGCTGTTGGGGTCAGCTCGGCATCCTTCGTCACGCCAAGGACGACCAGGCCCCGCTTGACGCTGGGCACGATCTCGCACTGGCGCGCGAGCCAGGACTCGGCCAGGGTCTCGAATGTCAGGCGATCTTGAGCCATGGAAATGCTGGTGCTCCCGGCGGCTGAACTCTGCCCCCGGTGCTAGTGTCGGCTGACCGGGACAAATTCTTTAATCGGTGGCCAGGCGAGGCGGCCCCTATGGGGCTCCCTCCGCTACCGGTTCAGCGCCGAATGGGGCATTCGCCACCCTTCGTTGCCAGAGTCGGGCCCGGGCACTTTGCGCAGGTTGAGGGAGTAGAAAAGGATGGCGCCCGGCCGGGGCGCCGTTTACGGCGAGCAGCCGAATGGAGGAACGAGGAGAATAATTCTCACGCGGGACCGCGCCTGACTCATTTATAGAGGCGCGCCAGGTACCTCCGCGACGTTAACGCCGGCGGCTCGCCGAGCGCAACCGACGGGATGAACCCCGCTGGTTCCGACATCAGGAGACTGAACCGTGTTGACCTAATCTGAGCGATAAAAGGTGCGACACTCCGACTCGCGTCCGCGCACCACGCGCCGGCCCGCCAGGGGGCCACGGGTTTCGGTCACCACCGTGTGCTGTCCCTCGTGGTGCTCGTCGTCGTAGAAGTACACCACCACCCAGTCCTTAGTGCGCCTGAGCTCATGGGCGCGGGCGGTGTTGGAGAAAAGCGCGGAAAAGTGCCAGCCGTCGCGGGTAACGTGCATTACCGGCAGCCAGGACTTGCCTTCGGGGTTGAAACGTTTGGGGGCAATGGTGGGGAGCTTGTTGGCCCCGGCTTTTTCACGGTACTCGGCATCCACCGAAAGCAACACCTCTACCGGGGGACCCGGGCCGGCCGCTGCCGGAGCCGGCGCGCGCACCCGTTTGAGGGCTAAAGAGAGGTGGTTCCGGATCGCGGCCGCGCGCCGGGGACCGACGCCGGGCACCGTTTCCAGTCGGCCGTCATGGGCGGCGATCTCAAGGGCCTCAAGAGTATCCACGTGCAGGTGCTCGTGGATGCGTTTTGCCAGGTCGGGACCTAAGCCTGGAACGCTCTGAAAAAGACGTACCGGATCGAGTTCGCCCCGAAGGCGATCGAGCAGCGTCCAGCGGCCCCGGGCCACCATCTCTGCAATGGCGTTGGCGATGCCGCGGCCGACGCCGGGAAGCGCGGTGAGCCCCTGCATCCCCTCACGCTCGAGGATTTCGCCAATGTCGCTTCCAAGGCCGGCAAGCGTCCTGGCCGCCCTTCGGTAGGCGCTGACGCGAAACGGACTCGCTTGCTGCTGCTCCAGCAGGCTCGCGGCCTCTTCCAGGCGCTCACTGATCTGCTGATTCAAGGATTCGGTCACTGTAAATCCTCCGGCGATTCAGGCACGCTTGGCGAATCGAAATTCAATGCCGCTTCACTGAACGTTTGACCGCCGCAGGCATCCAAAACAATAAGCGGCAAATCTTTTTCTCCAAAGGGAGTGGTGATGTGAAAGATCACATCCTTGAAATGCTTGATTTTCCGCGGAAGTTCGTTCGCTCGAACATCGATCTTGAAAATTGCACTCACGCAGGCAACTTCGCGCCGGGTGATCCCGTTTGTGCCGATTGCGCCAGCCGGCTTGAATGCAGCTGGCTCTACCATAACGACGATTTCTCCGGTCTTCGAGAAAAGCGGATGCCGTACCTGGTGAAGGCGTTGGAGTTCGCGCTGTCATACGTCGAGGCGTCGTCTTTTCGGGCAGGCCACCGTCCGAGAAAAGGTTGCCACTGCGAAGTATGCGTATGGCTGAATAAAGCGCGCGAGCTCCAAACCGAGGTCAAACAATCTGCGTAAAGCGTTGCCGGTAAAGGGTAAGGGTCACCCAATTACCGGCTTTCGGATTTTGCCTGCCCGCAAGGGCAGTGGGTTAGTTTAGGTTCCACTTACCTCGATACGGCGGACTTTTGCATTGGCTCGTCGCGGCAACGTGACCCGCAGAACACCGCGCTTATACTTCGCCTCGACGTTGGAATCGCTTACCGACACCGGGAGTTCAATAGCGCGCTCGAAACTTCCGTAGGCCCGCTCCATCACGTAGTAGCGACCGCGGGTGGATTCGCGCTCGACCTTTTTCTCTCCCCGAATTACCAGCACGTCATCCGTCAAATGTATATCGAAGCTGTCTTTATCCATGCCCGGAACCTCGATGGCGACATGTACCAGTTCATCATCGACGCTGATCTCGGCGGCAAGCACGCCCCAGCGCACGCCGTCACGGGCCACGCGATCCTCCGGGGTTTCCACGCCGGAGCTTGAGCGCGGAAGGTGAAACCGCGTCAGCGCACTGCCGGTGCGCTCTACCAGCTCGTTCCAGCCCTCGCTGATGGTGTCGAGCGCGCGGGAGATGCCGGATCTGAGTTGGCGCAAAGTGCTCATAGACCTCACTCCTTAATTACGTCAAAACAAAGAGTTACGTAAATGATTCAATTTCTGTATGAGGATACGCGGCTAATTGCTGTCGGGTTTGACACAGATCAGCCGTATCGATCGCGTACACGGTTTCAATGTGGTGACGCGACTGGCCTGGATCAATCCGTCCGCACCAGACCAGAGCTGAATGCGGGAGCAGAGATCGATGACGTGCTGCCTGAAGTCACAAGGCCGAAGACGCTCAGGTTTGATCGCGGTTTTGCTGCTGCTGGTCGTCGCCGGTGCCGTCCTCGCTGCGGCTCCTGAGTCCAAGCCAGCGCCAACGTCGGCTTACCCCGACATGTGGAGCCCCGATTGGCTGCTGAGGGACTGGTGGAGTCTCGATCCTTTAGAGCCCAGCCGGCAGAAACGCATGGCCCGCCACCGGCACTTCATGGAGCACGGCGTGCCGGACCCATACCGGGGAGAGCGGAATCCGTATGCAATCTCGCCGGAAATCGTTCGAGAAGGGCGAATGCTTTATACGGCCAATTGCAAGGACTGTCATGGCCAGGTAGGAATGGGAGACGGCGAGATGGCGCTTGCGGTCAATCCTTCGCCAGCGCTGCTGGCATTCATGATTCAAACGCCGTTGGGCGTCGACGAATACCTGATGTGGTCGATCTCCGAGGGGGGTGCGCTTTTCGGCAGCGACATGCCGTCGTTTAAAGACCGCCTCAGCATCGCGGAGATCTGGAAAATCATCACCTACATGCGCGCGGGATTTCCGCGCTCGGAATAAGCCGAGGAGCAGTTATGAACAGGCTGGATCTGAACCCGGGGCACCTGGCCCATCACGAGGACTGGGAAGGAGAGCACGCGGCGTTCACCTGTCCCGCGTGCGAAAAAGTCTTTATTGTGACCGGCGCGCTGCATGATGGGGAGCGCTCATGTCCGAACTGCGGCAAGTGCATGGGCCACGTTCAGGGTCGTCGGGAAAGCGGAGGTGCCGCCTGGCTCGAGTGGGAGTAGTACTATAAGGCTGAACGGAAATTCACGGCGAGAGGAGGGCAGAAATGGATCAGGAATTCCTGGGCGACCGGAGAAAGGCACTGGAAGAATCGTTTTTCAACAAGGAAAACGAGAAGCTTCGCAAGGCGCTTAAAGAGAAGGAGGCGGTAAAGGCGAAAGAGCACGCGCTGTCGGAGGTTTCCGGAATTGAGGATGAGACGGTGCTCCGGCACCTGGTGGCGTTGAATATCGGCGCCGACACGCTGACTGCCCTGACCATGGTGCCCCTGGTGCAGGTGGCCTGGGCCGACGACGACGTGGACGAGAAAGAGCGCGCGGCGATCCTCGAGGCCGCTGAGCAGGTCGGCGTGCACAAGGGCAGCCCGAGCGCCGATCTGTTGAAGGAATGGCTCAAGTTCAAGCCCGATAGGGAGATACTGAAGGTGTGGAAGGAGTACGTGGCGGCGATGTCGGCGACGCTTCCCGCCGAGGAAAGCAAAAAACTTCGCTCCGCGCTTTTGACCTTAAGCCGCACCGTTGCCGAGGCGTCCGGCGGCGTGCTTGGGTTTGGCAGCAAGGTGTCCAAGGCGGAGCGTGAAGTTCTGGATGAGCTCGAGGGCTGAAGCGAGGCCCGGATCTCTCAGCTAGACAATGCGCTCGGCGACGGCAGGAGAACCGCAGGTCGCCGGTATGGCGCTTTCGAATCAAATTTCATTTCATGCCCACGCGGCGGGGCGATCGACATGTTCCGAGCGCTGATACTTGTATTGTCGCTGATGATTGCCGGCGTGCAGGTGCGCGCCGACGATTGGTCGTCCCGGTGGCAGGCGGCCATTGCCCGTGTCGACGTTGCAGCGCTCTCGGCGCTTGCCGAACCGGATCGAAACCTGGACCTCGCGGATCGCCGGGGCAGAACTGCGCTCATGGTGGCGTCGTCCAAAGGCGATGTCCGGCTGATCCGCAGACTGCTTGACCTCGGTGCGGAGGTGGACAAGCGTAACTCGGGTGGCGGCACGGCGCTGATGTTTGCGGCGCAATACAATCAAGCGGCGACGGCGCGGCTACTGCTCAAAGGCGGCGCCGATACTGACATTCAGGCCGCCAAGGGCTGGACCGCTTTGATGATCGCGTCGCTCAAAGGAAGTAACGCCGTTATCGAAGTTCTGCTGGAAAATGGCGCCGACCCAAACATCGGTGACTTCCAAGGCTTTACCCCACTGATGCGGGCGGTGGTGGAGAACCGTCAAGGCGCGGTGCGTTCACTGCTTGGGTCGGATCGAATTCAGGTGAACGCAACGGATGAGCGCGGAATTGGCGCGCTGCATCTTGCGGCCGCCGCGGGCCGAATCGAGATCACGCGGTCGTTGCTTTTAGCTGGGGCGAATAAGGATCAACCGGATCGAGAGGGCAACACGGCCCGATCTCTGGCAAAGGGTGCAGATCACGCCGAGGTGGTACGGCTCCTGCAAACCTGGCCCCGATGAAAGCCAGGCATCAATGAGCGAGAGCGATCTTTTCTTCCGCATCGCGGTGGCCGTGGCCGCGGGTTTGCTCATCGGCATGGAGCGCGGCTGGCAAAAGCGTGAGGCCGAGAGCGGTCAGCGGGTTGCGGGGATCCGCACTTTTGCGCTCATCGCTCTGCTCGGATCCGGCTGGGGTCTGCTGCTTGATGAATCCAGATTGCTGCTGCTTAGCTTTGCTTTTTTTGGTTTCGCCGTGGTGGTTGCAGCGGCGCAGGTCACCAAAGCCATTCGCCTGGGTGATTATGGCATCACCACCAGCATCGCTGCTCTGCTGACGTTCGTGCTCGGCGCCGCCGCCGCCCAGGGACAGGTCGCATTCGTCGCTTCGGTGGCGGTCATCGCGACCACGCTGCTTGGAGTGAAACCCATACTGCACGAGTGGGTAAGGAAGCTCGACCAAAACGATCTCTACGCCGTATTCAAGATGCTGCTGATCTCGGTGGTGCTGCTTCCGGTATTGCCGAATCGCGGCTACGGACCCTGGGGATTTTTCAATCCCTACGAGATTTGGTGGATGGTGGTGCTCATCGCCGGCGTTTCGTTCAGCGGCTATTTCGCCATGAAGGTGGCCGGCGCAAAGCGAGGCGTTGGGTTGACCGCGCTCTTCGGCGGCCTGGTGTCGTCCACTGCCGTGACGCTGAACTTCTCCAAAATCGGCCGCGACTCGCCGGGTCACTCCGGTGTTCTGACGGCCGGCATCTTGATTGCCTCAGGAACCATGTTTCCGCGAACCGTTTTTTTGGCGGGGGTGATATATCCACCAATGGTTCCACTTTTGGCGCTGCCCTTGGGAGTAATGGCGCTCATTTGCTTCGGCGCTGCGGGTTTCTTTTGGAAATCCAGCGAGAAGGAGGCCGAACCCGGAGGCGAGGGGCTGCGCAATCCCTTCGAGATCATGACCGCGCTCAAATTCGGAGCACTGCTGGCACTGGTCATGTTTCTGGTGCGCGCCTTGCGGGATGGCTTTGGCGATATGGGGATCTACGTAATTTCGGTGCTTTCGGGAATCACCGACGTGGATACGATCACGCTCTCCATGTCCCGGCTTGCCAGCGAAGATCTGGCCGCCAGCGTTGCGGCACGCGCCATTGTGCTGGCGTCCATCAGCAGCACGCTGTTCAAGGGCCTGCTGACGGTGTTTATCGCGCGGGGGAAAATGGCCACTCGGGTTGTGGTTCCCTTGTCGCTGACCGCTTTGATCGGCATCGGAATTGCGGTGGTGTAAACATAGCGGTCCGGATTACAAGTTCCTGCTCTCAATCTATTGACTCGAATCGTTTCGCCATTCATGCAGCACAACGCCGCTGAAAGCTCGCGAATTCAAGACCTCTCAGTGCTGGGAGCTTTTTTGCTCCTCTGCTTTGCGGTGGCCGCGGCCGGGGGCGCGGTCACGGCGACGTCGGTCAACGACTGGTATCAGACTCTGGATAAGCCGTGGTTCACGCCGCCGGACTGGCTGTTTGCGCCGGTGTGGACGGCGCTCTACGCGCTCATGGCGGTCGCCGGTTGGCGCGTGTGGCGCAAGTCGGGTTTTATAATGGCACGCTGGCCGCTGCTGGCGTTCACGCTTCAGCTCGCACTGAACTTCGCCTGGAGCGTTCTTTTCTTCGGCATGAATTTGATCGGAGCCGCGCTGGTTGAGATCTTCGTGCTCCTGGGTGCGATCGTTCTCACGGTGGTCTTATTCGCCAAGCGGGATTGGTTGGCCGGGGCTTTGCTGGTGCCCTACGCGCTGTGGGTCGGGTATGCTTCGTTGCTGACCGCTTCAATCTGGACCCTTAATTAAGGGCTTCGATATCGGTGACTCGGTTTTGACCGACCGAAAAACTTGCGGTGAGTCAATCCCGATTCGAATGCAGTAGCAGGGAAGTAAAATGGGCGTAGCGTATTCGTTTTGCACTCGGACACGGTCTGCCGACCAGCGTTGAT
Source organism: Gammaproteobacteria bacterium (assembly GCA_041589735.1). GTDB lineage: Bacteria > Pseudomonadota > Gammaproteobacteria > HK1 > HK1 > CAMYJH01. The sequence continues at coordinate 1,652 of JBFHVA010000092.1, read as the reverse complement.
TGCTTAATATGCGGAGGAAATTCTCGATGACACGACCGGTTTGGATCGCCGGGTTGCTGCTGCTTAGCGGGGTGGTCTTACTGCCGCCCGCCCATGCGGCATGTCCGCCGACACTGGACTTTGAGCTACGGAGGTTGAACAGCGAAGAGCGCATCAATTTATGCCAAAGTTACCTGGGCAAAGTGGTGCTCATCGTCAACACTGCGAGCAAGTGTGGCTTTACGCCCCAGTACGAAGGTCTGGAGGCGCTTTACGATAGATACAGGGATCGCGGTCTGGTGGTCCTGGGATTTCCGTCTAACGACTTCGGCGGGCAGGAGCCGGGCACGGAGGCGCAGATCCAGGAATTCTGCAGGCTGACCTATTCGGTGCGCTTTCCCATGTTCGAAAAAGTCCGCGCGGCGCAAGCACAGGCGAGCCCCCTGTACCGCGTTCTCGGGGAACTGTCCGGCGAGTATCCCAGCTGGAACTTTCACAAGTACCTGCTGGATCGGAACGGACGACTGGTCAAGAGCTTCCCGACGCGCACGCCGCCGCTAAGCGAAGAGGTTACCGACGCAATAAAGAATTTGCTTTAAGCTGAGCGTTCGCGTCTGCGTGCGTCACCGCTAATCGGAAACCGGCGATCGGTAATTGGACTTTGGTATGTCGTAGTATGGAAATCTGAAGGACTGAAACCGCCCCGCTCCTACACGCCTGCTTTCAGCACGACTCCCGCCTCGATGTCCTTCCTCGCTTCGTACATGGCGGAAGTTGCCAGCTCTTTGAGCTTTCTCAGCATCAGATCGGTGACCGTTCTCGATGAGGCAGCGCCGACGTTCAGGCGCACCGCTATCGATTCATTTGCCACATCGAAGTCTTCGTCCGACACCCTGGCGGAAATGCGCTTGGCGATGGACTTTGTGTCCACCGCGTTGCAACCACCAAGGAATATCAGAAACTCGTGACTGTCGACGCGGCCGACGGCGTCGTGCGGGCGCACACAGGTTCGAATCCTTTGCGCCACCTCACGCAGTATTTCATCTCCCGCGGCCTCTCCGAGCTGCTCCACCATGCCCTTGAAGTTGGCCACGTCCACCTGCAGCAGCGCCATCGGCGTTTTCTGCCGTTTGGCTCGCGCAAATTCGGTCTCGAGCACGTCGTCCATAGCGGCCCGGTTCCACACCCGTGTGACGGGATCGATCATGGAGCGGCGCTCGGATTCATTCAGCTTTGAAAGAAGCTCCATCTGGGCGACGCTCATGCGATTGAGCTTGAGCTCGTTCTCCGCCCAGGCGGCGAGGCTTTTGAGTGTATCGACGTCCGACGGTTTGAACTCCCGAGGCACCATATCGATGACGCAAAGCGTGCCTAGGGGCGTACCCTCATATTTGATGGGGCACCCCGCATAAAAACGAATCCTGGGACCCGAGGTCACCAGGGGGTTATCCGCGAAGTCCGGATCCTTTAACGCGTTTTGAATGATCATCGGCTCCGGACGCAGAATTGCGTGACCGCAAAAGGAGATCTCCCTCGGCGTCTCGGTGTCGGATAAACCCTGGTTCGACTTGAACCACTGTTTATCCTGACTGACCAGCGAAACCAGGGCTATCGGAGCGTCGAATACGCGCTGCGCGATACGGGTGATTCGATCGAAGCGTTCCTCGGCCGGT
>JBFHVA010000091.1:0-12740 GCA_041589735.1 Gammaproteobacteria bacterium | reverse complement strand
CTCGGCGTCTCGGTGTCGGATAAACCCTGGTTCGACTTGAACCACTGTTTATCCTGACTGACCAGCGAAACCAGGGCTATCGGAGCGTCGAATACGCGCTGCGCGATACGGGTGATTCGATCGAAGCGTTCCTCGGCCGGTGAATACAGGATCTTCAGCTGGTCGAGATTCTCGAGGCGCTCGGCCTCATCGGCGTGCAGGGCAGGCTTTTTCATGACTAAAGCAATCCGTCCGTAGGGCAGTTTTTAAGCCCCAGCGGAGCGGGTATAAAAAATCGAGCCGGGGTATGAATTTAATAGGTCACTGCGGTACCGAAAGCAAGGAGGGACGACGCCAAAATAAAGGGAGTATCGAAGACATAGAAAAAAGGAAAACGGAAATAATCGACCGCATCGGTCGCCCAATCGAATCGAATGGCTTGTGAGCGAAATAGGTATGCCGCCGGAATCTCGCTCGTGTTTACCTGAGCTATATTACAATTAGCGAAAGAACCCTGGACAATTGGGCAATGGCAAAATCCGAAGCGACGCTGGAAGCGGAGGCCGCTGAGTTTCTTGTTCTTGGCAGATTGCTGCTCGAGGGTGTGGTAGCACACAAGAACTACACCAAAATTCCTGAGTACGATCTGGTCGCCACAGATCCCGAGGTAACGACCTCTGTGACCATACAGGTGAAAAGTCAGTGGGCGACGGACCAGGACAAAGGATTTGTCATCAAGGGAATGAATTGCGATTTTCTCGTATTTGTTGCGCTCAATCGCGGTTATCGAAGCGCGAAGAAAAAAAAGGCGTCATCCGAAGACTCCGGCGTCCGAGAGCCGGAGTTCTATGTTTTTCCGGCAGCCGTAATCGAGAACGCTCCGCGAAAGAAAAAGCTGGGAAAACTCTTCATCCGGACCATTCGCGACCATCAGGACTACCGGGACGCCTGGCACCTGATCAAGGCCCACCTGTCCGAGGCGAAGTAGGCGTTCAGATGGGCGCCTTTCCGCGGCGGCGCCGGTCTCCCCAAGGCCGTTTCTGCCTCTGATTACCCCATCCATCAACCGGCGCAGCCCGTGGGTCCGCGGCCCGGTGTAGCCACGCCCACGGGGTGAAACTAGAATTCGGCTACACTGGTTGAATCCGTCGCCGGTCTCGAAACCCATCGTTCGGAGGTCTCTCCTCCCCTGCGGGGTCCCGGGGTGGACGGGAAAGACCTGGACGGGCCGGGGAGAGCCGGAAATCGTGGTGCGGCCGACGTTGATTCCCAGTCTAATTAAATGAATGCTGCCGGCTGATCTGGAAACGGACACCACTGTCTTGTATAGGGCGTAATGACCTCGAGCAACGGACAAAGCCATCGAATCGCGCTACCGGCAGGGCACACCCTGCACTGGTACCGGATTGAGTCCGTTCTCGGTCAGGGAGGGTTCGGCATTACCTATCTTGCCCGCGACACCAATTTGAATCATGAGGTCGCGATAAAGGAATACCTGCCGACGGATCTTGCCACCCGTACCGACGACAGCTCCGTAGTACCGATCTCCGACGGCCAGAGTGAAACTTACGGCTGGGGATTGGACCGCTTCATCAACGAGGCGCAGACGCTGGTCAAGTTTCGCCACCCGAACATCGTGCAGGTGATCGCGGTATTCGAAGCCAACAACACTGCGTACATGGTGATGGAGTACGTTAAGGGGCGCATGCTGGAAGATGCGTTCAGAAACAAAAAGATCGATGGAGAAGACGCGCTCAATCACATCTTCTTTGCGCTACTCGAAGGACTCGAGCTCATTCACAACGCCGGTTTTATTCATCGCGACATCAAGCCGGACAACATTTACCTTCGGGAAGATGGGACGCCGGTGTTGTTGGACTTCGGATCTGCGCGTCAGGCCATCGGTGCCCAGACGCGCACCCTCACCGCGCTGGTGTCCCCCGGCTACGCTCCGTTGGAGCAGTACGACAATTCCACGGAGGGTGAAAGAAAACAGGGGCCGTGGACGGATATCTATGCTCTTGGGGCGACCATGTACCGTGCGGTGGTGGGAAAGGCGCCGCCGGATGCCATGCAGCGAGTCAACGCCATGGTTGGAGGCAAGGACCCGTATGTGAGCGCGACGGAGGTCGGGAAATACAGGTATTCTGAGCCTTTCCTCCGCGCCATCGACTATGCGCTCGCCTTTCACCCCGAAGAGCGGCCGCAGTCCATCGCCGAGTGGCGGTTCGCCCTCGAAGGCAACATGAGCCCCGAAGCGGTCACCGCGATATTCGCGCCTCCTGGAAAACAGAAATCGGCCGCCGGGACAACCGTCCCCGTCGAGACCGGGTCCGCGGCAGGTGACACCCTGTCTGCAACCGGCGGCGGGTTGGCGACAATGAGCGGTACCCAGGGCGAAGAGGCCGCACCCACCAGGCGCCTGACTGAAATACTTCGCGGGGAAGGGAATCGTGTCGACTGGATGCCGATCGTCGCCGTCGTATTAATCGTCGTGATTGCGAGCACGGTGAACTGGGAAGGAACACCGCAGGGAGACCAGATCGCGGCGAGCGACGAAACGGTGGCGTCACGGTCCCGCGGCGGCGAAACCGACTTTTTGACTGCCGTGCCGCCGTTGGATCCCGAGAAAGAGGCAAGGCGGCGAGCCGAGGAGGCAAGGCGTCAGGCCGAGGCGTTAGAAAAGCAGCTGGAAGCGCAGCAGCAGTTGGCGAAGGCAGAAGCGAAACGCCTGGCGGAGCTGGAGGCGGCACGGGAACGCAAGGAACGCATTGCGGAGCTTCTTGAAGGCGCAAATGCCGACATCGCCGCGGGGCGACTCACCCGCCCGAAGGAGAACAATGCTTTTTACCGCCTCACCAAGCTGATCGCCATCGATAGTGAAAACAAGGAGGCGAGAGAGGGCTTGCAGCGCGTGGTCGAGGGACTGGTGAAGCGTTCCCATGAAGCCATGGATAAGCAGGAATTCTCAGAAGCGGCATCGCAGCTGGCGGAAGCCGAGGCCGTGCTGCCGGGCGCCAAGGTTGTTTCGGAGGCGCGAGCCGCACTGGAGCAGGCGAAAAGCGCCTATGAAGAGGAGCAGCGCCGCATCGCCGAAGCGAAAGTACGTAAAGCGGAAGAAACTGCCAGCGCGGAGGCCGATCGCAGACAGGCGGAGGCTATCGAGCGAGCCGAGTCAGAACCCGGACGAGCGGAGGAGATCGAATCGCTGCTTGCGAATGCGCGGGCGGACTTCGAGGCCGTCAGGCTCACCTGGCCGCCGGGCAATAACGCTCTGGAGCGTTACCTTCAGGTTCTGGAACTCGATCCCGACAACTCGAAGGCAAAGACAGGTATCACGGAGATCGGTGAGAAATATCTGCAGCTCAAAGACCAGGCTGTTGCCCAGGAGAATTTCGACAAGGCCAAAGCCTATCTGGACAAGGCCGCCCAGGTGTTGCCGGGATCTGAAGCGGTCAAACAGGCAAAGGAAGCGTACCAGGTCGCGCGCGCGAACTACGAACAACCGGAGCGACAGACACAGCTGGCGCTCAAGTCACAGCCGCCGGAGAGCGAATCGGAAGAACTCGCCAAAGCCCGCGCCGAGCTGGAGCGTCTCAAACTCGAGCAGAAAAAACTCGAATCGGAAATCCAGGAGAAATCAACGCCAGCCGTACTGTCCGCGACGGGTGAGAAGCTGCGTATCGCTATTGTTCCGTTCTGGGGAAGAAGTCAGTATGCGCCTTATGTGAATGGACACGACGACTGGCTGGAAGAGGTCGCTCGAAAAATAGTTTCTGAGGAGGACGTTCTTGAAGTTGTTTTTTCCTCTTACGAAGGCAAACCACCGAACGGTGTCAACACGGATCTCGAGCAGGTGTGGCAGTCGGCGGGAGGACGAAGAATACCGAACACCGACGCGCTTACGGAACTTGGCAAGGCACTTTCGGCAAATGCAATTCTGGTCATCGGGTACTGGCTCACTGGTGACGACAACCAGTACATGACTACGCTGGAAGCCTATGTGTTCGATGTCATGCAACAAAAGCTATACGCGACGGCGGACAATGTAGGCCTGGTGACATCACCGACACGATCGGACATGGCCGGCAAGGTGATTCGCACGGCGCTGGCGGAGTACATGAAAGTCGACTGAGCCGGCGTGCAAGTCACAAATGGAACAGAACCATTGTGATTCAATTAATTCGATGATTGTTCATCAGCTCTGAGTATTACAAGAGTCCAGTCAGCAGCACGAGATCGTGCTAATCTCAGCGGGCGTTCTGGCTCAATAATTTGATTCTTTTCATGTTGAGGAAGCGGCGGGCACGCTTTCGCTTTGGCAATCGATGGTTCCCTCTACATTTCTTTGCGCTACGGTTGCCGGCCTTCAAGAAAGTTGCCATGATGCTTTCCTCCCACGGCCGGTGGCGGGCCGTGACGAATAGGCTTGGAGATATCGACCGGGGACGGGAACAAGACTAGCCCCAAACCGCTCGCGATCGAGCGGCGGGCAGCTCGGTAAGATAATTAATCCACAAAGCGGCGTTCACATGACAGATGAAAAAATCAAAGTTCGCGTAACCGAAAGCGGTGAGAACATCGAGGTGGTCGTGCTGAAGAAACGAGCCGATTCGATCCAGGTGGTTCTGGGTAAAGGCGTTCACAGCGTGCCCTGTGAGCTTTTGCCAACGCGCACCGGGCGGGCTTACGCGGGTAGGGTGATGGGGCGAGAAATCGTCTACGAGCGAAGCCGGGAACAAGTTCAGGCCGACATCGATCGGCTCAATCCGAGACTCAAGCGGTCGCGACCGTGAACTTGTGACGATTCAAAACACAGGTTCGGATTATTTTCCTTTGATTCGGCCGAAATAAATTATAGGTGCTGGCGCCGACAAAAGCCGGTGCTCTTGGAGGAGAGATAAAAAATGACCGACTCCCTGGTGTTCATGGTAACCGGCGACGACCGCCCGGGCGTCGTGGAAGCAATGGCGGAGGTTGCTGTGTCCCACGACGCGAGCTGGCTGGAAAGCGAGATCACCCGCGTAGCGGGAAAGGTCGCGGGAATTATTCAGGTGGAAGTGCCAAAGAAAAATGCTGAGGAGCTCATCAGCGCAATGCAGGGACTCGATTCCCAGGGTCTTAACGTCGCCGTGCATAAACGCACAGGAGAGCACCCGCACCACAACGAAAGACAGATCGCCATCGAAGTTTCAGGTCCCGACAAGCCTGGTATCGTGCTCGGAATTTCCCGGATCCTGGGCAAGAATCGCCTCAATATTGACGATTTTCATCATCAGCGCCTGGAAGTCACCAGCGGCAACCGGCGCACGTTCCGCGCCGATATTCGGGTGAGCATTCCGATGCAGGTCGACAGTCGGGAGGTTCAGCGGGCGCTGAATCTCATGGCCGACTCGCTCCACCTGGAGGTGGCCATGCACGAGCTTCCCAGCTGACTCGATCAGGCGTAATGCGCGTGCTTTTCGATCAGCTTGGCCTGGCGAGTAGCATGCTTTCAATCGATCACCAACCCCTGCCTCCGCGAAGACCGATACCGCGGGACTGAAGGCGCTGAATTATGGTGCGCATCGCGTACCCTGCAATTTAGAATGCGCGTCCTCAGATGAACGGAGGAATCGACCTTGCCAGAAAGCTGGCGCCCTGGTTGTGGCTCCTGACCGGCCTGTTTGCGGTTCGCGTTGCCGCGCAGCCGCTTTCTCTAATATGGCATCGACTGCCGGCTTTCGGCGCGTGGCACAGCTCGACATTGCCCTACGGCTGGCTGGTTTTCTTTCAGATACTGATATTGATCGCCATGATCGGTATTGCGTTTCGGTTTTCCCGCGGGCGTGTACGTGCCTCGCGTCCCATTGGGATGGCGTTACTTTCATTCGGCGGGTTATACATGGGCGCGATGCTTGCGCGTCTTGTGCTTGGCGCCACCTGGATGCGGGGCGACGCCTGGTTCGACCGACCTCTGCCGGCGATTTTTCACCTGGTGCTGGCGTCGTTCGTCATCGTGGTGGGCTGGTACCACTGCAGGACGGCAAAGCTTCGATCGGCGCGATAAACGGTTGGGTCTCTTAGGCCATCAGCAGAACCACAGCGCCCCAGACTATAAGCGCGGCGCCGGCGAAGCGACTCAGCCAGTGCCCCAGTGGCGCGAGTTTTTCCAGCAGCACGTACAGCGCAATTCCGATAATCCAAAACAGGTTCATCACCCCGGCATAGAACAACAGGCCCATCATCACCCAGCAGCAGCCGAGGCAGAACGCGCCGTGCTCGAGCCCCATGAGAAACGCACCCCGGGGCCCTTTCTTCCAACGGTGAGCAAAGAAATCAAGCGGCGATCGGCAATGACGCAGACAAGCATATTTGAGCGGGGTCAGCTGGTAAACGCCGGCCGCCATCAAAAGCACGCCTCCTAGCGTTGCGCTGGCGCTGGCCATCATAGGGTTCAGCAGCGCAATCTTGTCGAGCTGCATCTGCAGCAGTGCCGCGAGCAGGCTGAAACCGCCCCAGACGATCACGTAGGCGGAGGCGAACACTCCAGCGGGGACAGCCGCGTGGCCGCGTTCGCGCATTTTCCGGTTCAGAGTGGAAAACAGCAAAATGGTCGGCGCGGCGCTCGGCAGCATCATCGCAGCCATCATCACCCACCACATCACCAGCACGACAAAGAAGTAAGAAACGGTCCAGTTCATCGACCCGTGCATGGACATGTCCACGCCGGCGCCGGCCAGCAAGTAGGCCCAGGAGAGGGCGATGGCGACGCATAAGCTGGCGACGACAATCAGGCGGTCGCGCTTGAGCGCCCACTTGAGGGATGACGCTTCCGCGCTCACGGCAGCATAGTCTCGAGATTCGACTTAGGCTGCCTTGCGCACGATGCCCTTGTTTGACAAGTGAAGATGGGCGAACTGGGCATAGCTGTTATCGAGTGCGAGCTTAATCTCGCCGGTGGCTTTAGTGGTGCCGCTGCCAATCTCCGCGATCTCGTACTCAAAACCGTGGGGCAAATCGATGCGCGCGCGGTGGGGGTCACCGGTGACCGGGTTGCGGATCGGCTCGCCCCTGGACTCGAATACGCCCGGCACCTTGATATAGCCGGTGCGTCCTTCGACATCGATCTCCAGCTCGATAGGCTTGAACAGCGGATCCAGGATGGTGGAGCACATGGCGGTGTACACCGACCACATGGTTGCCATGGGCTCGGTTTCCTCACCCTTCATGATCCTTAATGTCGCCTCGCGCTGCTCGTTGCTCGCGCGTTCGTCAACGATGATCTGCATTTTACCGTTGCCTTCATGCACCGGACCCGGCCAGGTATAGATTTCGGCGGCGCGCACGCCGCTCAAATCCACGTCACCGAAACGTCCTTCTTCGAACTGAAAACCGGCAACAGCCTGGCAGAAGTTAAGGGTGGGCAGGGCGTTGAACTGACAGGGGCAACCGTAAGAGCAATTGCAGTTGGCGAACTCGCGTCCTTTTATCCACCAATTGGTCATAGTTTCCTCCTCCCGCAGGGGTTTGTTCGTATGGTGGTTCGAGGGAGAAAGCTGAACTGTGATCGGCGTAAACTACGCCGCTTTCGGACGAATTTCAAAGGTGGAACTGACTACTTTTGCACATATCCCGGGGCGGGTTTCTAATGCTGCAATGCGGAAGGCCGCAACCGAGTGCTCTTCTGAAATTGCAGGTAACGGAGCTGACTGGAATGACGTTACTCGACCCGATTCCTACACCTCCAAATCCGTGCTGGTGAACACCTCGTGCACTTCGAGCACGTTGGGGCCGGCAAACATTTCCCTGGGAGGGCGATTGCGATGGGCCTCGGCGAAGGCCTCGCTTTTCGTCCAGGCAACGAAGTCCTCAAAAGTACGCCACCAGGTCTTGACTTCGTAATAGCCCTGGGCGTCGGGGTCGTCACGCCATTCCCCGGACTCGTGGTCGAAGGACATGGGCTTTGGCCTATGCACCTCATTTCGGACGAAGCCGGATGCCCGGTCCACCAGGTGAACGCGGTGCTTGAAGCGGTCCTCGAAATCAATTTCGTGTCCGGCGGCGACGGGGATGCGATTGGTGGTAACGATCATTGGGCTCCTCGCTTGATTGGAAATACCGGGCGCTTGCCCTCTACATGCGCATGTCGGAAAAGACGAATACCGTATTCCGGCTGCAATGTCAGGTGGTCTTGTGCGCTTGATGACACCTTAAATTCATCCGGCCAACGCGTGAAACAAACCTTCAGCGGCCATCGCGGCATATTCTACGCGCGCGGTGAGGCGCCGGCGGAACTTAGCGGGTAGTATCGCTTCAAATGTTTTTAGGCAGCGCCCATTTTGACGAGCAACGCGGTGGTTACCAAGGCATTGTCCATTTCGGAGGGTTACATAAATCTGTATTGATCTGAGACCCGCGACTGGTACCGCGGCGGAGCCTCGAGACGAAGCGTCGTCTAGATTACCGTCTTAATCAGAAAAAGGGAGGAAACATCATGCTTTCACGTTCTCTGATCGGCGCAGTGGCGCTGATGGCGTTCTCCGCGCCGGCGATGGCATTCCACTGTCCGGCCGATATCAAGGCAATCGATAGCGCTCTACCCAAGGCAAATCTGAGCGCCAAGCAGAAAGAAGAGGTGATAATGCTCCGCGACGAGGGCGAGGCGCAGCATAAAGCAGGCAACCACGCCGGATCCGTGAAGACGCTCGCCGAGGCGATGCGAATAATTCTGAATAATCTGTAAGAGATGTAAATAATTAGGGGGACAGTTTACTTATTTCCTGCACCGGGAAATAAGTCTGTCCCTTTTTCTTATCAACGCAGAGTGGCCTGCAGGCGGACCAGTTCGGTTACGGGCGCGCGCCCGGTTTCGTTACCAATCTTTTTTTCCAACAGCGTATTGAGGGCGTCGATACGTTCGGCGGTCGCCGGATGGGTGCTGAGAAAATAGCTTAGGAATTCGTTGTCGTTATCGGCCCCGTCCAGGGTCATGAGCGTGTGTAGGAGACCATACGCGTCGTAACCCGCTCGCGCCGCCAGCACCACGCCCATGCGATCGGCTTCGAGCTCAACGCTTTTATCAAGACCGCTGGTATAAATTTTCTTGCTCGCCGCCACCGTGGCGTCGGCGATCCACGAATTTTCTCCGGAAACACTCTGTGCCGTGTCGGCAAGCAGCGAGAAACGGTCCTGCTTAACCATCGCTTGCACGTGGTGTTTTGCCACCACGTGAGCGATCTCGTGGGCAAGAACGCCAGCCAATTCTGCTTCGTTTCGAAGCACACGGAACAAGCCCTTGGTGATAAAGACGTAGCCCGAGGGTGCTGCAAAGGCGTTAATCGTGTCGTCTTCGAGTACGCCAAAGCGCCAGTCGAGGGTTGGGCGTTCCGTCTGCAAAGCGATCCAAAGTCCAACCGTGTTAACGTAGCGCTGTAGCGCAGCGTTATCGACCAGCGGTGCGGCACCGAGCAGGACCGAGGCGGCGGAAGCACCCATTTGCGCCTCGTCTTCCTCAGATACGTTGCCGAAGATCGTGTCGCGATTCTCAATCGCCTTGCTTAGAAGCGTGGATACGCCCTTTGCGGCCTTGTTGCCGAAAAGGTTGAGGTCCAGTGCTGACGCGCCGGCGCTGAGAAAGGTGAGCAGCGCCATAAGCGAGATGAGGTGTACGCGCGACATTTCAGTGTCGATCACTCGGTGTTGATGGACTGGTCGAGCGGTGGCGCGACGTGTTGATCGAATCCGCGTACGCCATCGATCGGCTCGCAAGATTGACGTCCCGCGCATGCCTTTCTGCCATCGGCCGCGTAGCGCGATAGGTGTTCAGTTTTTGGAGCTCGGCGCGGTCGGGCCTGGCGTTGGCGACATCGTTGGGCTCTAGACCGCGAATGCCCATGTGCGCCGAGCCTTCGCTCGATGAAGGCGCTGTGCTGACGGCGCCGGTAATTCGTCTCAGGAATCCCGTCAATGCGCCGCTGCTTTTCGACTGGTCCCGGTTGAGCCGGACGTTGGCGGCGGGGATCCATCCTTGCCCCAAACCGGCCGCGGCCACCCGGGCCCACCGACCCCTAAACCGAGTCACCTGAACGCGGGCTCCGAGGTTGAGCGAGGCCTTGATATCTGCGTCGCTGGAGGGTTCCTGTCTAAGTGCCGAGGGTCGAACAATGACGCCCGGATCGCCTCGCTGAGCATCCAATTGAGCTGCTGCCTGCAAAGACAGTAAGAGCAGGGTCAAAACGGCCACGATGGCGGCAGGCGAAAGGCGTTTTAAATGGGTCAAAGTCGTGCTTTAGGTCCCGGATAATGCTCAAAGTCTGGCACAAATTTCCGACCACGCAGCGGCATTTTCTGCCGGGTTCGGCCGCTTCCCGGGCTCTCGTTTCAAACGCCACCACAATTACATTACCCTCTGTCGGGAAAAGTCTTGGCAAGATCACCAGAAGGAGGACAAGAAGGTGGCGAACAGACCCGATACCCGATCATGGAGGGATCACGTCAGGGTTTTGGCGCCGGCGATTATCGTGACCCTCATCGGGTTCATCGTCGCCTACCAATTCGTGGACCCGGCGCCTCCGAAAAAGATCACGCTTGCCACCGGCGGAGCGGATGGTGCCTATTATCTCTACGGCCAACGCTACCGAAAGCTGCTGCAGCGCAACGGCATCGAACTCGAGGTGCGGACAACGGCGGGCTCGCTCGAGAATTTGAAACTGCTGGAAGCGGATTCGAATCCCGTAGACGTCGCCTTCGTGCAGGGAGGGATCGGGGAATTCAGTCGCGGCGAAGATCTGCTCGGTCTCGCGAGTCTTTATTTTGAACCCCTTTGGGTGTTTTACCGTGCTGACGCCCCGGCGGATGATGTCACGGTTTTTCGCGGCAAGCGTCTGGCCGTGGGCGCAGAAGGAAGTGGAACACGCGCGGTCGCCTTGCGGATTCTCGCCGACAACGGGATCTCTGGATCGAGCGCTACGCTGTTGCCGCTGGGCGGCCGCAACGCCGTTGATGCACTCACTTCCGGAGAGGCTGACGCGGTGTTTCTGGTGGCGTCACCGGATTCGCCCTCGGTGAGAGCGCTTCTAGAAGATTCGGGCATACGCCTTATGAACTTCAAGCGCGCTGCCGCCTACACGCGCATTCATCGTTTTCTTTCCTCCGTGACCCTGCCGGAAGGGGTCATCAACATGAGCGCTAACGTCCCCGCCAGGGACGTTGCGCTGCTCGCTCCCGCCGCCACTCTGGTGGCGAGTCCCAGTCTCCATCCGGCGCTGGTGGACCTGCTGCTTCAGGCAGCGGATGAGGTGCACGGGGGCGGCGGCCTGTTCGAGAAGCGTGGAGAATTTCCCTCGGCCAAGTATCTAGAGTTTCCGTTGAACCCGGACGCTCGGCGCTACTTCAAGTCGGGCCCGCCGTTTCTTCAGCGCTTCCTTCCTTTTTGGGTGGCGACTTTCATCGACCGCATGCTCGTGATGCTGCTGCCGCTGGTCGCACTGGCGATCCCGCTGATGCGAATCATGCCGCCGGTGCTTCGTTGGCGCATACGGTCGCGCATCTTCCGCTGGTACCGGGAGCTGCTCGCCATCGATCCCGCGCTACGAGGGGAAGCCAACCGCGCTCGGCTGGTGGAATACATGGCGGCGATTGATCGCATGGAGAAGGAAGTCTCAAAAGTGGACGTGCCGCTGTCCTATGCCGATCAGCTTTATCATTTGAGGTTGCACATCGACCTGGTTCGGGGGAAGCTCGAGGAAGCGATCGCGGCGCGAAGCGAGTGAAACTAATGGAAGCAACTTACATCTGAATACTTACGCAGAAGGACACTCACAAAGATCACCCATGAGTCTGACAGTTAAATCCATAGCGTCCATTGCACTCTTCATCCTCTGGGTCGCGTTAAGCCATCAGGTCTTTTCACAGGAAAACCAGCCTTATGCAAAAGAGCGCAGCCGCATGGTGGAGGACATTCTTGATCTGTGGTCGATCACCGAGCGAGAGATTGGAGGGCGCGCGCCGGATGAGAAAGTCATGGCGATAATGGGTAAAGTGCCGCGCCATGAATTCGTCAGCGCTTCACAAATCAGAAACGCCTACGCCAATCGCCCGCTGCCCATTGGCCACGGGCAGACCATTTCCCAGCCGTACATCGTTGCGCTGATGACGGTGCTCGCTGGCGTCAACGAGCAAAGCCGTGTACTCGAGCTGGGCACCGGTTCCGGCTACCAGGCGGCGGTGCTGGCGGAGCTTGTGAGCGAGGTGTTCACCATCGAGATCATCGCGCCGCTTGCGGATAGCGCGTCTGAACGGCTCGCCCGCCTGGGCTACGACAACGTCACCGTTCGTCACGGCGACGGCTATTACGGCTGGAAAGAGCGGGCACCTTTCGACGCCATTCTGGTGACCGCGGCGGCGAGCCACATTCCCCCGTCCCTCGTGGACCAGCTCATGGTCGGCGGCAGAATGGTAATTCCGGTCGGCAGCGGCTTTGCCGTTCAGCAGCTGGTGCTGGTGGAAAAGCTGGGATTGGACCGGGTTCGGGTGAGGCAGATCCTGCCCGTGCGTTTCGTTCCGCTCACCGGCGAGCATTAGCAAACGCTTCATCGCGCCGGTCGTAGTCGACGGCCACGGCGCTTAAGCGACTCAGCAAAAATGACGGCGGATCGCGATTTTTCCCGGCTCGGTACCCTGCTTCCGGTGGCGCTGATTTCCTCCGCCGTGCTCAGCTACGAGATCTTGCTGGCGCGGTTATTTGCCATTGTTCAATGGCATCACTTCGCCTACATGGT
>JBFHVA010000090.1:0-12749 GCA_041589735.1 Gammaproteobacteria bacterium | reverse complement strand
TCATCGCCAGCCAGGTGCCGCGGTCTGTGAGCGTGTAGGCGTCCAGCTCGCCGCTGATCTGAAGCACCTTTCCCATACCCTGACCGGCCTCGCGGTACCAGCTGCCCCCGGGCGCGACCTCAGCGGCTTGCCATAGCTGGCGCTCCTTTCTATGCGTGCCCGAATCATCGCCCCGGGACAGAAACAGGTGCCCGCCGCCGGCGATGCGTCGAAAGGCGTCCGCCGCTTCCCGGGATTGCCGGATCAACGCCGGGTCCGTCGCCGGCCCCACGATGACGAAATCGTTGTACATGACGTCGCGCCGATCGATGCCGTGTCCTTCGTAGACGAATCGCTCCTCCGCCGACCGCGCGTGCACCAGCACCACGTCGACGTCGCCGTCGCGCCCCATCCGAAGTGCCTTGCCGGTGCCCACGGCGATGACATGAACGGAATATCCGGTGTCCCGCTTGAACTCAGGCAGCAGATAGTCCAGCAATCCTGAGTTCTCGGTGCTGGTGGTGGTCGCAAGACGGATGATCTTCTGTTCCGTGGCGTGGGCTTCGCCGACGAGAGTGAATGCGGCCAGGACGGTGCCCATGAGCATGGCAAAAAGCCATCGTGACCCCGCCCGATTTGTGGCCACGTGGTGGTCAGACGCGGGGTTGCCTAGAATGGCCCGACTGCGACAGAATTTCATATACGAGGTGGTAAATTTTGACCCACTTCGACGATTGAACATCTCTCATTCACCGATTGTTGTAATTTATTTACTCAATGCAAGCCGGATTTTCACTCAGAAGCCAAGTTACCGCAACACGCGGGCGAGGCTGCACTGGTCTGGGTCAACTCGGGAGTCATCCATGAGCGCAATCGCCGATGAAGCGCGGGCCGTGAGCGAAGAGGCTGCCCGTCTCGATGCCTACGCCCGCAATGCCGCCGTTCTGGTGGTCGATGATGAGCCCGGGATGCGCAACTTTCTGTCCAAGGCGCTCAAGCCCCACTGCGCGCTGGTGGAGACCGCCGACTGCGCTGAGACCGCCGAGGCCCTGAGGCGGCGTTACCATTTCGACCTGCTGATCCTGGACATCCGTCTCCCGGGGCAGTCCGGTGTGGAGTGGTTGAAGGAGCTGCGCGGGCAGGACGTGCGCAGCGACGTGATCGTCATGACCGCCTATGCGGACCTGGAAACCGCAATCCAGGCGCTGCGCGCAGGCGCCGCGGAATTTCTCCTCAAGCCCTTTCGTCTCGAGCAAATCTTCAGCGCCGTCAACAGCTGTCTCGAGCGTCGCCGAGTCGCCCGGGAAAACTTTCTGTTAAAGCGCCAGGCGCCGGCGACGGCGCTTGATGGCATTGTCGGTTCCACTCAGGCGATAAGCGAAGTTATCGACGTGATTCAGCGGGTGGCGCCGACCAACGCTACTGTGCTGGTCGAAGGCGAAACCGGCACCGGCAAGGAGCTGGTGGCGCGGGCGATACACAAGCTCAGCAATCGACAGGGTCCGTTCGTGCCAGTGAACTGCGGATCCATATCGCCGGATCTGCTGGAGAGCGAACTCTTCGGTCACGTGCGCGGCGCGTTCACCAGCGCCCACAGCAGCCGTGAGGGCCTGTTCAGCTTCGCCCACGGCGGGACCCTTTTCCTCGACGAGATCTCGGAGATGTCCTTGAGCATGCAGGCGAAGCTGCTGCGCGCACTGGAGACCAAGAGCATTCGCCCGGTAGGAGCGGATCGTGAGGTGCCGGTGAACGTGCGCGTAATTGCTGCCACCAACCGGCAGCTTTCGATGGAAGTCGACGCAAACCGTTTCCGTGAGGATCTTTTCTTCCGCCTCAACGTGTTGGCGATTACCGTGCCGCCGCTGCGGGAACGTACGGACGATATCGCTGAGCTGGCGCGGCATTTTTCCCAGGAGCTTTCCGATGAACTCCGGGTGCCGCCGGTGCCGTTATCCCACGACGACGTCATGAAGCTTAAGGCGTACGGCTGGCCGGGTAACGTGCGTGAGCTTCGCAACGTCATCGAGCGATCTCTTTTACTCGGCAAGTTGCCTGGTGACATCTTCACCTTCAGCGATTCGGCACGCACCGCCGGAGATGCACCTGCCGTAGCTTTTCTGCCCGTGGACTGGAGCATGGCGGAAGTGGAGAAGCACCACATGCTGCGGGTGATGGAGAGTACAAAAGGAAACAAGTCCAAGGCGGCAAAGATCCTCGGCGTTTCCCGCAAAACTCTGGAACGAAAGCTCAAGGCCTGGAAGCAGGACGGCTGACGCCAGCCCGGTCTCGACGCCGATGCTAAATCTCAAGGCGCGTGTATCGAAAAGCCTGCGGCACAAGCTGCTGGTTCTTGTGCTGCTGCCTATTCTGCTCATTGCTCCCGCAACCGTAGGTTTCGCGATCTTCTGGAGCGGAGTGTTCAGTCACGATCAGCTTCTTAACCGCATCAACGCCGATCTGGTGGTCGGACACGACCATTTTTCCCGCCTGCAGCGGGATTATCTGCGCCAGCTGCAGCAGCTGGCGAGCTCCTATGAGTTTTTGACCGCTTACGCCATCGGTGACGGCGAACGGATTAAAGATCAGCTTTCGGCCATACGCGACACCACCGGGTTCAGCTTTTTGTTCGTTACCGATCTGCACGGGCGCTGGATATACCGCCCGGATTCGATTCTGCCCGGCACAAGCAAGCGATCTCCACTGCAGCAGGAAGTTACCAACTTCGGAACTGCTGGAGTCGGCATCGAGATATACGCGCCCATGGATCTGGCTAAGGTGAGCACCGAGCTGGCTCATAACGTGGTGATTCCTCTGGTGGATACACCGCGCGCAGGTCCGACCAGCCGCGAATTCGAAGACCGCGCCTTCGTGGTGCGCGCAATTGCTCCTATCCGTGACTTTAACGGCACCATAGTCGGAATGATCGACGGTGGTGTCGTACTCAACAAGAATTTCGATCTGGTCGATGAGATCCGCGACCTTGTCTTCGCTGAAGAAAGCCTTCCCCGGGGCAGCGTTGGAACCGTGGCGCTATTTTTGGGCGACGTGGGGGTGAGCACCAATGTGCCTCTGGACGACGGCAGGCGCGCTCTGGGCACGCGCGTCTCTTCCGCGGTGCGGGACGCCGTGCTGGTGGACGGTCGCACCTGGGTGGATCGGTCCTTCGTGGTCAACGACTGGTACATCTCCGCGTACCGGCCGCTGGTCGACGTGTTTGGTCAACGAGTGGGCATGCTCTATACGGGCTTTCTCGAGGCGCCGTTTCGGGATGCCTACCTTCGCACGCTGGGTATATCGCTTCTTCTGGTGTTTGTCGGAATTCTATTTGCCGCCGTGCTCGCAATGCGCTGGGCGAAATCCATCTTCAAACCCATCGAATCCATCGTCTCGGTGGTACACGCGCTGCAGGCGGGAGATGAAGACAAGCGTATCGGTGAAGTAGCCTCACGCGACGAAATTGGGGAGCTGGCGCGAGAGTTCGACCACACTCTTGATTTGCTGAAGCTGCGAAATGAGGAAGTCCGGATGGCGGCCGAGCGCCTGGAGACCAAGGTCGAGGAACGCACCCAGGAGCTCAAAGACAAGAATTTACGACTCGAAGAGACAATCGAACTGCTTCAGCAGACTCGCAGGCAGCTGGTCGCCGCGGAAAAACTCGCGGCGCTCGGTGAGCTCACCGCCGGCGTCGCCCACGAAATCAACAATCCAATCGCCGTAATTCAGGGTAACCTCGAGCTGCTGCGGCGTGAACTTGGCGACGACCTGGGCGATTCCGAAGTCGAATTCGATCTCATATTGGGACAAGTTCAGCGGATCCATACGATCGTCGACAAACTGCTCAGCTACTCTCGTCCATCCCGGCGCCAGGGCAGCGCTCCGGTGGTCGATCTGCGGCGCGTGGTCGCCGACACGCTGCTGCTCGTGGAACACGAGCTCAACAGTAAGCGACTTACCGCGAAGACGGATTTCCGCGAGACGCTGAAGGTGCGCATTGATGCGCGCGAGCTGCAGCAGGTGCTGGTCAACCTGATGGTCAATGCTGCCCAGGCTTCGCCTGAAGGTGAATTGATCGAAGTTTATACCCGCAACTGGGAAGGCCGTGGCGTCGTTATCAGCGTGCGCGACCATGGCAGCGGCATCGCGCCAGAACACTTGCCGCGCGTTTTCGACCCCTTTTTCACCACCAAAAAATCCAGCGGTACAGGACTGGGACTCTCCGTGAGCATAGGGCTTGTTCAGGGTTACGGAGGCGATATCAAAGCGCGCTCTGAAAAAGGAAAGGGCGCGATTTTCGAAGTCTATCTGCTCACCGAGCCGGTGATCGCCACGCCGCCTGAAGCGAGCTCGGAGAACATCGAATCCACACCGATTCGCAGCGCTGCTTCACAAGGGTAATTTCAAATGAACGAAGACACTTTCAACATCCAGATCCGAAAATTCCTCAAGAAAGTCGGCATTACGTCCCAGCGGGAAATTGAAAAAGCGGTCCGCGACGCTGTAGAGGGGGGGAAGCTCAAGGGCAATGAAAAGCTGAAGGCGACGGTCGTATTGAAAGTTCCTGAGGCCGGCATAGAAGTCGAAATCGACGACACCATTGCCCTGGAATGAAACCTGGAAAAGGAGCTGCCGAAGAAGCGTTCGGGTAGTTGAGAGTCAGAGGCGAAGACCTGCTGGCTTTATCGCCGTTCGTATTTTGATCAGGGTGCGACGCCAATCGAACGGGCTTCGAGCCCGTTCAGCCGACCATGCGTTTGTGGTGAGCTTTTTGCCAGGCCTTCGCGGGTCCGAATTCGGGGCGCTTTCTGATTGCCTCTTCGGTTTGTCGAGTCAGCTCCTCGTCCGAAAGGTCTAGATCAATCTTAAACCGAACCGGCTGCGCTACGTGCCACGGCGTGTCCGCGAACACCTCTATGCGATTGCCCTCTGGGTCTTTCATGTAGATAGACCAGGTGGTGCCGTGGGAAACAGTTTCATAGCTGACGTCGTCGCGGGTTTTTAGAACTTTGAAGATACGTCTCAGCGCTTCCAGGGTTTCGACTCGCAAGGCGATGTGATCCAGCGCGCCGGGCCTGCCGTCACCGCCGGGGCTGAGCACAATCTGGTGATGTTCGTCGGGACTGCGGCTTAAGAAAACCATTGCATTTTTCCCTTCTCCCCGGTCGGTGGCCACGAATCCGAGCACTTCGGTGTAAAAGCGCTCCATGCGCGCGACGTCTTTGACGCTCAGCTCCAGGTGGCTTAGCGAGAAGTTCGGTGTCGAGGTCATGTTTTAAAAATCAGCTGGGAATCTGGAATTTAAAGGGTCTCTTCTACCAGAAATTCTGGCGCTCACGGCCGTTCGCTGAATTCTGTTTCATCAGGCGCCGGCATCAGGTGAATAGCCTGGGCGAGCAGTGATACCGATGCCTGTTCCCCGGTACCCAGCCGATTCCTGTCCGCAACGTGCGCCGGCACCTGGAAGGTGATCCCTAGGTCGTCGTGTCCCTCGACGTTGAGGACACTGACGGTGGTATCGCCGAGAAGCACGTGCTCGCTGATCACCCCGGAAACGGGATTTTCGGTCGTCCCCCGGGAAGGACGATCGCGTCGGTGGAGAAGAACTTTAGAGTGCGGCACCAGCCAGGCCACCGTCTCGCCCTCCCGGAATTGAGGCGCGTAAGCCGCCTCGATGCGGTGTCCGTTCCAGTCGACAATGGTGAATCCGAAATCAGAACTCTGCTCCACGACCGTGCCGGTAAAAATGTTGCGTTGCCCCACCAGCCGCGCCACCTCGACCGTCGCGGGACGCTGCATGACTTCAAACGGGCGTCCATGCTGAAGTGTGCGCCCGCGGTGAAGCAGGCACAGCGAATCTGCCAGCATCAGTGCCTCGGTCAGATCATGCGTTACCAGTACTACCGGCATCGCAAGTCGGCGCCGCATTATGGCAAGCTCGCGATAGAGACGTTCGCGGGTCTGGCGGTCCACTGCCGAGAACGGCTCGTCCAGCAGCAGCACTTTAGGTTCCCGCGCCAGCGCCCTCGCTACCGCAACCCGCTGCTGCTGGCCGCCGGAAAGCTCCGCCGGGCGCCGGTCGTCGAGCCCCGCGAGATTGACCATTTGCAATAGCGACTCCGCCCGGTGTCGTCGTTCCGGCGGAGGCAGGCTTTCCAACGCGGCGCTGATATTGCCGATGGCGGTCATGTGGGGGAACAGCGCGTAGTTTTGGAACACGATACCGGCCGCCCGGCAATGCGGCCGAAGGGCGATCCCTTTGCCGGTGTCGAGCCAGGCTTCTTCGTCGACGCTGACCTGGCCCTCTCGCGGGCGGTAGAGGCCGGCGATGATCCTTAGGATGGTGGACTTGCCGCTGCCGGACGGGCCCACGAGCGCCAGCACTTCACCGGGTGCGCAGGTGAACTTCGCATCCAGCGGAATAGGCGAATCCTGCCGAAGGTCTACCCGGAGCCCGGTCACGTCAACTCGACTTTCGGCCGATTCGGCGCGACAACGCAAAGGTGACGGAAATCGTCACCAGTGAAAAAATCAGCAGCAGGGCGGACATTTTTCCAGCCGAATCGGTGTCGAAGGCCTGCACTCGGTCATAGATGGATATGGCAATGGTCTTAGTTTCAGCAGGAATGTTTCCGCCGACCATCAGCACCACGCCGAACTCACCGAGGGTGTGGGCGAAACTCAATACCGACGCCGTTAAGATCCCAGGCCAGGCGAGCGGCAGCTCGACGCGCCGCAGGACTCGCCACGGGGTCATGCCGCAGCAGGCGGCCGCATCGCGAAGCTCCCGGGGAATGGCTTCGAATCCCCTCTGCATCGGCAAAATTGCGAACGGCAGATTGAACAGCAGCGATGCGAGCAGCAGCCCCTCGAAGCTGAACACCAGCGGCTCTCCGTATACCGATTCCCAGGCTCTGCCAATGGGCGAGGCCGCTCCGAACAGCACCAGCAAGTAATATCCGACCACCGTTGGTGGCAGCACCAGCGGCAGCGCGACTAACGCCTCCGCCAGACCTTTTCCCGGAAAGTCGCGGTAAGCCAACGCCCGTCCGAGGATGATTCCGACCGGCAGCAAAAACAGCACGGTCAGGGCGCCGAGCTGAAGCGACAGAAACAGTGCGGTCCAGTCCATAGTACGTCGGCCAATCAGTCGAGCTCGCCCGCAACGGAGAAGCCGTACTTAGAAAAGACGGCACGCGCCGGGGGTTGCGCGAGATATGCATAGAATTGCCTCGCCACGGGGCCAGCGCCTTTGATCAACACCATGCGCTGGCGAAGCGGCCGATGCACGGTCTCCGGAATAAGAGCGTAGGACCCGAGCGCGGAGACCTTCGGAGACCGGGCCAGCGATTCGGCGATGATCCCTCCTTGCGCGTTTCGAGAAGCCGCAAACTGCGCCGCCTGTGCAACGCTCTCGCCGTAGACCAGGTGATCGCGAATAGCCTCCCATAAGCCCGTACTGCGCAGCGCTTCTTCGGCACGCTGGCCGTAGGGCGCGTGCTCCGGGTTGGCGATGGCGAATCTCTTCAGCCGACCGTCGCCGAGCGCCGTGCGCAGATCTTCTAAGGACCCGTCCGCTTTCAGTGGCGATCCGTGCGGCACGAAGAGAACAATGCGGCCGATGGAATAAAGCGTGCCGTTGTCTTCGGTGATTCCGTCGCGGGCAAGCTCCAGTACAAAGCGTTCATCGGCGGAGATGAAAATTTGGTACGGCGCCCCCTGCCGGATCTGACGCGCGAGATTTCCCGACGACCCGAGGGAAAGCCTGACGCCGTGTCCGGTTTTCGCTTGGAACGCGATCGCGATCTCCTCAAGAGCGAACTGCACGTTGGAGGCCGCGGCAACGACCGGCGGCCCGTCGGATTCGGCGGCTGATGGATACATCCCAACGCCAAAGGTGAAGCACGTGAGCGACACGACGCCGAACAGCCTGTTGGCAAGATCTGTGACTCGGGCTCTGCGCGGCATGACGTGTTCCAGAAGGTCGGGAAAAGACTATATCGGGGAGTAAACCCAGGGGTCCACGTCGGCGGAGCGGCCCGGCCCCGCATACGGGCGGTAACTTGTCGCGTCTCAGCGCACCAGCCGGGAAACGAAGTCCGCGCCAAGGCCTGTTCTCTTGTAGTGTGCTTTGGTGGCTTGGAGGCGTGTAAATACGTCCTCGTAGCCGACGGTGTCGCCGGCTTCGTCCACCTTGATGAACGGGCCGAAATTATGGAAAAGCACCAGCATGTGCCCCGGATTTGGCCTCACCACCAGCGTGTGGGTCTCGCCGGGGGGCTCGAACACGAAGGTGCCGGCTGTGGCCGTCCAATCGTGTTCAAGATAGCCCCAGGCTCCCTCCAGCGTGTATCCGGTTACCGCCGCCGGGTGTCGATGGCGGCTGATGACGCCTTCTCCTTTCGCCCGGGTGATATTGATCCAGCTTCCCTGGGCGACGTTGAACATCAACGGCAGGCTCCAGACATTGTCGCCGCGCGGAACCCATGCGCGCTCGTCGTCCATGTCGGCGTTGACGACGATCTCTTTGAGCGCATCGGCAGGAAGCGAATGGGAAATTGGTTGCATCATGATTCTGTTGTTAATCGATTGGAAAATGCTCAAGTCCGTGCAGATTTTTCCAGCGCTTTGTCTGACAGCCGGAAATAAATGCTCTCTTCTGCCGGCGCAATGCCCAGGGCGCGATAAAGTTTCAACCCGTCCAGATTCGTGGTTTCACCCGTCCAGTCGAAGCGGCTGCAATTCTGCTTCAGCGCATGGACTGCGAGAAATTTCGTTATTGCTCTGCCCGCTCCTTTGCCGCGGTCCTCCTCGAGGATGAAAAGCTCTTTTGAATAAAGCTGGCCCGTCGCGTTGGGTCCGGGATGCAGAATTTCGAACGCCGCCATACCAATAGGCGTCTGGCCGTCGATCGCCAGCGCCAGCTCTATCCCGGAACCTTCGCTCAGCACTGTGTCCTTCGGGTACGACCTGGTTTGTTCAGCGGAATCGACATCGGTTGCTAAATACAAACGGCTGACCTGTTGGAGCAACGGCCAGGCGGACTCGAAGTCCTCTTCTCGGTAAATTCTGACATCCATGGACATTCGCATCCGCGAACCTGAGGGCGATGGCGTTACTTCAGTCCCATGTCCACCGCCTCGAGCAGCGCCGTGAGGGCGTCGTTGAGCGGCGTTTGTATACCGTGACGGCGTCCGATGCGGCCCACTACCGCGTTTCTCGACTCCCACTCCATACGGCGGCCCTCGCGCCGGTCCACGGCGATGGACGTCCAGTGATCGCGCAGCTCATTCGCATGGCGCGCAATGATCTTGTCGGGTAGATCGTCGGGCAGTTTGGCGCCTGCTGCCCGTCCGACGGCCATGATCTCCTGCATGAGCGCGAGGACGAAGGGGCGCATGGACGCTTCGGCGATGACGCCATTCTCCCGCAGCGCCAGCGCGCAGATCGCGCCGCCCGCCGCATTATGCACCAGCTTCGACCAGGCGATGCTTAGAAAATCGTCTGTAAGCTCGACCTTTACCGCTTTCGAGTCGGAAAATAAATCGGCGAATTCGCGGCCATTTTTGTCGTCGGGCACCGTAAGTGTGCCTGCGCGTCCCTGACGGATCCTTCCGGGCGCCACGGCGACCGCCGGGAGCATGATGATTGCGGGCACAATCGGATGCTCGCCGATTAGCGGTCGCAATCTTTCGACGTGATCAACTCCGTTTTGAAGAATCGCCACCCGAGTATCTGATCCAACGAGACGTTCAAACCACGGCGCCGCGCCCGCGGTTTGATGCGCCTTGGTGCAAACCAGCAACCAGTCGACCCGGATCGCTTTCGCCGGGTCCGTAAGCACCGGATGATCGTAGGCGGTGACTTTCCCGTCGAGCTCACGTTCAAGCTTTTCGAAAGGTGTACGCACGCACAGCATCACACTCTGTCCGGCATCCCCCAAGCCCGCCGCGACGGCACCACCGATGGCGCCGGCTCCTACCATCGCAATCGAGTTCATTCGGAGTGATTCGGATTTCCGTATCCGGCGGTAGAACCGCCGTCAATCTGAAGTGCCGCGCCAGTGATGAAGCCCGCGTCGCTCGAGGCGAGGTAAAGAATGGCCTTGGCAATTTCTTCAGGCCGGGCCATGCGCTTCATGGGCGCGGCCTGGTTCACCCTCCGTTCCGCGGATTCCGGATCGTCCGCCCGATCGATGTAATCCCGCCTAACCATATCGGTGTCTACGTATCCCGGACAAACGCAATTGACACGTACCCGCGGCGCGAGATCGAGGGCCATTGCGCGGGTCAGGTTCACCACTCCGCCTTTGGACGCGCAGTAAACCGCTAACCCTTTTTCTCCCACCAGGCCGGCGTCAGAGGCGAGGTTGACAATGTTCCCTTCTCGCGCGCGAAGCACGGAAAGGGCCGCGCGCGAGCAGAAAAAGGTACCCTTCAAGTTGACGTCGAGCGTTCGATCCCAGATCTCCTCCACACTGTCCTCGATAGTGGCTTGGTAGGCGACGCCGGCACCGTTGACCAGGACGTCGATTCCGCCAAGCCCGGAAATCGCTGCGTTGACGACGGCTTCGCAACCGGCCGCGGTGCTAACGTCGCCGGGAGCCGAAGTCACCTGATCGTTCGCGCCGATATGAGAGATCGCCGCGGCGACGGATTCTCCGGTACGGCCGTTAATGGCGACACGCGCGCCGCGCTCGAGAAAGGCGGCGGCGGTAGCTCTGCCGATTCCGCGGGATGAGCCCGTGACCAGCACGCATTTGTCTGCAAATTCCATTAGCAACAGGAAAAGGCCACTGGATCAGCTCAGAATTGCCGATGCTTCATTCATAAAAGAATTGGAACGACTCAGCGCTTCAATCCATCCCGCTCAATGCTCTGGATGAGCTCTATGACCACATCCATTTCGTCGTTGTTCAAAGCCGCTTTGTCCTGTGCGCGTATGATTCTTAGCTCGTCACGCATCTCATACCAGCCGTCCGTGAGCGCGTTTATCGAGGCCTGGCCGTTCAGCAGACGTCTGAGCGGTCGGAGCTCACGCCGCTCACACCAGCGGTCAATCAAGAAGTGAATATTTTTTTGCCGAGTTGTATCGCGTCCACGAAGACTGCGACCTCTCGTTAAACGCGTTGAATCTTCGGGATGCTCAATGGGCAAGCGGAGCTACGACTGTGCTGCCCATACAAGCTTGCCCAGGTCCTCGAACTCGTAGCCGTCCAGAGCCACGCCCACCGACTGCGTGTCGATGTCCTTGAATCGATCCAGCATCTTTTGAAACAGGGTGCGGAAAAAGATGGCGCGGTAGAGAACCAGGTCGAATGCCTCCCAGCCCGTGGAGACAAAGCTTAAGCCCGCTTCCGTGGCGGCAGCGTGGCAGCCTGGCGCCACGTCGGCCTCGCCCATGGCAATGGCGGCAGCGGCTTCCCGCTCAGAGCGCGCGGTTGTTGCTGCGTTCAGGTCGGACACCTCGAGCTTGTGCTTGGAAAGCGCCTCGTCCAGGAAGCGCATGGAGCCCGCTCCTTCCTGGCGCAACGCCCAGCGGAATCGATGCGCGGCAAGCACCTTGACGTTGCGATCCTTCTCCGGGATTTTGGTCGAGAGGATCAACCCCTGCTCTCGCAGAAAGGCGCGCACCATCACCCACTGCTGGTGCTCTGAAAACTGGCTGATCAAAGCCGGGTGTCTCAAGTGACTTTCCTCAACCGGGCCCCAGTGAATAGCGGCGACGTCGCAGCGCCCGGCGGCCAGCAGGGAAAGACCGAGCTGGGTCCCCGTGGGCGTATAACTCACCAGGGCGTGAGATTGTGTTTCTTCGGCGAGACGCGAGATCACTCGATTCAAAAGGGGATCGTCGCTTCCGGCGACCACCAGGCGATCGGTGAGCACGCCGCCATGGCTTGACTCGGTGAGCCACTGGTCGATGAGGTCGCGGGGGAACAGCCACTTGCCTGTGATCTTGGTGCCGGGAATGCGACCTTCGCTCGCGAGCGAATAAACCTTCTTCTCGTTGATCTGCAGATAGTCGGATACCTGGCGCACGCTCAAGAAGCGCGGCAAAGAGGATTGTGCGCCGCTGTCGCGGAGCGGCACGGGCGCGTCCGGCTTTCCTTTGGCCATGGGAAATTACGCCACGTCCGCCGTCTTGGACGATGCCCGGGGTGGGGGTTTCGACTTGGGCTTATCGTCGAACCTGATCTGTTTCACGCCGTTGTAGACCAGGAAGTGCTTGCCCTTGGCCCGGGCAATCATGATCACGCCTAAGTCCTGGGCGATCTCGAGGCCCATATGGGTGATGCCGGAGCGCGACAGGATTGCCGGGATCCCCATGTGCGCCGCCTTCATCACGATTTCGGATGTGAGGCGGCCGGTGGTGTAGAAGAGCTTGTCGTCGCCGCCTACTCCGTCGAGCCACATCATGCCGGATATGGCGTCGGCGGCGTTGTGCCGGCCCACGTCCTCGACGAAGGTGAGAATCTCTGAGTCTTTGCACAGCGCGCAGCCATGCACTGCGCCCGCCTTTTTGTAAATATCGTTGTATTCGGCAAGATTCTTGAGCAGGCCATAGATGGTGGACTGCTTCAGCGTGATCTCCGGCAGCCGCACGTCGTAAAGCTTGTCTATGGTGCAGGAGAAAACGGTGCCTTGTCCGCAGCCGGTGGTCACGGTGCGCTTGGCCATCTTGCCTTCCCAGTCGACAATTCCTTTGCCGTGGGTGGTGGTCACCGAGACCTGCTCGCGGTCCCAGTCCACCGCCACGGATTTGATCTCCTCCAGATT
>JBFHVA010000089.1:0-12768 GCA_041589735.1 Gammaproteobacteria bacterium | reverse complement strand
GAAAATAACGGTCAGGAAGATCAGAAACGCATTGGCTAGCACGCCGCCGAAGCCATTGAATATTTCGCCGACCAGTTCGATTGCCTTGCCCGGGTTCACGTAGCCCAGCACCTGCTCCCGGGTTACCTGGACGCCGTGGCCGCTGAGCCAGGTTACGAGCCCGCCGAACTGTTCCTTGAGCCGAGTTTTGTAAAACGGAATGTCGCGGGAGAAGTCATTAATGGAATTCCCCAGCAGCGCGGTGATACCGAGCGCCACGGCGACAATTCCCGTGATCACCGTCAGCATGGCGACCCATTTCGGCAGGCCCCGAGACTCCAGCCAGAACAGCGGCGGGGCGCTGATGA
Organism: Gammaproteobacteria bacterium; assembly: GCA_041589735.1. Taxonomy (GTDB): domain Bacteria; phylum Pseudomonadota; class Gammaproteobacteria; order HK1; family HK1; genus CAMYJH01. Next base: position 12,421 of record JBFHVA010000089.1, on the reverse strand, counting down.
TGGCAAGAAAAATAGACAGCAGGAACGGCACAACGATGGGTTCGGCGGCCCGCAGGCCGGCCACCACCACCACGAACGCGGCAAAGGTGATCAGAATGCTGGCCGCCCGCGGCCTTTGTAGCGCCTGGGTCATGACCTCTGAATGACTCCCCGGTTGCTGGAACAGATCCCGTCTTCCGTGACATGCTACATGGATATAGTAGCGGCTGACATGCGATTCCACTGGATGGTCGACGATTCCGCGAGGTGCTGCCGATGAAGTTCAACCAGCTGCCGAATATTGCCCTGGTGCAGATGGAGGTCCGGGCGGGGCGCCCGGATCTGAACGTCGCGCGCATGCTCGAGCACATGGATCGCGCCAGGGACGCCGGGGCCGAGATCGTGGCCTTCTCCGAAATGTGCATCCCCGGCTACATCATCGGCGATGTGTGGGAAGTGGACGCCCTGGTGGAGGACTTTGCCGCTTACAGCGACATGATCGTGGACGCCAGCGAGGCGCTCACCGTGCTCTTCGGCAACGTGGCCATAGATAAATCGCGCATCGGCGAAGACGGCCGGGTGCGCAAATACAACGCGGTGCACGTCTGCAGCGACGGGCGCTACCTCATGCGGAAAGGGGTGCCGGACGTGCTGCCGCACGGCGTGCAGCCAAAGACGCTTCATCCCAACTATCGATTTTTTGATGACGACCGGCATTTCTACTCTTTGCGAAAGCTCGCCGTTGCCGAAGGTCGTCAGATCAATGACTGGCTGGTGCCTTTCGAGGTATCGCGTCAAGGGGGTGGCAGCTTCAAATTCGGGGTGCAGCTTTGCGAAGACATCTGGTGCCAGGATTATTCCTGCGATCACGAAGTGCTGGACACGCTCAACGTGTTTCACCAGCGCGGCGCAGATGCTGTTTTCAATCTTTCCGCATCGCCCTGGACCTGGCAGAAGAACGCCAAGCGCAGCCGCGTGGTTCACGAGGTCCTTGCGCGGTCGCCGTTGCCGTTCTTCTACGTCAATCACGTCGGCGCGCAGAATAACGGCAAGAACATCCTGGTCTTCGACGGCGACACCACGGCCTACAGCTCAGACGGCGAGATCTGCCAGCGCGCGACCTCCTGGCGGGAGCAAATGCTGCTGGTGCCTAACGGCGATCTGGCCGCTTCGACTCCAAGGAGCGGTCTGGACGACATCTATAACGGCATCATCACTGGCTTGAGGCACCTGGACCACGTTCGCGGCCAGGAAAATAGATTCCTGATCGGCGTCAGCGGCGGACTCGATTCCAGCGTCAGCCTTGCCATGCTGGTGCAAGCCGTCGGCCCCGAGCGGGTGTTCGCGGTCAACATGCCGACCCGGTTCAACGCCGAGGTGACACGGGACAACGCTCGTCGCATCTGCGAAGCGTTGAATGTCGACTACCTGATCTGTCCGATCCAGGATCTTTATGAGCTTTTGTCGAAAAAGATCCGGAACAGCGCATTTCCACGAACGGCGGGAAATTACACCCGGCTAGTGGACGAAAACCTTCAGGCGCGAATTCGCGGCGCCGATGTGCTCGCCGGTATTGCGGCGAAGTGCGGATTGATCTTCACCAATAACGGCAATAAGACGGAAACCGCGCTCGGATACTCGACGCTCTACGGCGACGTCAACGGCGCGGTGGCGCCGATCGCCGATCTCTACAAGACCCAGGTGTTCGATCTGGCGACCTATCTCAACGACGAGGTCTATGGGCGAGAAGTCATTCCGCCGAATCTGATTAACGGCGAGGTGGTGCCGAGCGCGGAGCTCTCCGAGGCCCAGGACGTCACCAAGGGGTTGGGCGATCCAATTCGTTACGGCTACCACGACGCCCTGCTGCGTCAGCTCATCGAATATCGGAAACATCCCTTGGACGTGCTGCGCTGGTTTGCCGATGGCCGACTTTTTGATGAGCTCGGTTACGACAACCAGGCGGAGTTTCTCCAGCACTTTCCCGATACAGCGGCCTGGGTGGCGGATCTCGAATGGGTGGACCGCCAGATGAGGCTCAACTACTTCAAACGCATCCAGGCGCCGCCGATCATAGTGTTGAGCAAGCGCGCCTTCGGCTTTGACCTGCGAGAATCCCAGCTTCCCGAATACTTCCCTGGCGCGTATTTGGCGCTGAAATCCGAGGTTTTGGCTAAAAACATCCAATCCGCTTTTTCGGCCTCAGCTTGACCAGGGTCAATCAAGGGGGGTTCCGAAAATCCCCCTCCTCAATTAATGTGGGCGCCAGGCTTTTGCCAACCACCGGGACGAGCCATGAACTACGAAGAATTTTTCTCCCGCGAGATTGAGGGACTGCGCCAGGAGGGCCGCTACCGGGTTTTTGCCGATCTGGAACGCAAAGCGGGCGCATTTCCCAGGGCCACACGCCACGCCGCGGACTCGGAGCATGAGGTCACGGTGTGGTGCTCCAACGACTACTTGGGAATGGGGCAGCACCCGACGGTTCTGGAGGCCATGCATCAGGCGCTCAACCGCTGCGGTGCCGGCGCCGGCGGCACCCGGAACATCTCCGGCACCAATCACTACCACGTCCTGCTCGAGCGCGAGCTGGCCGAGCTTCACGGCAAGACGGGTGCGCTGCTGTTCACCTCCGGCTACGTTTCCAACTGGGCGGCGTTGGGCACGCTGGCTTCTCGAATGCCGGATTGCGCCGTTTTCTCAGACGCCTGGAATCATGCTTCGATGATCGAAGGCATCCGTCACAGCCGGGCGGAAAAGCACATCTTCAGACACAATGACCCGGAGGATCTGGACCGCAAGCTCGCGCGCGTGGATGGCGATCGTCCCAAGCTCGTCGCTTTTGAGTCCGTATATTCCATGGACGGCGATATTTCGCCCATCGGTGAGTACTGCGACGTGGCCGAAGCCCACGGGGCGATGACCTACCTGGATGAAGTCCATGCCGTGGGTCTTTACGGTCCTCGGGGCGGCGGCATCAGCGAGCGTGATGGCGTTGCGGAACGCGTCACTGTCATTGAAGGCACCTTGGGCAAAGCCTTCGGTGTGCTGGGCGGTTATATCGCCGCATCCGAAGCGCTTTGCGATTTCGTGCGCAGCTTTGCCTCCGGATTCATCTTCACTACAGCGCTGCCTCCGGCGGTTGCCGCAGGCGGACTCGCAAGCGTGCGCCACCTCAAGTCGAGCCAGGCGGAACGGAATCGGCATCAGGCGCTGGTAAAGCTGGTCAAGAGCAAGCTCGCGCGGGCGGGACTTCCGGTGATGGAAAACCCCAGCCACATCGTTCCGGTTCTCGTGGGCGACGCCGCGCTTTGCAAGCGGGTCAGCGACGCGCTGCTCGATCGGTTCAGTATTTATGTCCAGCCCATCAACTATCCGACGGTGCCGCGGGGCACGGAGCGGCTGCGGATTACCCCGTCTCCGGTGCACGGTGAGGCGGAAGTCGAACGTCTGGTGAAAGCGCTTTCCACCATCTGGACCGAGTTCGGACTGAAACGCGCGGCTTGACTGAGTCCGGGGCGCGGCGGTGCCTTTTTCAGCGTCAGACGTATGAGCAAAACGCTCGGCGTTGCCGTCATCCACGGGATGGGTTCGCAGCGCAGCAAGGCATTCGCCGATCCGCTTATCGAGGAACTCGAATCGCGCCTGAAGCAACCACAGAAAGTCGCCTGGCGGCGAATATTCTGGGCGGACGTCTTAAGCGCGCGTCAGGACAGATATCTCAAGGCGGCAAACCGCAACAACCAGCTGGATTTCTTCACCCTGCGCCGCTTCGTGGTCAGCGCGCTGGGAGATGCATCGGCCTATCAGCGAGTCGATGATGACGCTAAAAGCACCTACGGCCGAATTCATACCATCGTCCGGGACGAGATTGCGGCGCTCAGGGACGAGTTGGGCAGTGATGAGGCGCCGCTCGTGATCCTTGCCCACTCCCTTGGCGGACACATCATCTCCAACTACATCTGGGACATTCAGAAGAGAAACGCTATCGTCGAGCCGGGCGATAATGATTTCGAGCGCATGCGCACACTGGCCGGACTGGTCACCTTCGGCTGTAATATTCCCTTGTTTACTTTTGCATTGAATAAAATCGTGCCTATCACGCTTCCGAAGTCGGCGAAATGGCTTAATTTCTTCGATCCGGACGATGTGCTCGGCTATCCTCTCAAACCGCTGAGCGCTGCGTACCGGCGAGCGGTCAGCCGGGACATCGCTATCAACGTGGGCGGCATCGTAGCCAGCTGGAATCCGTTGTCCCACTCGAAATACTGGACCGACAATGATTTCACCAAGCCGGCGGCAAGATTTCTGGACAGACTGATTTAATCGAGGGGGCGGATTGGAACTTGTTTCGAGATTCACCGGCGCGGTGTTAATGAAGCCAGTGGCCTGGCTGGCGCTTTTGGTGGCGACCGTTACCTTCGGGCAGAACTTACCTCAGAGCGTCGACTCCGCCGCGCTCGAGCGCTTTGAACGAGCAGTGACGCTAGCCCGGCAGAATCCGGCCGCGGCTATAGAGATGTTCGAGGCGCTGACTGAGGATCATCCTAACTGGCCAGAGCCCTACAACAACCTGGCCGTGCTTTACGCCGACAAGGGCGATGAGAAAAAAGCCGAGCAGGCCCTGCTTGCCGCCATGGGTACTCACCCCAGTTACGCCCTGGTGCACAAGAACCTGGAGGCGCTCTACGCAGGCATGGCCGGGCGCGCTTACCGCAAAGCGCTCAAGGACGATAGCGCGGGTCCCGAGCCGCCGAAGCTGAGACTTGCGGACCGGGTCGGCGCCGCAACCCTGGTTGCCAACGCTGCCGGAGCCTCGGTAGCCGCGCCGGCCCCGACGCCCGTGCCCGAGCCGGAACCCTCGGTGCAGGTCGCCGCGGTGGGTTCTGCTTCCCCTGCGCGGCAATCGGCAGGACCGGACTCTGCCGGCGACGCCCGGCGGGCGGTGCTGTCCACGGTGGCTTCCTGGCTGGAGGCGTGGTCGTCCCAGGACGTCGAACGCTATCTGAGCTTCTACGGTCATCATTTTGACCCGGGTAAAGGAATGACCCGGGAACACTGGGCCGCGATTAGACGCAAGCGGGTATCGGCTCCGGAATACATTCAGCTGGAGATCCAGAATCCCAGCGTCAGCTTCGAAGCTGCCGACCGGGCCTCGGTGAGATTTGTACAGTCCTATCGCTCCAACACCTTCGACGGCCAGACCATCAAGACCCTGCGGCTGTCCCGGGGCAGCGACGGCTGGAAAATCATCCGAGAAGAGACGGGCAGCTAGCACCGCTCACGCTCCCGACTTTCCTCACTAGAGCCGCGATTCGGCTCGGCCGCCAATCGGGTGGCCATTGTGCGGCCGCGTTGTGAGCCAGTTGGCAATTCCGGCCATCTCCAGGCGTATTCGATTGAAACCCTTTGCCTGACCTTTTATATTGCACTGCAACATTTACTGCCTTGCGGTAAATATCTGACCCACTTAGGGCTTTTGGAAAGCCCGGGAGTTCAATGGATATGGAAAACCATGCAAACCGGTCGCTGGTCGACCTCACCCTCCGCGCTCACTATCTGCGCAGCGCCTACCTGGCCAGTCTCTTAGCTGCGGCTCTGAACCGGATCCGCAGAGACGCCGGCAACACCAAGGCGGCTCCCCGGGAGCCGAAAATGGCATTCGGGCGCCGCTAAGCCGCGGCAACCCGAGGGGTGTTCCCAGAGCGCCCGGCCATGAACCTGGCCTTTCCCGACGTCGGACTCCCGGCTGAAGCCGAGACGCTAAGTCTTCGGGACGGCGGCCGGATTCGGATCAGGCGCGTGCGGCCCTCGGACAAAGCGCGTTTCGTGCGCGCCTTCAGTCGCTTGTCGAGTCTGTCCCGATACCGCCGTTTCCTGGCCCACAAACGTGCTTTGAGCGACGCCGAACTTCGCTTCTTCACCGAGGTAGACGGTCACGACCACTACGCCCTGGTCGCGGTTAAGCAGGGGGCGGCTGGCCGCGAAGGCGAAGTGGTGGGGGTGGCCCGATATGTATGCCTGGACGGCCATCCGGACACGGCCGAAATCGCGGTCGCGGTGGTGGATGACCATCAGCGTCGCGGCATTGGCAGGCTACTGCTGGAGCGACTCGGCCAGGCGGCGTTCGAGCACGGGATCCGAAGAATCCGCGTGCATTTGCTGGCTGAGAATCTCCCCGTTCGCAGGCTGCTGGATGAGCTTTTCGGCAGAGGGGCGCTCAAGCGCGAGGGAGAGATTATCAGCGGCGAAATCCCGCTGCTCGCGCCCGAGACCGATAAGAGCCGGGTTGCCAGGACGCCGGTGTTCGAGCTCTTGAGATTGGCGGCCGAGGAGGCCGTGATGCCGATAAATCTCTCTTTAACCCTTACCCGAGGGCAGCTTTCTTCTTTCAAGCGAGGGCTTTCGTCTCGCCAGGCACAACAGTAATCCGAAGTGGATTGAGCGGCGTCGGCGGGGGGTTGTCTGTTCGATTTCGCCGAGGGTGACGTTTAGCCTCGCTGCGCCGAGAGGTCGTTTGGACGCCTTCAATTGCTGAGCAGGCTCAGCTTCGCTCGCCTTCTTTGACGGAGTCGCGAAAGGCAATCAGCTGGGCCAGCGCCATGGTGCGGCCATCGAGATCCTTAACCAGACCCTCCCGATAAAACCGGAGATCGAGCTGCGCGAACTGCTTCCTGAGTTCGCCGGGGGCGAGACGGAATTCGGGATCTTTGGGCCCGTCGACCTCGAGGTCGGTGCGAATGTGGTGCTCGTAGAGCAGCGCGCCGCCGGGTTTGAGGGCCTGGGCGAGCCGCGGCAGCAGCTTTCGATTGACGTAGCGCGCCACCACTACGAGGTCGTAGCCGCCATGTTCCGGATTAAAGCTATCCAGATCGGCCTCGATAAAGTTGACCTCGAGCCCCCGCTCACTGGCTTTTGCCCGCGCCCGTTCGAGGGCGGTGGGTGAGATGTCCACGGCGTCGACTTCATAGCCGCACTCGGCGAGATACAATGCGTTGCGACCGGCGCCGCAGGCAATGTCCAGCGCCCGGCCAGGGGGCAGCTCCGGCTGCCATTGTTCCAATAGCTCGGTGGGGTGAGGGCGCGCGCGATAGCTGCCATCCCTGTAGCGCTGGTCCCATCTTGTTCGATCTGCGTCGCTCATAGCTTCGGGATCTGAAATAAGGGTTCAAGAGTTTAAAGTATCCGAGCCTGGTTAATTGTAAAGTGAACCGGGTCGGCTTTAACTTGGAACTGCGGCACTATTAACTCCGCCCTCCACATTCTCCACCGGTTATAAGAGACGGCCATGCAAATGGAACTTGCGCTGAAGCAATCGCGACGCTCCGCCCGGGTCATCGGAATTATCAGCACGGCGCATTTCTTCAGCCACTTCTACATGCTGCTTCTGCCCCCGCTGTTTCCGCTTTTGAAGGACGTTTACGGCGTGGGCTTCACCGAGCTCGGCCTCGCTATCACCATTTACAGCTTTACCACCGCGCTGACCCAGGCCCCGGTGGGCTTCCTCGTGGACCGCTACGGGGCGCGGGCGATTTTGATCGCAGGACTGGGGCTTGAATCACTGGCCTTCGTGCTTATCGGCGTAATTCCCGCGTACGCGGCGCTTCTTTCGCTCATGGTTCTGGCGGGACTCGGCAACGCGGTGTTTCACCCCGCCGACTATTCCATTCTCAACGCCTCGGTGGATACGGAGCGGATGGGGCGCGCTTTTTCGATCCACACCTTCGCCGGACAGCTGGGGAACGCGGTGGCTCCGGTAACCATGATCTTCCTCATGACTCTCACCGACTGGCGCACTGCGCTGATTATCTGCGGCCTCGCCGGCGGCGCCGTGGCGCTGGTGATTTTGTTCAATTCCGACGTCATCCGCGACACGAAGGCGGTCGAGTCTGAGCAGGCCAGGACTCAACACGCAGCGTCCCGGCGCGGACTCAAGCTGCTGTTCAGTTTTCCGATCTTATGCGGCGTAATGTTCTTCGTCGGCATTTCCATGTTTGGACACGGCATCAATACTTTCAGCGTCTCCACCCTCACGGAGATCTATGACGCGCCGCTCACAGAAGTGGGCTTCGTCCTGACCGCGTATCTGTTCGCAGCACCGGTGGGCGTTTTGCTCGGCGGCTGGGTTGCGGATCGGGTCAAGCGCCACGACGCTGTCGCCGCCGGCTGCTTCCTGATAATGGCGGCATGCCTGTTCTCCGTCGCCGCACTCCCGATGAGTCTGGTCGCCATCGCGCTTCTTTTTGCGATTGCGGGCCTTTTCGGTGGCATGGTGGCGCCCTCCAGAGACATGATGATCCGTTCGGTGACGCCCCCGGGTGAAATGGGCAAGGTGTTTGGTTTCGTATCCACCGGCTTCAATATCGGCGGCATGGTCGCGCCGCTCATGTTTGGATACATCCTCGACCACGCCGAGCCGCGGTCCGTATTCTGGACCGTCGGCGCCGTGGCCATCGCCACCGTTGCCACGGTCCTCTACACCGGTCGCCAGGGACGCCGTGAAGTCGCGCTTCAGCGAGAATAATTTCGCCGCAGCGCCCCACCGATTCTAAAGAAGTGATTGCCTACTGGATTCCCGCTTTCGCGGGAATGATGGGTAATGCAAACCGACGAGGCTCAACTAGGGGATACCGTAAACAGGCTTCGTTTTTATCCCGGAATCGCAGCCAGACAGCAAAAACAGAAGCCAGGCGCCAAAAACAGGGATGGGTTCGCGCTCGGACGTGAAGCCAGGCAAGCGTTTTCTTAGTTGCCCATCGCTATCGTCGGCGCGTCTTTTTGCGCCAATATTCCAGAGCGTGTAAGAGAAGCGATCCAGGGCTGCTCCTTCTGCGCTCAGTCCACCCCAATCCCGTCATTCCCGCGAAAGCGGGAATCCAGTAATCAAATCTTCATTCAATTCGCCGCTCCCTCGAGCGCACGCGGAGATTAAAATCGACCGATTTCCGACGAGCGAGCTACGACCCTTGTCCCTCGACCATTTGCCAAAGTCATCCTCTCATCCGCTCGCCCTTCGGGTCGTATAGGGCTCTCAAGCTCGCCTTGGCGGGAATGCGCTCGCCGCCTACGTCGATCTCGAATTTACCGCTGTCGATATAGTCCCGGCTGACGCCTTCGTCGCATTTGACGTAGCCAAGGCCGACCGATCCGCCGAGGGTGTGGCCGTAGTTGCCCGAGGTGAGGTGGCCGACTATTTTTCCGTCACGCAGAATAGGCTCGTGGTGGTAGAGCATTGACTCGGGATCCTGCAGAAGAAACTGCAGCATGCGTTTGTTCAAGGGTTTTTTGCTCTCCCTTTGTTCTGCCAGCGCGTCGCGGCCGATGAACGGCAGGTTCTTTTCGAAGTCACAGACGAAACCCATACCGGCTTCGAGCGGCGTGTCTTCGTCGCCGATATCGTGCCCGAAGTGGAGAAATTTTTTCTCGATGCGGCAGGAATCCAGCGCGTGCATGCCGGCAAGTTTGAGGCCGTGCGCCTCGCCTGCGGCGGTGATCTGCTCGAACGCGTGCCGCGCCATGTCGGCCGGAAAGTAGAGTTCGAAGCCGAGCTCTCCGACGTAGGAGACGCGAAACGCGCGTCCCACCGCGCAGCCGATCTCAACCTCGCGGGCAGTTCCGAAGGCGAAACCGTTGCCGCTTAAGTCGGCTCCGGTGGTGGACTCGAGCAAGGCCCGGCTGTTCGGTCCCATCAACCCGAGCACACCGAAACCCGAGGTCACGTCGGCCACCGTACAGTAGGCGCCGTCGGGAATGTTTCTTCTCAGCCAGTCCAAATCGCGTCGGGTGACGGCGGCTCCGCTGACGATGAAGTACTCCGTCTCGGACATGCGGGTGACGGTCAGGTCCGCCTCGATGCCGCCGCGTTCGTTGAGCCAGTGGGTGTAAACGATGCGCCCGGGCGCGACATCGACGTTGGCGGTGCAGATCCGCTGCAGAATGTCGCAGGCATCGCGGCCCTGGACCAGGTACTTGGAGAAGCTCGACTGGTCGAAAAGGGCGCACTGCTCGCGTGCCGCGCGGTGCTCTTCGGCGGAATACGGAAACCAGTTCTGCTTGCCGAAGCTGTATTCATACTCGGGTTTGACACCTTCAGGCGCGAACCAGTTGGGCCGCTCCCAGCCCGCGGCCTCGCCAAAGCAGGCGTTGTGCCGGGCCAGACCCTCGTGCAGCGGCGAATGACGCACGCCTCGCGCAGTGGCGTACTGGCGATAGGGATAGTGGCGCTCGTAAAGCAGGCCCAAGCTTTCGGCCACGCGCGCCTGAAGAAAATTTTCCGTGCCGTGAAAGGGATACATGCGGCGCGGATCGTTGCCCCAGAGATCCATGGGCGGGTGGCCTTTGTCCATCCACTCGGCCAGCGCCTTGCCGACGCCGCCGGAGGACTGGAGGCCCACCGAGTTCAATCCCGCGGCGATGAAAAAATTCTGCACTTCCGGTGCTTCACCGAGATGAAACTGATCGTCGGGAGTGAAGCTCTCGGGACCGCAGAAAAAGCTGCGCCAGCCGACGTTCTGGAGCATCGGCACCCGTTCCATGGCGTCTTCCAGCACCGGCATCAGCTGTTCTTCCACATGCCCGGGCAGCTCGTCGAAGCAAAAGTCTTCCGGGATCGCCTTCATGTTCAAGGGCTGTGCCCGCTTTTCGAAGGCGCCTACCAGAAGACTGCCGGCGTCCTCGCGGTAATAGGCGCTCTTGTCGTGATCGCGCATGACGGGCACATCCGGCGGCAGGTCATCGAGCTTCTCGGTGTGGGCGTAATAATGCTCGCAGGCATAGAGCGGTACGTTGACGCCGGCGAGCCTGCCGAGGTCGCGGGCCCACATGCCGGCACAGTTGACCAGGAACTCGGTTCGGATCTCGCCCTGGTCGGTAATAACGCCCGCCACCTTTCCTCCGCTCAATCGAATACCCGTGACCTTCACGCCCTCCAGGCACCTGGCGCCGCGTCCCCGCGCGCCCTTTATAAAGGCCTGGACCACGTCGACCGGACTTGCCTGGCCGTCCTGGGGCACCCAGGTGCCGCCCAGCAGATCGTCGGTTTTCAGCAGCGGGTAGAGGGACTTGATCTCCTCGGCGGTAACGATGTCCACCCGGGTCACGCCGAAGGCGTTGTTCATTGCGGCGACGCGTTTCAGCTCTTCGAAGCGCGCCTCGCTGTGGGCGATGCTCAGGCTGCCCACCTGGCGAAACCCGGTGGACTGGCCCGTTTCCGCTTCCAGTTCCGGCAGCAGCGCCATGGAGTATTCGCACAGTTTTGCCAGGCTCTCGTTTGCGCGCATGGTGCCGATGAGGCCGGCGGCGTGCCAGCTGGTGCCGCAGGCGAACTGCCTGCGCTCCAGCAGCACCACTTCACTCCAGCCGAGCTTGGCCAGGTGGTAGGCGACGCTGGCGCCGATCACGCCGCCGCCGATGACTACGGCGCTGGCTTTCTCAGGAAGCTGAACACTCATGGCTTTTCAATCCCCTCGTTGCTTCATCCGGTGGCTAAACCGGCGCAGATGCGCACCGCAGGGCCACAGCATACCGCTCCCAGTCAGCGCCAATAGACCCAGGCGAGACAGCAAAATCGGACCAAAAGGTGGCGCAAAGCCCGCCTGGATTACCTTGCCGAAGGCAATCCGCGGAGTCGAGCCGCGGTCGTATCGAGGCAGACGAATAGCGCATGACCTAAACGGGCTTATGAGCCGTCCAAGGTATTCTGACTGGCGACGGCATCTCGCTTGCTTCAGACTCGCACCTCGAGGGACAAGACGATCAACAGATAATGAACCAAAGACGGCTGGCCTTCCTGTTTCTCAATCTGGGCCACTTTTTCGATCACCTATTTATTCTCATCTACGCCACCGTCGCGGCCCTCGCGCTGCAGTCGGAATTCGCGCTCAGCTACGCCCAGCTGATCATCTACGCAACGCCCATGTTCATCGCCTTCGGCGCGTTCGCGCTGCCGGCCGGCTGGCTGGCAGATCGCTGGAGCCGTGAGGGCATGATGTTCGTATTCTTCGTCGGTCTCGGCCTCACTGCCATACTGACGGGCATGGCCGAAACGCCGCTGCAGATTGGTCTCGGCTTGTTTTTCATCGGCGTGTTCGCGTCGATATACCACCCGGTCGGGATCACCATGGTGGTGGAGACCAACCGGGAGCGCACCGGCATGGCGCTGGGCATCAACGGCGTCTGGGGCAATATGGGGGTAGCCTTTGCGGCTATTTTGACCGGCGCACTCATCGACACCGCTGGATGGCGCGCCGCATTCATCGTGCCGGGCGCGGCCGCCCTGGTCACCGCGGCGGGTTATGCCATGTTCTGCGCTCGCCACAAGGTGACGCATCGTGTTGCCGCACCGGCACCGGCGAGACCGGAAGCTGCCAAGCTCACTTTGGACCGTCGGACGCTGATTCGAGTGTTTGCCATCATTGCGCTGACGACCACGCTCGGGAGTCTG
>JBFHVA010000088.1:0-12796 GCA_041589735.1 Gammaproteobacteria bacterium | reverse complement strand
GAAAAGACTTTTCTCACCACGGGGTCCTTGTGGGTCTGGTTGAAGGCGAGATAGATCCCGCCCCCGCCCGTAGGGAGCTGCAAAACGTAGCCGCCCTTATCTTCGTTGTCCTTCAGCTGGCGATAGGATCCGAAGCCTAGGTTCTGGGCCTTCTGGTCCACGTTTCCGCTGACGATTTCCAGAAGGAACAGCTCATTGGGCACGAAGCGCTCGTGGTGCATCGCGATATAGGGCAGCTGCTGGCCGGAGGAATCCAGCTTGAAATAGTACGGATTGGCAACGTAGCGGCGCTCTTCCCCGGTGGGCGCTTCCACCAGCACATGGCTGTCCAGGGTCGGCACCTTGAGCGATTCCTCGGTGTCGTAAAGCTCGTCCCTCCACTTGTTCCAGTAGAGCCGGAACCGGCCCACCCAGTCGTCGTGTCCGGCGGCCCTGGCTTCTTCATCCGCATCCGGGTTGTGGCGAACGTGCAGCGGCGCCAGCACGTGTCTCGGCACGTAGGGGGCGAAATAAGAGCCGCTGGTGGCGAGATACGTTAAGAAAGCAGGGAACGGCGTCGCGAACTCGAAGCGGACGGCGGTCTCGTTGACGCGTTTTGCCGTCACGGGTTTGCCACCGGCGGTCCAGCCGGAGGGCGGCTTCTTGTGTATCGCAGGGTGCTTGACGATGTCCTCGAAGAAGAACACCACATCATCGGCGGTGAACGGATGGCCGTCGGACCAGCGGTGCCCTTTGCGCAGATGGATCGTGATCGAGCGCTGCTCCTTGCCCCACTCCCAGGCGCGGGCCACGTTCGGAACGATCGTCTGTAGATCGTCGCTCATGCGGACCAGGTTGACCTGGCGCCAGCTCAAGACTTCACTGCCCCCGGAGTTGAGTCCCAGGCTCAGTCCCCGCAAAACGCCGCCGTAGCGCCCGCACTCCTGGTAAGGCAGCAGAATCAGCGGCTCGCTGGTCAGGCGCTGGTCGATCGGGGGAAGTGCGCCAGCGGCCACTTTGGCGGCAAATGTCGGGTTCTCGTCAAATTTAAGCGGGCCGCGCTGGCGCTCGAATTCACTTAACTCAAGCTGCTGGGGCCATTTTGTCGTCAGTCCGTCGGGGCTCGATACGGTAGGACATTGCACCGTCGCCTGAGCGGTGTAACAAAGCAACAGAGCAACGAACACCGCCACGAAAAAGTGTAATCGTGACTTCACGAACGAACGGGACCCCCACGTGTCTACCCACGCAATTATGCACGAATAGAGATCGCGGTTTGTTAACAATTGTAACCATTGCTAGGGATGGAGCCGTTACAAATCTCCGGGACCCGGCCACGCTCACGACATCTCGTACGGTTCGGCCGGAAGACGCAAGTGCAAAACGCGGTGTTTTATTTAGTGCCGTAGAGACGGTCACCCGCGTCACCCAAGCCGGGAACGATGTAGCCGTGCTCGTTTAAATGATCATCAATCGCGGCGGTATAGATGCGCACGTCCGGGTGCGCTTCATGAAAGGCTTTGATGCCTTCGGGCGCGGCCAGCAGACAGACCATCTTCATGGTGACGGCGCCGGCTTCCTTGATCCTATGAACCGCGGCGATGGCGGAATTTGCCGTGGCCAGCATAGGATCCACAACAATCACCTGCCGGTCCTCAAGCTCATGGGGCACCTTGAAGTAATACTCCACCGCCACCAGCGACTCGGGATCGCGGTAAAGCCCCACATGACCAACGCGGGCCGAGGGAACCAAATCCAGCATGCCTTCGAGGAGACCGTTGCCGGCTCGGAGTATGGAAATGAGCACCAGTTTTTTGCCCGCCAGCGTCGGCGCCTTCATCTTGGTCAGCGGGGTCTCGATCTCCTCCATCTCCAGGGGCAGATCCCGCGTGACCTCGTAACCGAGCAGCAGGGAGATTTCCAGCAAAAGCTGGCGAAAAGTCGCGGTGGGGGTTTCCTTTCGCCGCATGAGGGAGAGCTTGTGCTGCACCAGCGGATGGTCGATTACGGTCACGTTCTCCATGGCTTCATCTCTTCTGGATTGCGAATTGAAAATACTTTAGAAATAGCCTCGGTTTGTCCTCTTTGCGTGATCGGCGAAAGGTAATTTCCGGCTCCCTCCGAACATTAAATACGATATACGAAATACCTGATAGGAGGTCGTTATGTCGATTTTGCCGTGAAGATGACATCGCCTCCTCTCGGCCAGTCGTTATCTAGAACACGGTGCCATCGCTTTTCACCCGGATAGGTGGATCGCCATTCGCGCGCTTCTCTGCCGCAATGCGCCGGCCTGCGCTCCAGGTGCCGCCTTCGAGGATCTTGGCCAACGGCAAGGCCTTATCATCCATACCCAGCCGCCGCCGCACGAGCGGCGCCAGGCGATCCAGCAGCGCCACCGTCAGGGCGCGCCACTCCACCACCAGCTCGGACCCCGCGTCGTGAACCTTGTCCGTCTTGCTCGAGTCTCTGAGCTCGAGCACCCCGAGGTCTACAAATAAGCCACCGTTGCGGTACTCGGCAAGGCCGGTCAGCGCGTTCAAATCAGTTATGCAGATTCCCGCCCAGTCCAGGGGTTCCACCAGAGAGTAAGTGAGCCACTGGGACAGCTTGTGCAACGGCATCAGACCGTCGCTGGCGTCGTTGCGACGAATCGCCGGGTGGCGCCACACGTCACCCAGATTCTCGCCGCCAAGCTCGATCCGTCCAGGCCAGATGCTCGAAAACGAACTCAGCACCGCTGTTAGGACATCGCGGGCCGCGAGCGTGCCGTCATCCGTCCGCTCGACGAAGTAATCGAACAAATTCCCGATCCGAGGCAACGTCTGTCCGAAGACTTCCGGTTTAGCGCGCAACGTGCGCCCCAAGGCGTTCATCAGCTCGACCCTGCCATTGATCCCGACCAGTGGATTGGAGTCGCTCACCTGAAACGCCCGTGCAAGCGCGTCGCGGTCGAATTTCTCGAGCCCGCCGGCATCGGCAATGAGCTTCGCACTTCTGCGCGAGGAAAGCGCTCCACTCATGAACAGATGAAAGCTCGCCACCGCCAGACCTTCGGAGCGAGAACAAGTAACGCCTGTGCCCGGCTCCTGGAATTGCCACCGGCTGCCCGCGCCGGCGTCGAGAAGAACGCTTGTCACCGCCAGATCGATCCGGGCCCGCGCGCGCTCTGCGGGAGACGCAGCGCCAAGCGCAGCATCGAGCAGGGCCGCGCGATCGATACCGCCTGCGCCAAAATGACGCCAGCGGCTGTGGTATGGAATGGAGAGATCCGGATAGTTCGTTCGGATCTCGTCTACGACGTAGTCGGCCGTGGGGTCGAGCCGACCCAGGTGCAGGGAAAAGTGCTTAAGCTCGCCTCGCTCCCCTGACCGCAAAATCTCAGCCGCGCGCTCGCGAACGGCGTCCGGCGTGCGCAGCGCCACGACGGCCCTGACGGCGTCGCGCTCTGCAACAACGTTAATCGTCGAGTCCTCGACCTATGGCTCGCTTGAGCTCCTCGGGAGCGATGGGCGTTTCGGAAAAGTATCCCGCCGCTCGCTTCGCCGCCATCTCGACGCTGGCATCATCCGGGATCAGCTCCTTGGGAATCGGAACGCGATGCGCGATCTCGATGCCCTGGCGAACGATGGATTCGTGTTTCATGTTGCTCATGGAAACAAACCGATCAATGCGGCTGATACCTAGCCACTGCAGCACATCGGGCATCAGCTCCTGAAAACGCATGTCCTGAGCCCCGGCTATGCACTCGGTTCGTTCAAAATAAGTTTCGGCGCGGTCGCCACCGTGCTGCCGCTTGCGCGCGTTGTACACCAGAAACTTGGTGACTTCGCCCAGCGCGCGGCCCTCTTTGCGGTTATAAACGATGACACCAGCGCCGCCCTGCTGCGCGGTTTCGATACAAACTTCGACGCCGTGCGCCAGATACGGACGACAGGTGCAGATATCGGACCCGAAAACGTCCGAACCGTTGCACTCGTCATGTACCCGGCACGCCACCTTTCCTTTGGGATCGGTGATCGCGTCAAGATTTCCGAAGCAGTAAATTGTGATGCCCCCTATGGGCGGCAGGAAAATTTTCAAATCGTTGCGGGTAACCAGCTCGGTGAACATGCCACCCGACTGCTCGAACAGGCATCGCCGAAGCGTGCCCTCGGTGACCCCGAAGCGCTCGGCGATCCCGGGCAGATACCAGACGGGCTCGATGGCGGCCTTGGTGACGCGCGCGTCGCCGTCTTCGGTCAATACGTTTCCGTCCGGCTTCAAACGCCCCGCTTCGATGGCATCGCGGATCTCGGGCATATTCAGCTGCGCCTTTGTCACGGCGATGGTTGGACGGATGTCCCACCCTGCTTTCAACTCGTCGGCAAACACCTCGCTCACCAGGTGTCCGTAGGGATCGAGAGAAACGATTTTTTTGGGGTCGCTCCACTGGGGCACCGGGCCGATGGACGCGGCGGGCGACGTGTTGGTGAGATCCGGAACGTGCAGAGGGTTGAGCTGACCCGAAGCCACCGCCAGCGCGCGGTACAGGGAATAGGATCCGGAGTGCGCGCCGATGGCGTTGCGGCGCGAGCCGTCCGTCAGCGTACCGATTACAGGGCCGCGCTCCTTGGGCGTCGGCGCTCCCCAGACGATCGGCACCGCGGCCCGCTGCTTGTTCGGGTGTGAGGTGAGCTTGATGTGTGAGGACGGTCGTTTTGCGTCGTTCATGACAGTACGATTCCGGGTCCCATGCCCCGGCGAAAATCACCGGGAAGCCGCGCTGTTCGGGACTGCGTTTGCCGATAGAAAAAATGAAATATACGCTAATGAATGGCTGTGTGACACATGGCACGAGCTTCGGTTCAGTTGTGTTCGGGTTCTACACACCGCAGCCGCGAGAACGCCCGCGTCTTCCCAAGCTCAGCGCTCCTCCTTACGGTAGGGAACCAGCAGCGCCGCGGGAGCACGGGCGTTTCTGGCTACCAGCGCCATCGCCACCACGGTGATCAGAAACGGCAGTAAGAGAAACACCTGGAACGGGAGATCGATGACGCCGCTGGACTGAAGCCTGAGCTGGAGCGCGTCCACGGCGCCGAAAAGCAGCGCCGCGAAGGCGCATCGCCAGGGGTCCCAGCGGCCGAGCACCACCAGCGCGATACACACCCAGCCACGGCCGGAAATAACGCCGAAAGTGAACGCATTGAACTGGGCCAGGGAAAAGTAAGCCCCGGCGACGCCGAACAAGGCACCCGAGATCATGAGCGCCTGGTAGCGCTTCCACGCCACGGAAACGCCGGCCGAAGCTGCCGCCTGCGGATTTTCGCCCACCGTTCGCAGGCTCAAGCCCCACGGCGTGCGGTAAAGCACAAAGGCGGCAAGCGGCACCAGCAAAAACGCCAGATACACCAGCGTGACGTGGTCGAAGAATATAGGGCCGATCACGGGAAGTTCCGAAAGCAGCGGCACCGGCGCGGTTTCGAAGGCGGCGACGTTGGGCGGCTGCGAAGGCTGGCCGAATACCAGGCGGTAACCGAAAAACGCAAGTCCGGTGCATAGCAGAGTCACGCCCAATCCCGAGACGTGCTGGCTCAATCCCAACGTCACGGTCAGCAGACCCATGAGCGCGCCGAAGACGACACCCGTCAAGGCCGCGACGGCGATCCCGAGCCACAGGCTTCCGGAAAAATAGCCCGCCGAGAATCCGGTCATGGCGGCGAGCAACATGATCCCCTCTATTCCCAGGTTCAAAACACCCGAGCGTTCACTGAACATCTCACCCAGAGTCGCGAGCAACAGCGGCGTCGCAACCCGCACCATTGCGGTGAAGAAACCAATCTGGAAAATTTGTTCGAGGATGTCGGACATGGGTATAAAACGTAATGTTACCGTCTTGATTCAGTCGATCAGTGACATGTGACATGTAACATGTGACATGAAAGACCTCATTTGTTTTTTACTGCGCTTTATCTTCAAGCCAAAACCTGGAGTCCTGGGAATGAGGATCGGTTCCCCAGCATCACGCTTCTCTTCTTACATGTCACGTGTCACTTGTTACATGTCACTTGTACTTCTTCACGCCCAACGCAGCCTATACGTCGTAAACATAAGCGCCACCAGCATGCAGATAAGCGATGCACCCTGGATGACGTCGGCGAGGAAAACGGGCACGCCGGTTGCCCGAGACATGGTCTCCGCTCCGGTGGCAATGGCTGCGAAAAAGATCGCCGAGGGGATCACGCCGATAGGATTGAGCCGCGCCAGCATGGCAATCACGATTCCGGAATAGCCGTAGCCGGGTGAAAGCGTTGCCATGACCTGAAAGTGCAGCCCGGCCACCTCCCCCACGCCCGCGAGACCCGCGAGCCCGCCCGACAGCACCGCGGTAAGAAAAACTATGCGGTTCACCGGGATGCCGCTGTGAGCCGCAGCGCGTGCGTTCTCCCCCACTGCGCGTATAGCAAATCCGAAAGTTGTGCGGGTCATTAATAGCCATACGAGCACGGCAGCCAGACCGGCCAGCAGCACTCCGAGATGCAGTCGGGTAGGTTCGAGCAGGATGGGAAACTCCGCGTCCATGCGAATATCCGGAGAATCCGGGTAACCGCTCAAGGAGTCTTTCCACGGGCCGCTCAATAGCGCCATCATGCCGTAGAACATTACGAAGTTGAGCATCAACGTGGCGACCACGTCGTCTACCTTGAAGCGAACTTTCAGCAGCGCCGGCACGCTGGCCCAGAGGCCCCCGGCCAGTGCACCGCCCAGGATCATCAGTGGCGCCAGCGACCAAGCCGGAACACCTTCGCGGGCGCCGATGAATGCCGCTGCCATGGCCCCCGCGAGCAATTGCCCTTCGGCTCCGATGTTCCAGAACTTGGCCCTGAACGCGACCGCCACCGCCAGCCCGGTGAAAATCAGTGGCGCCGCTTTCACCAGCGTCTCTACGAAATTAAAGCGACTACCGAAGGCGCCCTGAAACAATGCGCCGTAGGCGGCGAACACATCGGCACCCGCGGCAACGATGAGCCCGCTGCAAATCACCAGAGTGGCGAAAACTGCAACTACCGGAAGCGCTAGATTCATCCACGCAGGCGTGCGAAGCCGGGTTTCGAGCCTGACGTGCATTAAGCTGCTTCTGCTCCGGCCATGAGTAAGCCCACCTGGGCAGGTGTCGTTGCCGATGCGTCCAGGTCACCGACGATTCGTCCCTCGTACATCACTATGATTCGATCGGAGATTGCGAACAGCTCTTCTAAGTCTTCGCTGATCAATAGAACACCGCGTCCTTCCGCCCGAAGCTTGAGAAACTGGTCGTGAACGAATTCCACCGCGGCAACGTCCAGACCCCGTGTCGGCTGTGCGGCCACCAGCACCAGCGGATCCAGCGCGAGCTCCCGGGCCAGCAACGCTTTTTGCAAGTTTCCGCCGGACAGCGTGCCGGTGCGCACGTCCGGGCCCTCGGTGCGAATATCGAATTTCTCGATTTGTTCCAGAACGAACTTCCGCACAGCTTTGCGGTTGAACCATCCGAACCGGCTGAACGGGGTTTTGTGCGCCAGCGGCAGCATGACGCTGTCGCTCAAGGGCAAGGTCGTGAGCAGGCCTGCGCCCATTCGATCTTCGGGAATATGGGCAACGCCTAAGCGCTGCATGCTGCGCGGGCTCGAAGCGCGCACCGATTTCCCGTCCACTTCGATTGTTCCATTCGACGGCGATACGACACCGGCGATGACTTCCGCTAGCTCGCGCTGCCCGTTTCCCGACACGCCGGCGACACCGACGATCTCTCCGGCATGAACTTCGAGCGTTATCCGGGAAAGCTTTTGCCGGCGCTCAGGGCCGATTTCGACGTTTACATCCGAGAGCCTGAGCAGAATACGGCCGCTCTCCATCGGCCGCTTGTCGGGCGGCAGGATAGGATGACCGCACATGAGCTCAGCGAGCTTTCGACGCGTAAGCGTGGCGTCATTGTCCACCTGCGCCACGACCCGGCCACGACGCATAACCGTGAGCCGATCCGTGATGGCGATGACTTCGTTGAGCTTGTGGCTGATGAATATGATGCCGACGCCGTCATTCGCCATCGCGCGGATTGCGCGGAACAGACTCTCGGTCTGCTGCGGGGTCAATACCGAGGTGGGCTCGTCGAGGATCAGGATCCTGGCGCCTCGGAATAACGCCTTGACGATCTCCAATCGCTGCTGCTCACCAACCGTAAGATCTCCCACCAGCGCATCCGGGTCGAGCTCGAGGCCATAGCGGCGGGCAATTTCTCGAAGTCGCTCACGAGCGGACTCCGCATCCAGCCTGCCGCCGCGGCCGGGCTCACCCACCATCAAATTTTCGAGCACGGAGTGACGCGGCACTAGATGAAAGTGCTGGTGCACCATGCCGATCCCGGCGACAAGCGCATCCGCAGGCCGGGAAATATTCACTGCAACCCCGTTTATCTCGATTCTGCCGCCGTCGGCGCTGTACATGCCGAAGAGCACGTTCATAAGCGTCGTTTTGCCGGCGCCGTTCTCGCCCAGCAATCCAAGTACTTCGCCCGAGTGGAGTTGCAGGTCGACGGACGCATTCGCCAGCAAAGTACCGAAGCGTTTTTCGATGCCGCGCATCGACAGCAGCGGCCGCCGGGCGTTTGTAGCGTCTGGTTTCATCGCTTACGAATCAAAAAGAGGGAGCGCACTTTGAAGACACGGCAAGTGCGCTCCCTCCCAAAGGACCGGTGCACCCGGATAAGAAGCCCTCGGGCGCGACTTTGAACGACGGTATGAGCTTTACTCGGACTTCGGCGCGCTTTCGTCGATGTCGACGCGGAAAGTGCCGTCCAGGATCTCCTGTCTGCGCTTTGCCACCATGTCTTTGACGTCTTTGGGCAGCTTGTCTTCCCACTTATGGTAGGGCGCGAGGAAAGAGCCTCCCTTGCTCATGTAGGAAAACTGGCCAAAATCCTGAGAGGTAAAGACGCCCGCCTTGACCACGTTTACCACCTGCTTAACAGTGGGCCACATGTCCCAGACAACGCTGGTCACAACGGTGTCCGGCGCAAGCTGCCACTGATCGGACATGTTGCCTATGGCGGGGATTCCCTTCTCCGCCGCTGCCTCGATGACGCCGAACCGCTCAGCGTAAATCACGTCGACGCCCTGATCGATTTGCGCCAGCGCGGCTTCTTTTGCTTTGGGCGGATCAAAGAACGAGCCGATGAACGAGAACTTGCACCTCACCTTCGAATTGGCCTCTTTGGCGCCGGCACAGAACGCATTGCACAGGCGGTTGACCTCGGGAATGGTCATGGCAGCCACCGCACCGATAGTGTTGGTTTTGGTCAGCTTGCCCGCAATCATCCCGGCAAGATATGCCGGCTCGTGGATCCAGTTGTCGAATACGGCAAAGTTGGGCTCGGCGGGCCCGATTCCGGATCCAAAGGTGAAGGCGGTGTTCGGATAGGACTTGGCGACCCGGCGCGCAATGCGCTCGGCGCCAAACGCGTCTCCCATTACCAGCTGGTAGCCGCCTTCCGCATACTCGCGCATCACCCGCGCGAAGTCGGCAGATTTGACGCTCTCGGACCAGGTGTACTCGATGCCGAGTTCTTTCTCCGCCTGTTTCAGCGCCACGTGGATCTGATTCACCCAGGGCTCTTCGATGGGTGTCTCGAAGACAGCCGCGACGCGAAGCTTCTCCGCCGCCATCGCCTGCCCGGCGCCGAAGCCCAGCACCGCGGTCAGCGTCAGGGCCGCGGTCAGGATCCGGCCGCTTAAGGGTTTTATTCTGGTTTTCATTAGGTTGCCTCCCGGAAACGGTGTTTTTCTGTTCGGAGTCGTCTGGAGTCGTCCCGCTACCGGACGGCCGCGGGCGGCTGCCAGTATATCCAAAAGAGAGGCTGATGGATCCGGGCTGAAATCCGCGCCAAATGCGGGCCGGCGTCGGGCCGGACAGCCGCCCCGGGTGGGGCGCATGGGAGCGATCTAGTCCCGATTCGTGCCGCCCGGACGCTGCGATGTAATTGAATTTCGGGAATTTTACCCGCTTGAAGGCAGCCGGAATTTGGTAGCATGTTTTGTGACGTGCGTCACAAAAACGACAAGCCCGCCCGCGCCTGCATCGGGTAACGGGGAGAGAGATGAATAACGAGAAGCGTAAAGGCGAACCCCCGATTCCGGCTGACTTCCAGGAGGTGCTCAGCCCCGACCAAATGATGACCCTGCGCCAGATCGAAAACTTTGGCTGGCAGGTCGCCTTTGTCCGGCGACCGTTGTTTCAGGAAAGCATCGTCGTCGTGGCCACTTCAGATAACAAAAAGCACGGCGTTCTTGAAGAAACCGGCGAGCTGAATATGCAGGCCGAGATCAAAATCCGCAAACAGGCTCATTAGGTAGCGTCGCGAAACGCCATCGACCCGAGAACGCCTGCGACGAGGTAGAGCGCGAGTCCGATCGAGATCACCAAAGATCCGCCATAGCTGGCGGCAATCAGCACCGCTAGTACAGCCCCCACCACCGACGCGCAGCCGTTGGCTCCCCACGCCCAGGGAATGAGAGCGGCATCCTTCCTCGAAAGGGCCTCGATTGCCACCGGGAACGGCATCCCCATGAAAAATGCAAGCGGCGCGACGAGCAACAGTGCCGAAGACACGCTGAGCTCGTCGGACAGCATCACCAGCGTACCGCTCAGCCGGGGCAAAAACTCCAGGTAGACACCACCGATCAGAACAATGGCAAAAACCGGCAGCAGAATTCGCCACTTCACCGGTTGCCCGGATCGACGCATGACAAACTGCGAACCGAGACCCGCGAACAGCAGAATTCCCGCAAGGACCACGGCCACCGCGTAGAGCGGATGATTCAAAAAGAGTAAAAACTTTTCGATCAATGTGATCTCGATGAAGATGAAACCCAGCCCCACGCTTATGAAATACGCCAGCGCGGCGGCGGTGGCCTGCGTGTCGCGCCTATCCCGTTCACCACCGCCATCAAGAACGAACAAAGGAACCAGGATCAGCACCGCGCTCATGACCAGCGCCTGGAAGAACGTTGCCCACACAACCAGATAGCCCAAGTCCAGCAACCCCATGCCCCCGCGGTCTTTGAGCGCCAGTATTTCTGCGGCATATGCCGGCTTGAAATAATTGGAGAAGTATGGACGGTCATCGCTTGCCGGCCTGATGTCGAACTTGTAACGCTGAATGAAATCATCGCCCTCCTCCGATAGCAGCGCTTTTGCCGCATCATGGAAGTAGGCTTCCTCTAGCTGATTGAAGCGGTTCGCCTCCACCGCGCGCATCCCGGGGTAATAAACCGGGTCGAAGCCGCGGGCGCTGGCGAAGGCGCGTAACGCCGATGATTCGCCGGGACCTATGGCGCCGTTTTTCACCACAAGCGTGCTGGTGTTGAAGCTTCTGATCCAGGCGAGCTGACGATCAGGCTCCCTGACGCCTGCGGCCTTCAGCGCGGAAATCGCCGTGGCAAACAGCTTGATGCTGTCCCGGGGCGGCAACCGTTCCCAGACGGTAAAAGAAAGCACGCCGCCGGGTTTCAGCAGCTCGAACAGCGCCCTTACCCCCTCCACGGTATAAAGATGGTTGGCCGATATCGCCTTAAGACCCGAGCCGGAAGCCACCAGCGATCCGCTCAGTCCCACCTGCACCAGGTCGTATCGCGCGCTTGCCCGCTCGGCATAACCACGGGCCTCTTCAACGAACACACGTACTTCCTCGCGCTCGAGAATACGGCCTGAGAAATCGCCGTAGTTGTCTCTGACAATCTCGACCACCTGCGGATTGATCTCTATCACGTCGATCTCCGCCGCGCCGTAGTACAGCGCCTGAAGGACCCCGGTTCCGCCGTTGAGACCGACCACGAGCGCCGCGGGCGCCGGGGCGAGCTGATAGGGCAAGGCCGAAGTCATCTGGGAGAGGAAGGAGACAGTTTCACGCGATCCTTCGAATTGATTGATGGCCGCCGGCCCGTCTCCGTCGACATAAAGCGCTGCCTGGTGTGGAATTCGTGATGTCGTGAGCAGGCTCAATCCCGGCGCGTGGCGAAGCGGTATGGTTGTGTTTTCGACGACAGAGAGCCTCGCCAATGGACTGTTGCGCTCTACAGTGAGATTCGAACCGGCGACCTGAAGCGCCTGTTCCAGGGCCTTGAACTGCGACACGCGCAGCCTGACAGGTTGTCCCAGAAACAACACGAACAGCGCGACGATCACGCCGGCAACGACGCACGTGACAGCGAGGCCGGCGAGCGGTCGCCTCGCTCCAATCATCGATGCCGCCGCCGCGCCCAGCAGCGCTGGCACCAGCAGCGCGCTCTCAGGGGATAAATAGAACAGCGCGCCGACGATCCCCGCGGCGCCCGTCCCCGCGCCCACCAAGTCCCACGCGTACACACGCCCAGCAGCCTTCGCGTAGACCATAAGCGCCAGGCCGACGGCATTGGCCGCAAACAGAAACGGAACCAGAAGCGCCAGATAAATGACCAGCAGCTTTCCCGTCTGCTCGAAGCTCCATGCGAGTTCCAGCGGATTGAACTCGAGCCGCTGCGCGAGACTAAAGCTGGCAACGCTGGTAACGGAAAACAGCGCAGCGTTAATGCGAAAAGCTGCGTCGAAGCGGCGCGCAAACGCTTTTCCCGCCAGGCACAGGAGCGCGCCGCTGGCGCCGAATCCCAAGAGGGCGATGCTGATTACCATGTAGGCGAAGTGATGCCATTGAACAATGGCAAATAACCGCGCCAGCAAGATCTCGTAGCTGAGCACGGCGGAGGAAATCAGCGCCACCGGAAGCAGGGTACCGAGCCGGGAAAAATCGCGATCCGCCGTCATTTTT
>JBFHVA010000087.1:0-12887 GCA_041589735.1 Gammaproteobacteria bacterium | reverse complement strand
CACCAACGCTGCTCAAGGCCGCCGCTAGACTCGCCAGTACTTGGTTGCTGATTTCATCAGGTAAATCCTGGTATTCAGGCGCCCGGTGGCGTTCCTTCCTCCCCCCTCTGCGCCCCGGGCGTTCTTTTTTTTTGCCGGCGGCTAAAAATCCTCGCGGACCCGAAACTCAGCGCCAGAAGACGCCCGTAGATATAAGTATCGGGAGCGCGCGCAGGCGTGCTTGACAGTACGCCGCGCATTGTTGCCAAGCGCAACGCGGTAGATACAGGCAAATCCGTGGCCTTGGGGGGTCAGCGCCGGCGGATGCCGATGACCCGGCCCGCCTGGGGAGGCCGCGGCAGCTCCCGGTGAGCGGCCATCACCGACTCCACCCGCTCGAGCACATCGTCCGTCATGGGCGCTGCCTTGGGACCCCGGGAATCGATGTGCATGAGCATGATCTCCGTGGTGGCGGCAAGAAAGCCCTCAGCGCCGTGAAACATCTGCGAGAAGTAGTGCAGCCGCTTGGCGTCGAAATCCAGCAGCTGGGTCTCCACCCGGACCGGGTCATTTTCCTTAAGCTCACGGTCGTAGGTGACATGGGCCTCGAGGACGTAGGTGGTGAAGCCCGTTTTTTTACGGTAATCCTCGTCCATGCCCAGATAATCCAGCAGGGCGTCGGTGGCGTTGTCGAACACGAGCACATAATAGGCCACATTCATATGCCCGTTGTAATCGATCCAGTCGCGTTTAATTTTTCCCTGGTGCAAAACCAGCGGCGCGTCGATTTCCATTTCTGGTGATTCCCCTGATGCGGTTTGTTGCGCGGGAATAGGCGATAAGATAGCTTCATGCACCCGCGGCCCGTTGCGTCCTATATATTCTCGTTATTCCGCCCTGCATGTCATCGCCAGCCCGGCCCGTGCGGCCACCCGTATTCCAAAGCGAGAGCCCGTTGCCTCTTTACCGCAACAGTGTGCCCGCCGAGCGGGCTCGAACAAAGCGCAGATGAGCACTCCGGCGACACCGCTGTTTCAGGCCACCGGGCTGGAGTGCTGGCGCGGCGATCGCTGTCTTTTCAGCGGACTTGATCTCGCCCTTGCGGGCGGCGAGGCGCTGCAGATTGTGGGTCCCAACGGATGCGGAAAAACCACTTTGTTGCGCGCGGTTTGCGGACTGACCCGGGCCGAGCGCGGAGAATTCGTGTTTCGGGGTGCACCGCTCGATGGCGACCCGGAGACTTTTCGTTCTGAGCTGATTTACATCGGTCACGAAAACGGACTCAAATCCGAGCTGACCGCGCTGGAAAACCTGCGCGCCTTACGCGACATCGGTGCACGGCGGCGAGACATGTCTTTGGAGGCCGCCTTGATACGCACGGGTCTCGAAGGGTTAGAAGATCGCCCGGTGCGCACGCTTTCTTCAGGACAGCGCCGGAGGGTCGCCCTGGCGCGGCTGCTGATCGTGGAGGCGAACCTGTGGTTACTGGACGAGCCGTTCACGGCTCTTGACCAGGCCGGCGCCGAGTTGGTCCACGTTCTTGTGGAGGAGCATCTGAACTCCGGCGGCGGGATTATTTTCACCAGCCATATTCCGCTTTCGCTCACCGAGGGCTCGCCGCGCCAGATCGCGCTCGACTCGTGAATCATCGATCTTCCATGCGCGCTTTCGTCGCGGTTACCCGCCGGGACCTGCTCCTTGCGGTACGCCGCCGCTCCGAGATCGCCAATCCCCTTCTGTTCATGCTGATCGTGATTAGCCTGTTCCCGCTGGGCATCAGCCCCGCACCGGAAACGCTTCGCCTGATCGCGCCCGGCATTATCTGGGTGGTGGCGCTGCTCAGTGTGCTGCTGACGCTGGAATCGATGTTTCGCGGCGATTTCGATGACGGTTCGCTGGAGCAGATGTTGGTGAGCCCGCACCCCCTCGCCCTGCTGGTGACGGCCAAAATTACGGCGCACTGGCTGGTCACGGGAATGCCGCTACTCCTGGTTTCACCGCTGCTTGGCGCGCTCACGCACCTGAATGCCGCGACCACCGGAGTGCTGGCGGCGAGCCTGGCGCTGGGCACGCCGGTCCTGAGCTTCGTCGGCGCTATCGGGGTGGCGCTGACCGTGGGGCTGCGCCGGGGCGGCGCGCTATTGTCTCTACTCGTCCTCCCCCTCTATATTCCCGTCCTCATTTTCGGCTCCAACGCGGTCAGTGCCGCCATGGACGGACTGCCTTACAACGGGCAGCTGATGATGCTCGGCGCGTTCCTGCTTTTGTCCCTGGCGCTGGCGCCTTTAGCCGCCGCGGCGGCGCTTAGAATCAGCATGAACTGAAGGACCTTTTAACGTTCGAACTCAAGGACATGTGGACATTTTTTCACAAACTGGGATCGCCCCCCTATTTCTATGGTTTCGCCGGAAAGCTGATCCCGTGGCTGGGATGGGTTTGCGTTGGCCTGCTGGTCGCCGGGCTCTACGGCGGACTGGTGCTGGCGCCGCCCGACTACCAGCAGGGGGACAGCTACCGCATTATCTTCATTCACGTGCCGAGCGCCTGGATGTCGCTGTTCGTTTACGTGGTGATGGCGGTTTCCGGCGCGGTGGGGCTTGTCTGGCGCATCAAGGTTGCGGAAGCTGTCGCCGCCGCCAGCGCCCCGGTGGGCGCGTGGTTCACTTTCCTGGCGCTGATTACCGGATCGCTCTGGGGCAAGCCCATGTGGGGCACGTACTGGGTCTGGGACGCGCGGCTCACGTCGGAACTCATTCTGCTGTTTCTTTATCTCGGCGTGATTGGCCTGCATTCCGCCATCGAGGACCGGCGCACGGCAAGCCGCGCCACCGCGGTGCTGTCACTCGTCGGGCTGGTTAACATACCCATCATTCACTACTCCGTGGAGTGGTGGAACACCCTGCACCAGGGGGCAACGATAACCAAGTTCGGCGCGCCATCGATTCATCTCAGCATGCTGGTACCGTTGCTAATCATGGCGCTGGGCTTCAAGCTCTACTACTTTATGGTGCTGCTGATGCGATCCCGGGTGGAAGTTCTCGAACGCGAACGCGGCAGCGCGTGGGTTCGCGAAGTGGTGAGGGCCGGTTGAGCATGAGCGAATTTTTTTACATGGGCGGTTACGGGTTCTACGTGTGGAGCGCATATGCCGTCTGGCTGGCGGTGATGATCGTCAACGTGGTGCAGCCGGTCATAAAGGCGCGCGGAACGATCAAGCGACTCGCCCGTACCGTTAACGAGAGGACCAAGCAGACGTGACCCCGAGAAGACAGCGGATGATATTTGTCGGCGTCATCGTCGCCGGCGTAGCGCTCGCCGCGAGCCTGGCGTTCATCGCCATCGGCGAGAATATGCTTTATTTTTTCAGCCCCACCCAGGTGAAAAACGGCGAAGCGCCAAGGGAACGAACGCTGCGCGTCGGTGGCCTGGTGGTGCCCGGCAGCGTGATGCGCGAACAGGGCAGCCTGACGGTGCAGTTCGATCTCACCGACAACCGCGAGTCGTTGACGGTGAGGTATACCGGCATTCTCCCCGATCTGTTCCGCGAAGGTCAGGGCATCGTCGCCACCGGAGCCTTGCAGCCCACCGGCACCTTCATCGCCGAGGAGGTGCTGGCAAAGCACGACGAGAAGTACATGCCGCCGGAAGTCGCGGAAGCGCTGGAGCTCGCCGAGCAGGGCGGGCGCATGCGCAATCCCCACGAGTGATGCGGCGATGTTCCCGGAGCTCGGACACTTCGCACTCATTCTCGCCCTGCTGACCGCTATCACGCAGTCACTGCTTCCCTTGCTCGGAGGACTCAGACGTGCGCCCCGCGTATCCGCGGCCGCGGTGCCGGCGGCCCGCGCGCAGTTCGCCTTCTGCCTGCTCGCTTTTGCCTCTCTGACCGCCGCGTTTGTGGTGCAGGACTTTTCCGTAACCTACGTGGCTACCAACTCCAACTCTGCGCTGCCCGTCTACTACCGTTTCTCCGCCGTGTGGGGCGCTCACGAGGGATCGCTTCTGCTTTGGGCTTTGATCCTGAGCGGCTGGACCCTGGCGGTGACCCTTTTTAGCCGCAATCTCCCCGATGTTTTCCGCGTCCGGGTGGTTGCGGTGATGGGCGCCATCAGCGTGGGGTTTTACCTCTTCATGCTGCTGACCTCGAATCCATTCGAGCGGCTGCTGCCCCCCGTACCCGAAGGCAACGACCTCAATCCGCTGCTGCAGGATTTCGGCCTCATCGTGCATCCGCCGATGCTGTACATGGGCTACGTCGGCCTCGCCGTGCCCTTCAGCTTCGCGGTCGCCGCTCTTATCGGCGGGCGGCTCGACCCCGCTTGGACCCGCTGGACCCGGCCTTGGACGGTCATCGCTTGGGTTTTCCTCACCCTGGGGATCACGCTTGGGAGCTGGTGGGCGTACTACGAGCTCGGCTGGGGCGGCTGGTGGTTCTGGGATCCGGTGGAGAACGCCTCGTTCATGCCCTGGCTGATGGGGACGGCCCTGATTCATTCTCTCGCCGTGAGTGAGCAGCGCGGCGCGTTCAAGGCGTGGACGGTGCTGCTCGCCATATTCGCCTTTTCCTTAAGCCTGCTCGGCACCTTCCTGGTGCGCTCCGGCGTTCTGGTATCGGTGCACGCTTTTGCCACCGATCCGGCCCGCGGCGTTTTCATCCTCGCCTTCTTGGCCCTGGTGGTCGGCGCGGCGCTGATGCTGTTCGCACTGCGCGGTCATGCGGTAAGCGGCGGCGGGCGCTTCGATTTTTTCTCCAGGGAAACGCTGCTGTTAATCAATAACGTGCTGCTGGTCGTCGCCGCCGCCTCGGTGCTGCTGGGCACGCTTTACCCGCTGATACTGGATGCCATGGGACTGGGAAAGATTTCCGTCGGTCCGCCCTATTTCAACAGCGTGTTTGTGCCGCTGGTTCTTGTGCTGCTGGCGGTGCTGGGTGTCGGCCCGCTGACGCGGTGGAAACAGGATCGGTCCCGTCGATTGGCGACGCTTCTGCGCGCGCCCCTGATCGCCAGCGTCATTGCCGGCGTTGCCTTGACCGTTGTGAGCGGCGCGCAGGGCCTGGCCAGCGTGTTTGCCGGTTTGGTGTTCGCCGCCTGGGTCACCGCCACCACCGTCCTGGCCATCGTCCACCGGATCAAACGGCGCAACGCACCGGCGAAGGGACTGCTGCGCCTGCCTCGCGCGTTCACCGGCATGACCGTCGCTCATCTCGGCGCCGCGGTACTGGTAGTGGGCGTCACCCTGACCACCGCCCTGAGCACTGAGAAGGATGTACGCATGTCTCCCGGCGACAGTTACGCGCTGGCGGGGTATGAATTCCGCTTTTCGGGCGTGGACTGGACTGCAGGACCCAATTACCGCGCCGAGCGCGGCCAAATCGATGTGACGCGAAACGGTAAGACCATCGCCCGGCTTCACCCCGAAAAGCGCCACTACTTAAACGGCTCCGCGTCCATGACCGAAGCCGCCATTGATCCGGGATTTACCCGTGATCTCTACGCAGCGCTGGGCGAGGAGCTGGGCGACGGCGCCTGGGCGGTTCGTATTTACCACAAGCCCTTCGTGCGCTGGATCTGGCTCGGTGGACTGTTGATGGCGCTGGGAGGCATCCTGGCGGTCAGCGACCGGCGCTACCGCATTTCGGTCAGAGGGGCGCGCGGCCAAAGCGCCCGGGCTCTTGCTTCCGGCGCCGTGGCCCGGGGCTAACGCCGTTGCACCGGTTCGCCACGCCGCTCGGCATTTTTCTTCTGCTCGTCGTTCTGCTGGGGGTCGGATTGACGCTCAATCCGCGCCGCGTGCCCTCGCCGCTGATAAATAAGCCGGTGCCAGCGTTCGAGCTTGCCACCGTTCTGGATCCCGAGCAGCGCTTCGGCGAGGACAATCTTCGCGGCCGGGTAAGCCTGCTCAACGTGTGGGCAACCTGGTGCGTACCGTGCCGTGACGAGCATCCGGTGCTCGTCGGAATCGCGCGGCGGGGCGAGAGCGTGATCTACGGTCTCAATTACAAAGACGATCGTGATAAAGCCATAGCCTGGCTCCAATCCCTCGGTGATCCTTACCAGATGAGTGGATTTGATCCGACCGGCCGCGTCGGCATCGATCTCGGTGTCTACGGCGTTCCCGAAACCTTCGTCATCGATGCCAAAGGAACCATCGTCTACAAGCACATCGGGCCCATCGACGAAAAGATCTGGCGCGAACAGCTTCACCCGATCGTGAAGCGGACTGCGGAGAAACCCGGATGAGGCGGTACCGCTCAATCGGACTGGCTTTAGGCACGCTCTTGCTCGCCCTGACCGTGGGCGCAGCGGCGCAGGTTTTCGAAGCCAGGGAGTTCGAGAATCCGGAAAACGCGCGCCGCTACCAGGCGCTCATCAGTGAATTGCGGTGCCTCGTCTGCCAGAACCAGAATCTCGCAGACTCGAATGCTTCGCTGGCGGCGGATCTGCGCCAGCTGACTTACGACATGATCCGCGAGGGCAAAAGCGACGCTGAGATCATCGACTTCATGGTGGCGCGCTACGGTGAATTCGTGCTTTACCGGCCGCCTTTCAAACCCACCACCGCCATACTCTGGGGTGGCCCGTTCCTGCTTCTCGCGCTCGGTATCTGGTTTCTTTTGCGCCAGCTCCGCCGCCGCGCCTCCGCCAGGGCCGACGCGGGATCGCTGACCCCGGAAGAACGCGCGCGTTTGGAGCGCATGTTCGAGACTGAAGATACCGAGAGCGACCGCGGGCCAAGCGGGTAGCCCCTGATCACTTTGCACGTCCCGGAACATGCCGCCCTAAGCCCGCTCCAGGATGCGCTGACGCCGCCTTAGCACGCGGTTAAACTGGCCCGGATTCAAAAGGGGTCTCGCCATGAATCTGTATCGCATGCTTTTGGAACGCGAAGCCGAGGGCCGCCCGCTGCAGGTAGGCCTAATTGGGGCCGGCAAGTTCGCTTCCATGTACCTCGCCCAGGCGCTGAAAACCGAGGGCGTGCATGTCAACGCGGTCTGCGATCTGGATCCGAAACGGGCACGCGCCGCCCTGGCCGCCACCGGCTGGCCCGAGGATAGAACCCGGGCAGCGAGCTTCGAGGACGCTTCCCACGATCGCAGCGTGCACATTACCGACGATGCGCTGGCGCTGATCGAGGCGCCGGGCATCGACGTGGTGATCGACGCCACCGGAGATCCCGCCGCCGGCATCGGCCATGCGCTTGCCTGTATTGAGGCTCGAAAGCACATCATCATGGTGAACGTGGAGGCCGACGTGCTCGCGGGGCCTTTGCTCGCGAAACGGGCCCGCGCCGCCGGCGTGGTCTACTCGATGGCCTACGGCGATCAGCCCGCGCTCATTGCCGAGCTGGTGGATTGGGCGCGGGCAACGGGGTTCGAGGTCACCTGCGCCGGCAAGGGGACCAAATACCTGCCCGAATACCATGCCTCCACCCCGGAAACGGTTTGGGGCTATTACGGATTGACGCCTGAGCAGGCCAAAGCCGCCGGCATGAATCCGAAAATGTTCAATTCCTTTCTCGACGGCACCAAATCGAGTATCGAGATGGCCGCGGTGGCCAACGCCACCGGCCTTACCGCGCCGACGGACGGCCTGACCTTCCCGCCCTGCAGCGTGGACGCGCTGCCGGAGGTGCTGAAACCGGTGACCGCCGGGGGCGTGCTCGAGCACGGCGGAACCGTTGAGGTGGTGTCTTGTCTTGAACGCGACGGCAAGGAAATTCCCCAACACCTGCGCTGGGGCGTTTATGTCACCTTCGAAGCCCCGTCCGATTACACCGCTCGATGCTTCAAGGAATACGGGCTGGTAACCGACCGCAGCGGGCGTTATTCGTCTCTTTATCGGCGCTACCATCTCATCGGGCTGGAACTCGGCATCTCGGTGGCGTCGGCGGTGCTGCGCCGCGAGCCCACCGGCCAGCCGCGGCACTTCAACGCCGACGTCGTAGCCACCGCCAAGCGCGACCTGGATGTCGGCGAGCGCCTCGACGGCGAAGGCGGCCAGACGGTGTGGGGCAAGCTGATGCCGGCGAAAGCGTCTCTCGAGCTCGGCGGCCTGCCCATCGGTCTCGCCAGCGGCGTGCGCCTGAAGCAGCGCATACTTCAAGGGGCTCCGGTGCGTTGGCAGGACGTCGAGTTTGACGAGTCCGCCCAGGCGGTCCGTGTGCGCCGCGAGCTGGAGGCCAGCCACGGATCACGGCAGGCGGCGTGAGCACGATCGAATCGGCGCCCTCGATTAAGCCGACAAAGAGCACGGGCACCCGCCTCGCTCCCGTGGCCGAATGGTTGGCGCGGGAAGGCCGCTTTCTCCGCAGCCTCGCGGCGCTCGCGGAGGAAACCTGTGTCAAATTCTGTTCGGCGGGCCTGCCGGTCTGGCGATTTCGAATCGCCTTTAGAACCATCCACCCTGAACTCTTGGGCATGGGTGTTCTTTGGGTGCAGGGTCACGGGGCGCGACTGATCCATGCGCGCCACGGAATCGAGCAGAGCGACGACTATCTGGGCAGCCCCATTCAGTACGTATTCGAGAAAGCGACTTCCCTTCGCCGGCGGCTGACCGATCTCGATCCGGAGCGGGACCACAGCGTACTGCACAGCGTTGCCCGTGCCGGCGGTACCGACTATCTGGCCTCGCCGCTCAAGTTCAGCGATGGCGGCATCAATACGCTCATTTACGCCACCCGTGCCCCCGAAGGTTTCAGCGACGAAGAGATTTCAGAGCTCGAGTGCTTTTCCGATTACATGGCTCCGGTGATCGAAGTGTTCGCAACCCGGCAGCTCGCTGTATCTCTGCTGGATACTTACGTCGGCCGCCGCACCAGCCAGCGGGTGATGCAGGGCAAAATCAGGCGGGGCGACGGCGACAAAATATTCGCCGTCATGTGGTTCAGCGACTTGAGAGACTTTACCGCGCTCACCGAATCGCTCTCGACGGCAATGATGCTGAGCGCACTCAACGACTATTTCGAGCTGGTGGCTGCGGCAGTGACAGCCCGCGGCGGAGAAATACTCCGCTTCATCGGCGACGCCATGCTTATCGTGTTTCCGGTCTCCGGCGAAGAAGAGCTCGCTACCGCGTGCGAAGCCGCCCTGGAATCGGTCGACGACGCCTTTTCGGCCCTCGGCGCGCTCAACCATCGCCGGCGCCGTGCGGGTTTACCGATGCTGCGCTTCGGTGTCGGACTGCATGTGGGCGAAGTCATTTACGGCAACGTCGGGGCGCCAGATCGTCTGGACTTCACCGTCATGGGAACCGCGGTCAACCGCACCGCGCGTCTGGAATCTCTGACCAAAACAGTGAACATTCCCCTATTGCTCTCTGCAGAGTTTGTACGCCACGTGGATCGTCCCGTGAACTCACTCGGGTATCACGCCATGAAAGGCGTCGCCGAGCCGCAGGAAGTATTCGCCCTCATAGACGAACACACCTGAATTCTCCGCGTGCCGAACACAGCCGATCAGTCACCCGGCCGTCCGCGCCGGACACCGCTGATTGCCTCGGCGCCGGGGCTCTTCGTCTTGCTGTGGAGCACGGGGTTCATCGGCGCCAAACTGGGCCTGCCGTACGCAGAGCCTTTTACCTTTCTGGCGCTGCGCTACGCGCTCGTGAGCTGCGTGCTCTTCATGGTGCTGCTCGTAGCCGGCTCCTCCTGGCCCCGATCTGCGGCGGATGTATTGCACACCGTCGTCGCCGGCCTTTTGCTTCACGGCGTCTATCTGGGCGGTGTGTTTTCATCCATCCACCTCGGACTTGAGGCAGGCGTGTCGGCTTTGATCGTCGGCATCCAGCCCCTGCTGACCGCGGCCCTGGCGGCGCCGTTTTTGAACGAGCGCGTCAACCGCATCCAGGTCGCCGGATTGTTGCTGGGTCTTGGAGGCGTGGTTCTCGTAGTGTGGCAAAAGCTCCACCTCGGCACGGGCACGTCTTGGAGCATCGGCCTTTCCGTGCTCGCGCTGTTCGGAATCACCTTAGGGACCCTCTATCAAAAACGTTACTGCGGCGGGGTGAGTCTGGTGTCCGGGAATCTGATTCAGTTTTCCGCCACCGGTATCACGATGGGCTTATTGGCGTTTGCTTTCGAGAGCCGTAACGTGGTCTGGTCAGCCGAGTTTGTGTTTGCGCTTGGCTGGCTGGTGCTCGTACTCTCTCTCGGCGCCATCTCCTTGCTCTACATTCTCATTCGTAATGGCGCCGCTGCCCGGGTCGCGAGTCTTTTCTACCTGGTGCCACCGGTCACCGCGCTTGTGGCATGGCAGCTGTTCGACGAGCGCTTGAGCATGCTCGCGCTCGCGGGCATGGTGATTGCGGTTGCAGGAGTTGCCCTTGTGAATTTCAGTGAACGCGCGAATGCCCTTTTCCACCGCTGACAGCGACAGCGCGACCCGCCGCACCGCAGGCGTGGTGATGGTTTTGCTCGGCGGCACCTGCCTGAGCACCGCCGGCGTCCTGCTCCGCTACATTGAATCGGCGAACGGCTGGCAGATTCTTTTCTACCGCGGGATGTTCTTTTTTCTGACCATGGTTATTTTCTTGATAGTGCGCTATCGGGGTCGTTTCCTGTCCGTACTGTACGCGACGGGCAGGCCGGGGATCTTCCTCGGCGTCACCCTTGGACTCGCCTCGGTTCTGTACATTTTCGGCATCCTCTCAACCACCGTTGCCAACGTCGTGTTCATCATAAGCGCAGCACCACTCATTACTGCCCTGCTGGCGAGACTGATACTTGGGGAACGACCGTCGGCGGGAACCTGGGCGGCGATGCTGGCTGCGCTTTGCGGCGTCGGCCTGATGGTCGGCGACGGTCTTGCCGGAGGCGGCTTGTTCGGCGTGCTGTGCGCGCTGGGTGTAGCAGTATCTTTTGCGGCGTTGCTCATCACCCTGAGGCTTCGTAAGGAAATCGATATGCTGCCGGCGCTTTGTATCGGCGGTTTAGTCTCCGCGGTGATCGCCGTCATGATGACCAACGATCTCAGTATCTCACTCCGGGACATGGCCATCTGCTTCACGCTTGGCACGGTTCAGTTTGGAGGCGGTTTTATCCTGATTACGCTTGGCGCCCGCTATCTGCTGGCCGCCGAAACAGCGCTGCTTTCGCTCACCGAGACCGTGCTGGCACCGCTTTGGGTGTGGCTTGCCATCAGCGAAGCGCCCAGCGTGCTGACGCTCGCGGGTGGCGCCGTGGTCATCACCGCAGTTGCCACCCGCGCCGCCTACCGGGCGAACAAGAGAACCCCGATTTCCTCGGCGTGAATTTCGCAAGAAAATCCGCGAGAATCGCGCCCTTTCATTCGCCGCGGGAGCGGCCTGCCCGAAGAGCCAGAAGTTGAACAAGCAATTCGACGCCAGACTCAGGCGCCTCAGCGAAAGCGAAGCCGGGAAGCGCATCAAGCGCGGCCGGATCGGCATAGAGAAAGAGAGTCTGCGCGTGGGTCGCGACGGCTATTTGGCGACCACGCCTCATCCGGCGGCCCTAGGATCGGCGCTGACCAACGCCTACATCACCACGGATTATTCGGAGGCGCTCCTCGAGTTCATTACCCCGCCGTTTCCCTCTGTTCGAGAGACACTGCAGTTTCTCGAAAACATTCATCAGTTCGTCTACGGCAATATCGGACGGGAGCTTTTGTGGGCCGCAAGCATGCCGTGCATGGTGGGCGACGAGGGATCTATTCCCATCGCCAGATACGGAAGCTCCAACGTCGGCCGCATGAAGCACGTATACCGGCAGGGGTTAAGCTACCGATACGGCCGCCTGATGCAGGTCATTTCCGGAGTTCACTTCAATTACTCCTTCCCGGAACGATTCTGGCCCGCATACCAGGAAATCGAGGGCAACGGCCAGTCAAAACGCGACTTCATCTCCGATTCGTATTTCGGCGTGATACGAAACTTTCAGCGTTTCGGCTGGGTCATTCCTTATCTCTTCGGCAGCTCACCTGCAATCTGCAAGTCCTTCATCAAGGCGCGCGGGGGGGATTTTAAAGAGTTCGACCAGGGAACGCTGTACCGCCCGTACGCCACTTCGCTGCGCATGAGCGACATTGGCTATAAGAACAAAAACCAGTCGGATCTTCATATCTCTTATGACGACATCGGCAGCTACGTGGCGAGCCTCACCCGGGCCATCGAGACCCCGCACCCGGATTACGAAGCCATCGGCGTCAAGGTCGGGAACGAGTATCGCCAGCTCAACGCCAACATGTTGCAGATTGAGAATGAGTTTTACAGTTTCATACGGCCGAAGCAGATCGCCCGATCGGGTGAAAAACCCACGGTGGCGCTCAAGCGCCGCGGGGTTCGTTATGTGGAAGTGCGCGCGCTGGACGTAAGTCCATTCGATCCTGCCGGAGTTAACGAGGATCAGCTTCGATTCCTGGAGGCCTTTCTCGTCTTTTGTCTGCTCCACGACAGCGCGCCCATTTCGAAATCGGAGCAGGCAGATATAGACCACAATCAGCAGCTCGTTGCCTGCTGCGGACGAGATCCGGACATTGAGCTCAAGATCAACTCCCACCCGCTCAAGCTTGGTCAGTGGATCGACACCATATGTGGGTCGATAGAACAGATATGTGCGCTTTTGGACGCGGATGAAAAGCGGCATGCTTACCAGGACGCGGTCTCGCGTCAAAGGGCGGCGGCGCAAAATCCGGATCGACTTCCCTCCGCGCGGGTGCTCGAAGAAATGAGACACAACAATGAATCGTTCTTCGAGTTCGCTATGCGCGTTTCCAAAGCCCATCGGGCGCACTACGAGTCTCGCGCGATGAGTCGCGAGAAGCTGGCCATTTTCGAGGAAGAGGCGAGACGATCACTTCGCCTTCAAAAGGAAATCGAAGCCGCGGACAACTTCAGCTTCGACGAATACTTGCGGCGATATTTTGCTCAGTCTGCGGTGGAACGAGAACGCAT
>JBFHVA010000086.1:0-12939 GCA_041589735.1 Gammaproteobacteria bacterium | reverse complement strand
CCTCGACCAAGGGACAGCGCATGATCGACGACTACCGGGTAAAAGGGGAGCGTCTGTTCGCTCCCAACGCCGTGACCAACTGGGCCGAGAAAGATACGGTCAAATGAACGACATCTCGTCGGCATCCCTGCGCGCCTTCGAGCTGCTGGTTTCGGGGGACGCGGAGCTTTGGACCATTATCGGCGTTTCATTCAGCGTTTCCCTTCGCGCCATATTGATCGCGGTACCCCTCGGGCTGCCCATCGCGCTGCTTCTCGCCTTCGGCCGCTTCCCCGGCAGGCGCGTGCTCGTCACCACATTCAACTCGCTGATGGCGGTACCCGCCGTGGTCGTCGGTCTGACGGTTTACCTTATGCTGTCCCGGGCCGGCCCGTTCGGCGACCTCAAATTGCTTTTCACCCAAACGGCCATGGTCATCGGCCAGGCGGTGCTGGCTCTGCCGCTGCTCATCGCCATGGCCCACGCGGCGCTTCAGTCGGCCGATCTGCGCGCCTGGGAAACCGCACTGACGCTGGGGGCGTCGCGTCCCCGCGCCCTGCTGACCGTTATGCACGAGGTACGATTCGCTCTCATGGCGGCGGTGATCGCGGCCTTCGGCCGCGTCATTGCGGAAGTTGGCGTGTCGCTGATGGTGGGCGGCAACATTCTCAACTACACCAGAAACATCCCCACGGCCATCGCGCTTGAAACCAGCAAAGGTGAATTCGCGCAAGGCATCGCGCTCGGGGCGGTTTTGCTGTTTCTGGCTTTGCTGCTCAATTTCTTTCTGAATCTTTTCCAGGGTCGCGGAGAACTCGCGTGATTGAAACCGTGCTCGAGCTGATCGAAGCGCGCATGTCTTTTGGCGGCAGAGAGCTGTTCGACGTCGAGCGCCTGACCTTTAAGTCCGAAACGTGCCTGGTCCTGACCGGCGCCAACGGATCGGGCAAGACCACACTTCTCAAAATTGCGGCAGGCCTGCTGGCTCCGGACCGGGCTACGATCAGCTTCGAGGGGCGGGATTTTTCCTGGCGGCGCGCCTATCGAACCCTTCGACGGAGGGTCGTTTATCTGCACCAGTTCCCCTACATGTTCGACGCCAGCGTTTTCGACAACGTCGCCTACGGGCTTCGCCGCAGCGGCGTCTCGGCGCCGGAAGTCCGCGCGCAGGTGCGCCAAGCGCTGGAATGGGCGGGACTTTCCGGGCATACGTTTCAGAACGCGAGGAGTCTATCCGGAGGAGAAAAGCAGCGGGTTGCCCTTGCCCGGGCGCGAGTCCTCTCGCCGCACCTGCTGCTGCTCGACGAGCCCATCGCGAACATGGACGAAGAAGGCCGCGAGCGCACGCTCTTTTTCATTCGGCGGATGGTTTCCGACGGCTTTACCGTTGCCCTGGCCACCCATGAGCGACAGCTGGTTCAGCTGGTCGCGCAGGTGCATCTGCATCTGGAGCATGGGCGGCTCAAGGAAAAACCCGTTTCGGGGCCGACAGAGCTTGAAACAATCCAGGCAAATAGCGCGCGCCGCGCTTGAGAACCAGCGTGGAATATCCCTTGCAGGACATTAGCGGCGCGGTGCTCGCGGGTGGACGCGCCCGTCGGATGGGCGGAGAGGATAAGGGCCTGGTGGAGATCGATGGTAAGCCGATGGTGGTGTTTATCGTTGAGGCGCTCAAAGCGCAAACCGCAGGGGTCTTCATCAACGCAAACCGGAATTTGGAAAGATACCGAGAGCTTTGCGGCTGCCCGGTGATACCCGACAGTCTCGGAGACTTCGCCGGCCCCCTCGCCGGGATGGCCTCGGTGATGGAAGTGGCGCAGACGCCGTTCGTGCTCACTGCGCCGTGCGACTCGCCGCTATTGTCCCGCGAGCTCGGACCGCGGTTGTTCGAGGCGCTGCAGAGGGAAGACGCGGAGCTCGCGGTGGCCCACGACGGAAATCGCATGCAGCCCGTCTTTGCACTTTTGCACCGAGATCTGTTAGACAGCATGATTACCTATTTACGTTCTGGAGCGAGCAAGATCGACACCTGGTACGCCATGCACCGCACGGCGCTGGGCGATTTCTCGGATGAAACATCCATGTTTTTAAACGTCAATACGCCGGAAGAGCGATCGGAACTCGAAGGGCGTTTTCTCGAGGCACGGGAATCTTGATCCAGAACGCCCATCTTCCCATCGTCGGCTTCGCCGCCTACAGCGGTACCGGTAAGACCACGCTGCTGAAAAAGCTGCTTCCGATTTTAAAAGCGCGCGGCGTGCGAGTCGGAATGGTCAAGCACGCCCACCACACTTTCGACGTCGACCAGCCGGGCAAAGACAGCTACGAGCTCAGAAAGGCGGGCGCAGCGCAGATGCTCATCGCTTCTCGATCGCGCTGGGCCTTAATGGTGGAAAGGGCCAGGGAAAAAGAGCCGCAGCTGGATGAAGTATTGCTGGAGCTCGATCAGGCGGCGCTGGACCTGATCCTGGTGGAAGGGTTCAAGCAGGAATCCTTTCCGAAGATCGAGCTCCGGCGCGCGGGCCTCAAAGGAAGGGCGTTTTATCCTGAAGACGACAATATCGTCGCCGTCGCCACCGACGATCCGACGGATCTCGATACCGATCTGCCGATGCTGGATCTCAACCGCCCTCAGGAGATCGCGGATTTCATCATCGACAGGATTTTGAACGGCGGATTGCACGCGGCATCCGGCTGAGAAAGCTTCGCAATGGCTGCTCCAGGATCCAAAGCCGCGGGCGACTTCTGTTACGAAGGCGATCCGGATCTGCTTCCGGTCTCGGAGGCAAAGCGCCGCATCGACGCGCACATGCCGGTGATCGCCGACACGGAATCGGTTTTGCTTATCGACGCCTTGGGAAGAATCGTCGCCCAGGACGTCAAGTCGCCTGTAGACGTTCCTGGCCACACCAATTCCGCCATGGACGGGTACGCGCTGCGCGGCGAAGATCTTCCGGCGTCTGGTGAACGGCGACTAAAAGTGGTCGCCGCGATAATGGCGGGCAACGTATTCGAAGGCGAGCTCGAAAGCGGTGCCGCCGTCCGCATCATGACCGGCGCGGCGCTGCCCGAGGGCGCCGACACCGTGATCATGCTGGAACAGACCGAGTTGGACGGCGACACCTTGACCGTTGGAGCGGGGCACCGCCCGGGCCAGAACGTGCGCCGGGCCGGTGAGGATCTGCGTCGCGGCGATACCGCGGTAAAAAAAGGCACCCGCATCATGCCGGCGGAGCTCGGCGTGCTGGCCTCCTTCGGGCAGGATCGGGTCACCGTATTCCGGCGCCCACGGGTGGCCTGTTTCTCTACCGGCGACGAGCTGCGCTCGCCCGGCGACACGCGGGATTTCGGCGCTGTGTTCGACAGCAATCGCTATACCCTTCTCGGCATGCTCACGCGTCTCGGGGTCGAGGTGATCGACATGGGCGTCGTTCCCGACAAACGCAAGGCGCTGCACGACGCTCTAGAAAAGGCGGCACAAGGCGCTGACGCCATCATCACCTCCGGCGGTGTCTCCGCCGGTGACGCGGATTACGTCAAGCACACGCTGGAAAAACTGGGTCGTGTCGGATTCTGGAAGATTGCCATCCGTCCCGGGCGGCCGCTGGCCTTCGGGCTCATCGACAACGCCGCCTTTTTCGGTCTGCCTGGAAATCCGGTGGCGGTGATGGTCACCTTTTACCAGTTCGTCAAGCCTGCCCTCTGCCGGATGATGGGCGAGCGCGACCCGAGGCCCACGCCCGATCTCACCGCGACTTGCGTATCAAAGCTGCGAAAGAAAAAAGGCCGGGTGGAGTACTATCGCGCGGTTTTAGACCGCGATGCGAACGGAAACCTGGTGGTACGAAGCACCGGAAAAACGGGGTCCGGGCTGTTGCACACCATGAGCGACGCCAACTGCTTCATCGTCCTGGACGACGACGCCGAGTCCGTGGAACCGGGCACCGAAGTCGACGTGCAGCCATTTTTTGGCTTAGTGTGAAACATAGACCGACGGGTTCAGTGAATCGCGCGCAAAGGGCTATCACTCATTCTTAGGTTACGCATAACCCATCATGTCCGATCGTCAATTCATTCCTCTGAACATCGCCGTGCTCACCATCTCAGATTCTCGCACGGAGAAAGACGACAAGTCCGGCGCACTGCTGGTGGAGCGGGTACAGTCCGCCGGGCATAGGCTGGCAGAGAAAAGTATCGTGCGCGACGACGTCTACGCCATTCGGGCAAAGATTGCCGGATGGATTGCAGACGATGAGGTGCAGGCTGTGATCTCCACCGGCGGCACCGGAGTCACCGGACGCGACGGCACGCCCGAAGCGGTGCAGCCGCTGCTGGACAAGGAGATCCCGGGATTCGGCGAAATTTTTCGGGTGCTCTCCTACGAGCAGATCAAGACCTCGACGCTGCAGTCCAGAGCCATCGCCGGCGTCGCCAACGCCACCTATATCTTCTGCCTGCCGGGATCCTCCGGCGCCTGCCGGGACGCCTGGGACAAGATCATTTCCGCCCAGCTCGATTACCGCACCCGACCGTGCAATCTGGTGGAACTGATGCCCAGACTGCTGGAGCGTTGAGCCGGCCTTTCCCGCGCTCGCCCTCACTCGCCCGTTTGAAGCTGGTATATTGATAGCGATCAATCCGCTGGCGTTTGCAGTCGTTTAGCGTTACGGGGATTTTTTGTTCAGGGGCGCGAAGAGGGGGCGATGCAAACCACCAACAATGCGGCGACTCCGCCAGCGGCTTCCCAAGAGGCCGAAGGACGCCGGCGTGATCTACTCGCATTTCTCTTCCTCACGATTTTCCTCGCCCCGTTGCTCGCCGTTGCCGTGGTGGGCGGCTTCGGCTTCATGATCTGGATTTTTCAATTGTTCGCAGGCCCTCCCGGACCTCCGGGTGGCTGAGTTTTATTTCAACAGGTATCAACGCGCCAGCGTTAGCGGGGTGACCATGGAAAACGAAACCAGCCGGAGAAAATTCTTTGGCCTCAGGACGGCAAATATGGCGGGACACCCTGACTCGAGTGGCATTCACGTGGCCGGGCTTGTAGTTCATACGCGCCCGGAAAGCCTCGAGCGCGTGCGCGCGGGACTCTCGCGCCTCTCCGGCGCCGAGGTCCACGCGGCCGACCCGCGGGGCAAACTGGTAGTCACACTGGAGGCAGCCAGCGACGGCGTCATCGCAGACTTGCTCAACACCATTCCCGAGATTCCAGGCGTAATCGCCTGTACGCTCGCACACCAGCACAGTGAGAGCGGCGAGGAGCAAACATCATGAAAACCACCCGCCGCAGTTTTATCAAGGCATCGGCCGCGGCCAGCGCTGCGGCGGCGGCCGGACTGCCGGTACCCGCGCAGGCAACAAACCTGATTACCGACTCGGAATACACGCGGATTAATTGGGCTAAAGCGCCCTGCCGATTCTGCGGAACCGGCTGCGGCGTTAACGTGGGAGTCAAGGACGGCCGGGTGGTGGCGACCCATGGCGACATTAAGTCGGAAGTGAACCGGGGTTTGAACTGTGTAAAGGGATACTTTCTTTCGAAAATTATGTACGGCGCGGATCGGCTGCAGACTCCGTTGCTTCGCATGAAGGACGGGCGCTTTGACAAGAACGGCGATTTTCAGCCGGTCACCTGGGACCAGGCCTTCGACATCATGGAGGAAAAGTTCAAAAAAGCGCTCAAAGAAAAGGGCCCGACCTCGGTGGGCATGTTCGGCTCGGGTCAGTGGACGGTGTGGGAAGGCTACGCAGCGGTCAAACTGTTCAAGGCCGGTTTTCGCTCAAACAATATTGACCCCAATGCACGCCACTGCATGGCTTCCGCGGTAGGCGGATTCATGCGCACCTTCGGCATGGACGAGCCCATGGGCTGCTATGACGACATCGAAGCCGCCGATGCCTTCGTTTTGTGGGGCTCCAACATGGCCGAGATGCACCCCATTCTCTGGACTCGTCTCACCGACCGGCGATTGAGCGCGTCCCACGTGCAGGTTGCCGTGCTGTCGACCTTCGAGCACCGCTGTTTCGATCTGGCCGATCTGCCTGTGGTCTTCACGCCGCAGACAGATCTGGCAATTCTCAACTACATCGCCAATTACATCATCCAGAACGATATGGTAAACCGCGATTTCGTCAACCGGCACGTGAACTTCAAGCGCGGCAATCCGGATATTGGCTACGGACTGCGGCCCGAACACCCGCTTGAGAAAAAAGCCAAAAACGCTGACAAAGCGGGCGGCGCGAAGCCGATGACCTTCGAGGAATTTCGTACATTCGTTTCCGATTACGACGTCGATTCGGTCAGCAAACTTTCCGGCGTTTCCAAAGATAAACTTTAACGGTTAGCGAAGCTTTACGCCGATCCCAAGGTCAAAGTGACCTCCTTCTGGACAATGGGTTTTAATCAGCACACCCGGGGGGTCTGGTGCAATAACCTCATATACAACATCCATTTGCTCACAGGTAAGATTGCAACTCCTGGCAACAGTCC
This sequence comes from Gammaproteobacteria bacterium, assembly GCA_041589735.1. GTDB lineage: Bacteria > Pseudomonadota > Gammaproteobacteria > HK1 > HK1 > CAMYJH01. Next base: position 6,470 of record JBFHVA010000086.1, on the reverse strand, counting down.
CTTCTCACTCACTGGTCAACCGTCGGCCTGTGGAACCGCCCGCGAGGTGGGCACCTTCGCTCACCGCCTGCCCGCGGACATGGTAGTGGCAAACGAGAAACACCGCGACTACGCGGAAAAGATCTGGAAGCTTCCTACGGGAACGATTCCAGATAAGCCCGGCTATCACGCGGTATTGCAAAACCGCATGCTCAAGGACGGCAAGCTGAATGCGTATTGGGTGCAGGTCAACAACAACATGCAGGCCGCGGCCAACATCATCGAGGAGGGCTACCCCGGCTACCGCAACCCCGAAAACTTTATCGTCGTTTCCGATGCTTATCCTACCGTTACCGCGCAGGCTGCGGATCTAATCCTGCCCACTGCCATGTGGGTAGAGAAGGAAGGCGCCTACGGCAACGCCGAGCGCCGCACCCAGTTCTGGCACCAGATGGTGAGAGCGCCAGGGGAATCCCGCTCGGATCTGTGGCAGCTGGTCGAGTTCTCCAAGCGCTTTAAAGTTGAGGAAGTGTGGCCCCAGGAGCTTGTCGCCAAGTCGCCGCAGTTTCGTGGCAAGACTCTGTACGATGTGCTGTTTGCCAATGGTCAGGTAAACAAGTATCCAAACACGGACCGACATCCCGGCTACGAGAACGACGAGTCAGACCACTTCGGCTACTACATACAAAAATATTTGTTCGAGGAGTACGCCAGATTCGGCCGCGGCAAGGCCCACGATCTGGCGGATTTTCACTCCTACCACCGGAGCCGCGGCATGCGCTGGCCGGTGGTTAACGGCAAGGAGACGCTCTGGCGCTATCGCGAGGGCGCCGATCCCTACGTCCCGGAAGGAAGCGGATTTCGCTTCTACGGAAAGGAAGATGGCAAGGCGGTGATATTCGCTCTGCCCTACGAACCGGCGGCAGAATCGCCTGACGATGATTACCCCTACTGGCTAGCGACCGGCCGAATTCTCGAACACTGGCATTCGGGTTCCATGACCCGTCGCGTACCTGAGCTCTACCGAGCGGCGCCCAACGCTGTGGTCTACATGCATCCGGACGACGTAGCGGATCTCGGGCTTCGGCGCGGCAGCGAAGTCCGCGTTGCTTCCCGCCGTGGCGAGATTCGTACGCGCGTTGAAACCCGGGGAAGAAACAAGCCACCGCGCGGGCTGGTGTTCGTGCCCTGGTTCGACGCCAGCCAGCTCATCAATAAGGTTACGCTGGACGCAACCGACCCGATTTCCAAGCAGACCGACTTCAAAAAATGCGCGGTCAAGATTCTTAAAGTCTAGGACATCCGTGATGAATCTGCGTTACACGACCACAATACTGTTGTTCATGCTGGTCTCTGTGGCTGCGGCTGAGCGCAGCATCGACGCGATGCGCGGCGATTCGCCGATTTCCGAAGAGACCGCACCGCCGCGCATGCCCCAGGAGGAAAACACCGATATCAAGCGCGGCCGCAATTACCCGATGCAACCGCCGACGATTCCTCACAAAATTGACGGTTACCAGGTTGATCTAAATTCCAACAAGTGTCTTTCCTGTCACAGCCGCCGGCGCACGGAAGAATCACAGGCGCCGATGGTCAGCGTTACCCATTACATGGATCGCGACGGCAACTTTCTTGCCGAAGTTTCTCCGCGGCGGTACTTCTGTAACCAGTGCCACGTGACCCAGACCAACGCGCGCCCGCTGGTTGAAAACACTTTCCAGGACATAGACGAAATCTTGAAAAAACGCGTTAACGCTCAGTGACGGAACTGGATTCGAAATGAAACGCTGGCTGCTCGATTGGTGGCGCACGCTTTCTACGCCAAGCAAATATTTCAGCCTAGGCTTCCTCACCGTGGGCGGCTTTATCGCCGGCGTCATTTTCTGGGGAGCATTCAACACCGCGCTCGAAGCCACCAACACGGAGGTTTTCTGCATCAGCTGTCACGAAATGCACAACAACGTCTACCAGGAGCTCAAACCGACGATTCACTACACGAATCGATCCGGCGTCCGCGCCACCTGCCCGGATTGCCACGTGCCCCATGAATGGACCGACAAAATTGCGCGCAAGATGCAGGCGTCCAAAGAAGTTTGGGGCTGGGTATTCGGCACCATCAACACCAGGGAAAAATTCCTCGATAAGCGCATCGAGCTTGCCAAACGGGAGTGGCTACGGCTCAAGACCAACGACTCGCTCGAATGTCGCAACTGCCATGATTTTCAATTCATGGATTTCACCCGCCAGAGCCCGCGCGCAGAGCGCGACCACGCGACCATACTCGCCAGTGGCGAAAAGACCTGCATAGACTGTCACAAGGGCATCGCACACAAGCTACCCGACATGGCGGACGTGAAAGGCTGGTAGCGCCGCAATTCCCCGCGTATCGGTGCCGCCGGCAGCCCGGACGTGGTCGGAACTCTCGCGTAAATTCGCGGTCGTACGCAGGGGCGCGCAGCTGGAACGCGCCTTTTCGCGTCACATCCCAAGAAATTATCGGGGAGATAAAAATGGGAGTTATCAGACCCTTGTATCTGTCATTTTCACTCAGTCTTGCTGCCGGACTGTTGTCGGTCGGCTCAACCGCAATCGCCGCGGAATACAGAATCGATCCGGCGCACTCTTTCGTCGAGTTCAGGGCCAATCATCTCGGCTACAGCTGGCTCTACGGCCGCTTCAACGTCATCTCTGGCCAGTTCACCCATGATCCCAGCAACCCGTCGGCCAACAGCATCACTGTCGAAGTCGATACTACTACCGTGGACACTCGCCACGCGGAGCGCGACAAGCACTTAAGGAGCGGCGATTTCCTGGCGGTGGATAAGTATCCCAAGGCAACGTTCAAGAGCACCCGCTACGAGGGCACCGCGGAGTCCGGAAAGCTGCACGGCGAACTCACCGTTCACGGCGTTACCCGGCCGGTGGTCTTCGAGATTACAAAGATGGGCGAGGGCCCGGATCCCTGGGGCGGTTACCGAGCGGGATTCACGGGAAGCTATACCCTGACGCGAAAAGACTTCGGCATCGACTACGACCTCGGCCCCGCGAGCACCACGGTGGAACTCACTCTGGGCGTCGAGGGCGTTCGCAAGAAATAAGCTCGTTCGAGACGCTACCAGAACATCCGCCGGAGCGTCCCGTCGCGGTCGATGAACTGGTGCTTGAGCGCGGCCAGCGTGTGCACCACCACCAGCACGACGGTGCCGTACGCAAGCCAGAAGTGCAGCTCAATGGCGAGATCCCGCAGGTTTTCGCTTACGGGCAGAATAGCGGGAATCTCGAACAGCCCGAAAATAGAAATTCCGTCTCCGGCTGAGGTCGAAATGACATAGCCGGTGGCGGGTATCAGCAGCATCAGCAGGTAAAAGAGGCGGTGGGTAGCCGTTGCGGCGGCGCGCTCCCAGGGTTTGACGCTTCCCGGGAAATCCGGTTTTGCATCGTAGATCACCCACGCGATTTTAACCGCCGCAAGGGCAAGCGCCGCCATGCCCAGGGATTTGTGCAGCTCCAGAGACAGGTTGTACCAGCGATGGTAGTAGCTTAAGTCCACCATCCACCAGCCAAGCCAGATAAGCCCGATGATGATCAGGGCCACAACCCAGTGCAGTATGCGGGTAATGACGCCATAACACGTGTCGGTGCTGCAAAGCATGCGACTGAATCCCTAATTCGAGCGTTGGAAATCGCTTTAATGGTCGAAGCGACCGTGGCTCAGAAAAAACAGAGTCTGCCGGATAACTTCCGCGCTGTTCATGATGAAAGAGTGAGAATGTGGCAGCACAATGAAGTCCGCCATACCGCTCACCTTGGCGCGATCCACCGACACCTTGCCGTCATCGGGTCCAGGAATGAGCCAGGAGTAGAGCGGATTGAAGGTGGCGTCCCCGGTGATGATGCCGACTTCGAAATTCACCGGACCAAGATTTGACGGGACGCTGTCCGGATCGGTACCGAGCTGCTGGCCCGCGGGACCGGCGATCCACTGGAAGAGGGTAATGTCCTTGAGCTCGTCCACCAGCTCTGATCCGCGGCTCGGCGGACTCAGCATCACCGCGCGGCCGATGTGATCGGCGCCCTTCTCATTGGCATAGGCGCGAAGCAGAATACCGCCGAGCGAGTGGGTGACGAAATCTACCTTCACATCACCGTGTACGCAGCAGCGCTCGATCGCCTCGGTGACGATCTCCAGCAGTTGCTCGAAGGAAAAGTCGGTGGAGGGATAACCGACGTTTTCTACCCTATAGCCCGCCTCGGCGAGGGCACTGGCCATTACATCCATGGAGCGGTAGGTGCGCCCAAGACCGTGGAGCACAACCACAGTGCGCTGTGCTTCAGTCGCCGCCGAGTTTTGGGTGTGCCCGGAGAGGGGAACGAAACATAAAACCAGCGCAACCAAGTAGTGATTAAACGCACAGCCGACGCGTACCGGGCGACGCCTGGCGCGAGTTTTCAAATACGATCTAAATAATCGTCCTTGCATCACGCGTCACGCATCAGGACTGCAGCTCGGGCAGATTCCGAAAGAGCTCCAGCGCTTCAGGATTCGCCAGCGCTTCCTTGTTCTTGACGGTCCGCCCGTGGACGATATCGCGCACCGCCAGTTCGGTGATCTTGTTGCTTTTTGTGCGGGGAATGTCGGCGACCTGGACGACACGCGCCGGAACGTGACGCGGCGTGGTGTTGGCACGGATGTGGTCCCGGATCTTTTTACGCAAGGCGTCATCGAGGTTCACACCATCGCGCAGTACCACGAACAGCACAACCCGCACGTCGCCCTCCCAGTCCTGGCCGATCACCAGAGATTCAAGCACTTCCTCAAGCTGCTCCACCTGGCGATAGATCTCCGCGGTGCCGATTCGTACGCCGCCGGGATTGAGGACCGCGTCGGACCGGCCGTAGACAACCATGCCTCCACGCTTGGTCACGCGAACATAGTCGCCATGACACCAGACGTTAGGATACTTTTCGAAATACGCCGATCGGTATCTGCTGCCGTCACTGTCGTTCCAAAAACCGACCGGCATGGAAGGAAATGCAGCCGTGCACACCAGCTCGCCCTGCTGCTCGACGACCGGCCGGCCTTCATCGTCGTAAGCCTCTACCTTCAGGCCCAGCCCGAGACACTGGATCTCGCCGCGGTAAACGGGAAGCGTGGGGTTGCCCAGCGCAAAGCAGGAGATGATGTCCGTGCCGCCGGTGATGGACGACAGGCATAAATCTTCCTTGATGCCCTGGTAGACGAAATCAAAGCTCTCCGGCACAAGCGGGGATCCGGTGGAGAGCAGAGTTTTCAAGGACCGGAGCTTGTGGCTCTTCTTCGGCTCGAGCCCCGCCTTCTTCACCGCGTCGATGAATTTTGCCGAGGTGCCGAAAATGTCGAGATCGACCTCGTCGGCAATGTCGAACAAGCGGTTGCCGTCAGGATAGAACGGAGAGCCGTCGTAAAGCACCAGCGTTGCGCCGGTGGCGAGCCCCGAAACCAGCCAGTTCCACATCATCCAGCCGCAGGTGGTGAAATAGGTCAGCCGATCATCTGATTTCAGATCGACGTGGAGCTGATGCTCTTTTAGATGCTGAATCAGGGTTCCGCCGGCGCCGTGGACGATGCACTTGGGCGCTCCCGTGGTGCCGGAGGAAAACATGATGTAGAGCGGATGGTCGAACGGCAGATGCTCGAATTCGATTTCCGCCGCGGGTTGATCCGAAACAAAATCCTCCAGGGCAACCGCTTGGTCCAGTTTGCCGAGGTCAGGCGGCTCGCCGGAGAAAGAGGCCACCACCACCCGCTCGACGCTCGGGATCTGTTTGAGTATCTCCGGGATCCGGCTTAATGATTCGAAACGCTTGCCGTTGTAGTAGTAGCCATCGGCGCAGAAAAGTACCTTCGGCTCGATCTGGCCGAAGCGATCCACCACGCCACGCACACCGAAGTCCGGAGAGCAGGACGAGAATGTCGCCCCGACACTTGCGGCTGAGAGCATCGCCATGATGGTCTCCGGCATGTTCGGCATATAGCCGGCCACCCGGTCTCCGGGAACTACGCCGGCGGCGCGCAATGCCCGGGATAGCCGCGAGACGGTGCCGTAGAGCTTCGAAAAGCTGACGCTGCGCTTGACTACGTTCTCGCCGAAGAAAATCAGCGCTGTCTCATCGTCGCTCCGGCGCAGCAGGTTTTCGGCGAAATTGAGCCGGGCCCCGGGAAACCAACGCGCCCCGGGCATGCGGTCGCCGTTTTCAAGAACGCTTTCACCCTTGTGGCGCGCGATTATCCCGGTGAAGTCCCAGACCGAGTCCCAGAACGCTTCGCGATGTTCAACCGACCAGCGATGCAGGGAGGCGTAGTCCGATCCGTCAGCGCCGTGCTTTTCGATGACGTAGTCGGTGAAACGTTTCAGATTTGATTTGGCGATGCGCTCCGCGGAGGGGCGCCATAGTGGCTCCGACATGAAGGCTCCTAGTTGCTGCCGTGCATCGAAATTATTTCGGGCAAT
>JBFHVA010000085.1:0-12951 GCA_041589735.1 Gammaproteobacteria bacterium | reverse complement strand
TGATGGTGTCGATGAATACTGACAGCGACTGCACGATGCCCTGGCTGATGGGATGGCGCACGTAGGCCACCGCCGCCACGTTCGGGGCGCTGCCCAGACCCGCCTCGTTGGAGAACAGCCCGCGGCGAATGCCTTGGGCGATCGCCGCGCCCATACCGCCGCCGACCGCCTCTTCGAAGCCAAACGCATTCTTGACGATAGTGGCGAACACGCCGGGAATTTCCGGAATGTTGATTAATACGATGATCAGCGCCATGCCGATGTAGCCGATGGCCATGATCGGAACGATGACGTCGGCCACCTTGGCGATACGCTTGATGCCGCCGTAGACCACGAAACCGGTAATGACGGCAAGACCGATGCCGCTCACCCACCTGGGTATGCTCAGGCTGTCATGGGCGGCGCCGGCCACGGTGTTGCCCTGAAAGGCATTGAATCCCAGCGCGAAGGCCGCGATCAGGGAGATCGCGTAGAGGATCGCCAGCCAGTTATATTTCTGACCCAGCCCATGAAGGATGTACTGGGCCGGCCCGCCGCGATAGGTGCCGTCCTCGTCGCTGCGCTTGTAAATCTGTGCCAGGGTGCATTCGACCAGACTGGTGCACATGCCGATGAGCGCAATCGCCCACATCCAGAACACGGCACCGGGGCCGCCCAGGGTGATGGCCACCGCCACGCCGGCAATGTTGCCGCCGCCGACCCGTCCGCCGACGCTGACCAGCAGCGCCTCCCTCGAACTGACGTGCTGGCCCGGCTCGGGCTGTCCGCCCGGAAACAGCACCCGGAACATGCGTCCGAAGAACCGGAACTGAACGAATCCCGAGGCGAGAGTGAAAAAGCAACCGAGGACGACGAGAAACGGGATGAGGGACCATCCCCAGGTACCGTCACCGATTGCGTTGAAAATATTCTCCAGGTAGCTCATTGGATTCCCCCTGTTTTGTTACGGATGCCGCTCTTTTTTATCGCGGTTCGACTTGACGCTGCGCATGCCGACATGTTCAAAATGAACAGGTAGTCGACGCCGCCGTCCTGGGATTCTGCCCTTTGCCATTTGCGGTGTCACTTCGGATTACCGTGCCCTGATTTGACCCGAAATCTTGCGTGTTGCGGGCCGGAGCCATGCTCCTTATGATTTTCTGTCTCCCTCAATGCTCACACCCCGAGGACCGGCCATGACCGCCGAAACCCGAACTCTTGCCGAATTCGCCGCCAATCTGCGTTACGACGCCATCCCCGCAGAAGTCTCCGAGCGCACCCGCATGCTCATCCTTGACCACGTGGCCATCGCACTCCGGGCCCGCAACGACGCGGATCTGCGGCAGTCCATGAGCAACAGTCTCGCCGCTCTGGGACTCGCGCAGGGCCAGGCCACGGTCATCGGAGATCCACGGGGGTACACCCCCGGGGCCGCTGCGCTGTTCAACGGCAATCTGGGTCACGCGCTGGATTTTGACGACACCCACGCCCGCGCCTCCCTGCACTCGGGAGCGCCCATCATCCCCGCGGCCATGGCGGCGGCGGAGACATGCAAGGCCTCGGGGCGCGACGTGATCACCGGCATCATCGCGGGCTTTGAGGTACAGACCCGCCTCAGCCTCGCCCTGGGGCCGACGGACCACTACAACCGCGGATTCCACCCCACCGCCACCTGCGGCGTCTTTGGCGCAGCCGCGGCGGCGGGGTCCGTGCTCGGGCTCACGGCCGATCAAATGGTCTCCGCCTTCGGCCTTTGCGGCAGCCAGGCCGCCGGATCGATGCAGTTCCTGGCCGACGGCGCCTGGAACAAGCCCTTCCACACCGGGTATGCCTCCATGAATGGCCTCAACTCCGCGGTGCTGGCCAAAGAGGGCTTCCGCGGCACGCTGGAGCCCGTCGAAGGCAGGCTCGGTTTCTTGAAAGGCTACGCTCCGAATCCTGAGCCGGAGAAAGCCGTTGAAGGCCTGGGGGAGAGGTGGGAAACCATGGCCATCGCGTTGAAGCCCTACCCTTCCTGCCGCTACGGCCACGCCGCTATGGACGCGCTGATTGCCCTTCGCGCCGAGCACGACATCGACATCGATGACGTCGCGCTCATCGAGATCGGCCTGCCCAAGACCGGCATCAAGCTCATCGGCGATCCGGAAGAGGACAAGCAGAGACCGAAGAACTACGTGGACGGCCAGTTCTCCATGGCCTTCGTCGGCGCGGTGGCGTTGAGAGAAGGCCGCATGAACTGGGACGACTACGAGAAGCACCTTAAAGATCCAAAGACGCTGGAATTGTGCCTGCGCATCCGCACCGTTCCCCACCCCAAGGTGGAAGCGGAGTTTCCGGCCAATATGAGCGGGCTCGCGAAGGTGAAACTGCGTTCCGGTAAAACCCTGGAGAAGATGGTGGTGGTGCCCAAGGGGGAGCCGGACAACTTCATGACCGAAGAAGAGCTGCGCGCCAAGTTTTACGGGCTCACTGGTCCTTACCTTTCCCAACAGCGCCGCGACAAGCTTGCCAGCGCGCTGCTCAGGTTCGACGAGGTCCACGACGTGCACGCAGCGCTGCGACTCACCGTGTCGGAATCCGAAGCCGCGCTCAAAGTCGCCACCGGCGGCGACGACTGACGGCAGCGGTCATGTCCGTTCAGCGAAAAGAAGTCGGTCCGCGGCGTTACAGGGAGTCTTTCGGACGTTACTTCGAGGACTTCGAAGTCGGTGATATTTACGAGCACCGCCCGGGCCGCACCATCAGCGAGGCCGACAACACCTGGTTCACTCTGCTCACCATGAACAAGCATCCGCTGCACTTCGACGCCGAGTACGCGAAAAAGAGCGAGTTCGGCAAGCCGCTGGTGAACTCCGCACTGACGCTTGCCATCGTCGCGGGCATGAGCGTGAGCGACCTGAGTCAGAAGGTCATCGCCAATCTCGGCTGGGACAAGATCAGGCTCACTGCGCCGGTCTTCGCCGGCGACACCATCTACGCGGAATCCGAGATCCTCTCCAAACGCGAATCCAAATCCCGCCCGACCCAGGGCATCGTCACCGCATCTACCACCGGCAAAAAAGCCGACGGCACCGTGTTCATGACCTATGAGCGCACTATCCTCGTGCCCAAGCGCGGCCACGCGGTGGATGATCTGGCTAACTACTAAACACTTGTGGTGCCCATGCCGCGCCAAGTTTTTGCAAACGTTCTGGAAAAGTATGTATTAGGTGGTATGTAGTAGGTGGGATCCCGTTTCATCCGCCCTACATACTACATATCACATACTACATACTAAGCCTCGAACAGAGTCGTCACCGCAGCGTCGCTACTGTGTCATCCGAAAGCCAACTTTCGAACGACGAAATCCTGATCCTCGACAGCGTCGATCGCTTTCTCGAACGCGACGTCAAACCCTACGCTCACGATCTGGAAGCAAGCGATACCTACCCTGAGGAAATCGTCGAAAAGATGAAGGCGCTCGGCCTCTTCGGCGCCACCATCGCGCAGGAATACGGCGGGCTCGGACTCCCGGTCACTACCTACGCCAAGATCGTGGAGCGGGTCTCGGCAGTGTGGATGTCGGTCTCGGGGATCTTCAACTCTCACCTCATCATGGCCGCCGCCGTGCAGCGCTTCGGCACCGATGAGCAGAAGTCGAAATGGCTGCCGAAGTTCGCCACGGGAGCGCTTCGCGGCGGCATCGCGCTTACCGAGCCCGACTGCGGCACCGATCTGCAGGCCATCCGCACCAAGGCAAGTCTCGACGGCGACGCTTACGTCGTGAACGGCACGAAGACGTGGATCAGCAACAGCATTCAGGGCCAGATCATGGCGGTGCTGGTGAAGACCGATTCGAAGGCCGATCCGCCTCACCGGGGCATGAGCCTGCTGCTGATGGAGAAAGGCCCGGGATTCAGTGTCAGCCGGAAGCTCGAGAAGCTCGGCTACAAGGGCATCGATTCAGGTGAGATCGTCTTAAGCGACTGCCGTGTACCGTCAGAAAATTTAATCGGCGGAAAAGAAGGCCAGGGGTTCAGGCAAATCCTGGGCGGGCTTGAACTTGGGCGAATCAACGTCGCCGCGCGTGGCGTCGGCATCGCGCGAGCGTGTCTTGAAGAGTCCGTCGCCTACGCGCAGACACGAAAGACGTTTGGAAAACCGATCTGCGAGCACCAGTCCATCCAGATCAAGCTGGCCGAAATGGCGACGCGGCTGGAGGCGTCGAGGCTTTTAACAGAGTCCGCGGCCCAGGCCTACGACGCGGGTCAGCGCTGCGACATGGAGGCCGGCATGGCCAAGCTGTTCGCCACCGAAACCGCCCTTTACAACAGCATCGAAGCCATGCGCATCCACGGCGCTTACGGCTACTCCAAGGAATTCAATATCGAGCGCTACTACCGCGACGCGCCGCTGCTCGCCATTGGCGAAGGAACCAACGAAATGCAGCGGATCATCATCGCCCGGCAGCTTGTAGAACGAAATTCCGTATGAAGATTTTTTCAGGGCCCAGGCTCGAACATGCTCGCGTAGGCCCGGGCGTCGAAAAAGCTCTCGATGCGCGTGATTTTCCCGCCTTCAACGCGCAGCCAGTGCGCGAAGCGCATGGACTCGATCGGCTCGAGCGACGTTTCGTATTTCATAATGACGCAGACCTCATCACCGTCAACGAAGATTCGCCGGCGCTCGATGGACTCGAGTATGGTGCCGAACCGGGAAACGCTTCGAATAAAGTCGGCTGCGTTATCGTGCTGCTCTATGGAACCTTCATAGCTGAAGTTTTCGGCCGAGAGCATCGTTGCCGCGCGCTCGAAGTTCCGGGTTTCGACGGCGTCGAAAAAAGCGGTGACGACGTCCAGCGCGGAAGGCTCTGTGCTCTTCGGTTTGCGGCGGTGTCCGACGGCATTCATCGCTTAGCTCCGAACGACTGCTGATCATGCTGCCCCTGGAAGGTGTGCGCGTCCTCGCCGTCGAGCAATACGGCGCCGGGCCCTTCGGCACCATGTTTCTTGCCGACCAAGGGGCCGAGGTCATCAAGATCGAAAACCCCAGCGACGGCGGTGACATGTCCCGGGACGTGGGACCGTTTTTCTTCGAGGAACACGACAGCCACTTCTTTCACGCTTTCAACCGAAACAAGAAGAGCTTAACCCTCGATCTTTCCGTGCCGGAAGGCAAGGGCGTGCTTCACGATCTGGTAAAGTCGGCGGACGCCCTGGCGTCGAACCTGCGGGGCGACGTGCCGGAGAAGCTGGGGCTCACCTACGCCCACCTGGCACCCCACAACAAGAAAATCGTCTGCGCCCACCTCTCGGCCTACGGCCGCACCGGCCCGCGCGCGGCCTGGCCGGGTTTCGACTACCTGATGCAGGCGGAAGCCGGCTATTTCGCCCTGACCGGCGAGCCCGGCGGGCCGCCGGCGCGATTCGGGCTTTCCATCGTCGATCTCATGACCGGGCTGGGTTTGGCTTACGCCCTGCTCGCGGCGCTTACCGGCGCGCGAGAGACGGGCAAGGGCCAGGACATCGATGTGAGCCTGTTCGACATGGCGCTGCACAACCTCAACTATCCCGCCGCCTGGTATTTGAACGAGGGCCACAAGGTTGGCCGCATCCCTCGTTCCGGGCACCCCTCACTCACCCCCTGCCAGCTCTACACCACCGCCGACGGCTGGATCTACATCATGTGCAACAAGGAAAAGTTCTGGCCTGCGTTGTGCGAAGTCATTGATCATCCAGAATGGGCGGATGATCCGCGCTTCAAAAAATTCGCCAATCGCCTGCAGCACCGGGACCTGATCACCGAGATGCTGGATGAAGTGCTATCGCAACAGACTACGGCCACCTGGCTCAAGCGCTTCGCCGGCAAAGTTCCGGCGGCGCCTATCAACGACATCGCCCAGGCGCTCGAAAATCCCTTCGTCACCGAGAACGATCGCCTGCAAACTCTCGAACACCCGACGCGCGGGCCTTACCGCCTGGTATCACCGCCGGTGCGAATGGAGGATCCAGCGCCCGCGCGCCCGGCGCCGCGGCTGGGGGAACACACCGAGGAGATCTTGAAGGGAATCGGCTACGAGGATGCAAGAATCGCGTCGTTGCGGGACAGACGCATAGTCTGAGCGCGAGCTCACCCGCTGGCTACGGATCAACCTGTAGCTTCTGACAAGGAAAAACTCGTCTTTCGCCCGTTTTTCTGTCCGAGCTTACGGTTCACTCGAGGTAGTCATCCCGGCGCCGCGCCGCTATTCGGTGCACCCGCGCCGTCATGCCTCGGCGACGCCGACGCGCATCTCCCGCTCGCGCTCCTGCTCGCGAAGAATCAGCGAGTCTATGTCGTTCAGTTCCGACGCCAGCAGGCTTAAGACGTCGTCAATGCTGAGCACACCGATGATCTGACCTTCGTCATCGATAACCGGTACGCGACGCACCCCGCGGGCGCACATCCGCCCCAGCGTGTCGGACAAGCTGTCCCTCTCGCTTGCGACCAGTGGGTTCTGCGACATCACGTCTTTGACGGAGATTGAGTTCACATCCACCTCTTCCGCCAGCACTTCGACGACGAGGTCGCGATCGGTGATCATACCCACCGGTTTGAAAGCGCCGCGCTGGGCGTCATCGACCACCACCACGCTTCCCGTATGATGCTCGCGCATTAGTTTTGCCGCCTCGACGACGCTCTCGTCCTTTCCGACGAACACCGCGATCCGGCTGCAGAAGGCACCAACGCTCATGATCGATTCCTCTTAAAAAAACGCTAACCTTTACTCATTTCGAGGACCGGCTTGAACCGGCGGTGAGACCCTACTCAGTCCGGCCCTTTTATGTTGAAAATAGCCACAGACGCCTGAGCGGGTATTGACTTCGATCAGCAGAAAAGGAATCAGCGCGAAAGTAACGACGAGCCGAAGCGGGGTCTACCAAGCATTTCGTCCCCACCCTTTCTAACTGCCTTTTAACTGCTTGGCTTCTTTTTGACTTATTCTCTCGATCACATCCTGAACTTCCGGTGTTTTAGAAGTAATCCGAGTTGCTGCGCCTCGCTTAAAGCGAAAATCGCAGTGATGGCAGCCGTCGGCAATCGTTTGGGTGCGTGTGAGGCCCCATCCCAAAGCATCGCTCAGGGCAATATCTGACATACAGATATAAGGGGCGAACGCCTCGCCTCCGTGCTTCATAGCGAATTGATGATTGCCGCACTTCAGGTAGTTCACGCCGAAATCGAAATCGCCTCCCTCGCCAATGAGATACTCGATCTCGAAGTCTCCAAAATGGCCTCTCTGCTTTTGCCTTGCCCGCCTCGCCATAATCGCGTTCACAAGCCTTGAAAACATCAGCCGTCTTAGCAGCCACCGTTTCCATCGCGGGATCTTTGCCACCTTCAACCGTATCGCCTGGTGGCACAGCTCCCAAGTCTCCGCAGGTGACTTTCCATGACTTGCCATCGCTTTGTAAGCCACAAGCTCCTGGGCGGTGGCAAGCAGAAATGTGTTCAATGGCCGGGCTCGTACCCCTTTGATATGTGGAATCTCCGGAATGAGTTCCTCGAATTCCTGGCGGGCTTGTCTTTGCAGCGTGCTGGCGAACTCTTCGCCGTAGCGTGCGACGAGCCAGCTCTTTATCAAAGACAAGATCCCATCGAAATCCTCGAGCAGCTTTTCTTTTCGCGAGCTGTAGTAGCCAATGACTTGGCTCGGCATTGCGTTGACCTCCTGATTTGGACTTCGAGGGGTCAGATCCCTTGAACGGCAATTCTACCGGGTTCGAGAGATCTGAGTCCTTGATGTTTTAAGCGGGTAATTATGCCTCACAGCCATCTGCGAACGGTCTTCATGTAATCAACAAAAACAGAACCGAACTTGGAGAGCAAGGCGCGCTCCTCGGGTGAGATCTGAAATCGAGTCATATATGCAACAAACGCCGGCAGCAATGCAGCGGCCAGTAGATTCGAGAGAAGGATCGCCCATCCGGCCAGCACAAGAAGTAGACCGAGATACATGGGATTCCGACTTAAACGGTATATACCTTTCGTGACCAGGGTTGAGGTCGCGGTTGGATCGAACGGGTTAACAGTCGTGCTTGCCCGATGGAATGCGACGATGGCGCTTGTTGCGACGGCCGCTCCCGCAACCACAAAGGCCGTCGCCAGGGCGAAACGCCAGGGTAGAGCAAGGGTGAAAGCGGGCGTTAGGGTCGCCGCTATCCACATGCCCAGGCCAAATATCAGCGTCACCGCGACCGGTGGTACCTTAAGCTCGAGAAACATCTTGGGGCTGCAGCTCAGGTATAACGTATAGAGAAAAAGGAGATCGGAGCACTTGAATTCAACAAAGTCGAGCCTCCGGATTTTTCTAGACCTTGTTTAAGAGCTACAACCCGTTTATCGGTTTCCTTGATCGACGCTTAGCTCATTGTGAGGCAGAAGCTGACCTGAGATAGGGCGACCCGGACCTTTAGAGTTACAAAGTGCACCCTCTAATGGAGCGGGGAGAATGCTTCGAAATTAGTTTAAGGGCTCCGACCCCTTTACCCCAGAAGTCTGGTAACTGTTACTTCGTCCCCACGCCGATATTAACCGGATTGGTCAGCTTGGCAACGCCGCTGCCACCGGCGCGCTCGCGGACCATCGTCTCCAGCGTCTGCTGGATCACGCCTCTCTCCTTGTTCGTCAGGTTCAGGCTGCCGAGCACCATCTCGACGATCGGATTGCTCCAAACCAGCCACTCGTACAGATCCTTTCCGGTGATGTGCTCCGTGGTCTCGGTAATAGTCTCGACCTCGATGTTCTTAAGGCCGGCGGTGGCGAACTCTCTGCGCAGCCTCTCAGGATCCGCCAGCTGGAAGGGGAGCGGAGGGGGATCCATCGGCGGGCCATTAAAGTCGGGCCGGACGGACTGAACGGCACTCACCAAGAAGCCCAGGAACTCAATCTTGTGCGGGTCGCCGTAGACGTTCATCAGCACACGTCCGCCCGGCTTGACGACGCGCACCATCTCGCTGATGCCCTTCGGCATGTCGGGAAACAGCATTACGCCGAACTGCGACCCGGCCAAGTCGAAGCTGTTGTCGTCGAGCTCGAGCGCGTGGCCATCCATAACACGGGTCTCGATGTTGAGCCCCTCCTGGTGTGCCCGAGCCTGTAGCAAGTCGAGCATGACCGGAGACTGGTCCGTCGCCAGTACCCGCGCACCGAAGCGCGCCGCCGGAATGCTGAGGGCACCGCTGCCGGCCGCCACATCCAGGAACCGCATGCCCTCGCGAAGCCCGGCGCGGCGGAGGCCTTCGCTCCCCAACCACATCTGCGTGGGAGTGTTGGTCTTGTCGTAGCCCGGCGCGATTTCGTCCCACGCGGCACGCGTATCTTCTCTTTCCCGAGTGGTCATGCCCTCCTTACAAGCGAATTGAGGGTCAGAGACCTAATTCGATTTCAATCTCGTTATCAGGCGGCGTCCGATCTGAGATAGGGTAGCCCGGATCTCTTTACGTACAGAGTACATCCGTTTTCGGATCGGGGACGATGCGTTGAGCCTAACGGGAAGCGCAGCCAGTACCCTTTAGAGTAGACGCCGAATTCGTCCTCAAATTCGCCCTCGAGCACGAACAACTCGGCCCCCTGCTCGTAGGTTATGGTCCCAGGGTCCGCTTTCGGCTCCCAGTGCTCGAGGCGCACTAAGTCTGAGAAGCCGTCTTGCTGGTAAAGCGACTTGTAACTAACGGCCGAATTCGAGCGGGGCTGCCATTCAAGCTTGTCAGTATCCACGACCACATGGCGACGTACGCGGCCCGCGAACTGTCTCAGCTTTACGAACAGGATACAGCCGGGTCCTGAGAAGGGAGTATGGCGAAAGCCCTCCGGATTGAGCAGGTATGTGCCCGCGGGCCAGTCCCCGTGCTCGTCGGAGAAGACGCCCTCGAGCACCAGGATCTCCTCTCCCTCCGGATGATCATGCGTCGGAAAACTCGAGTCCGGGTCGTATCGAACGACAGACGTGACCTGCCCCGATTCCGGAGGACCCACCAGGTGGACCCGCTTTCGCCACACCGAGCCGCTCGGGCTCGGCGTCCAATCCATGGAAGTCGTATCGGCAACCGCGCGGACAGCGAGATTTCCGTTAATCGAATCGCCCATCGCCCCGCTTACTCCACTGATGTGATCAAAGATCATAGGCGAAAAGGGGTTAGCGACGGAACAATGATGGGCCGAACCGGGACCAACCAAACAGTTCGGCTCCGACCGCTTTTCTTGCCTTTTCTCGCATTCGCTAATCGGAAGCCCTACCTGATTCACTGGATTTGTGCGGGAGGTTTAAGATAGGCACCGGTCCATAAGACCTGGCCCTCGACCGCGATGCCTTTTGAACAAGGTCGCCTCCCGCGCAAACTCGCTGCGATCCTCTATGCGGACGTGGTTGGCTACAGTCGCCTGACGGGCGTGGATGAGGACTCGACCCACCGCCTTCTCAGCGACTACCTGGACCTAATCGCTCGTATCGTCGAGAGCCACCGCGGCCGGGTAATGCACTACGCAGGGGACGCTGTTCTCGCCATGTTCGAGGCGGCGGTCGACGCCCTGTCCTGTGCTACCAAGATCCAGGAGGATCTCAAGAGGAGAAATCAGGAATTACCCGAAACCCGGCAGGTACATTTCCGAATCGGCGTGAATATTGGCGACGTCATTGAGGATCGAGGCGACATCTACGGCGACGGTGTGAACGTTGCCGCGCGTCTGGAAAGCCTGGCCGATCCGGGCGGCATCTGTATTTCCGGTATCGTGCACGACGCGATATTCGGGAAGTTGGATATCGAATTCGAGAGCTTGGGCGAAAAGCAGGTAAAGAACATCGCGCGTCCTGTGCACGTCTATCGAGCTTTACTCCACCAAAAAGCGGATAGCGAAGCTCCGCGAGCCCGGGCACGTCTTCCCGGGGCGACGCAGATCACCGGATTTACCGTGATCGCGACGATTATCGTTGTGGTGGTCGGGTTCGCCTGGTGGCAACCGTGGAAACCTGATTTTGCGGCTGCCGCTGTCGAGCGGATGGCGTTCCCGATGCCGGCGAAACACTCGATCGCGTTGATTCCGTTTAGAAACGTATCCGACGATAAGAAAGACGACGCGTTCGCCGACGCATTATCGGAACATCTTATTGCATTGCTCGGAAAGCTACCCAACATTTTGGTCATATCGAAGGAATCCAGCTTCAAGTTTGCTAAGGCGCCGGTCGAAGTTCATGAAGTCTCCGAGCAGCTCGGTGTCCATTATGTTCTCAAAGGAACATTCCAAAGAGCCAGTGACGATATTTCGATTTCGGCACAGCTCGGGGAGGCTCTAAAGGGAAAACGTATCTGGTCCGGTGCCTTCGACCTGCGCCCCGACGATGTTTTCGTCGGCTTGGGCAAGATTGCGACGGACGTTGCGTCAATCTTGCAGGTCCCACTTTCAGACGAGCAAAAAACCGCCTTGCTCAATGCTCCGACCAGCAGTGTTGAGGCCTGGCTCCTTCACGTTCGGGCTCGCTCAGAAGAGCAGAGGCTTACTCGCGATTCCAACATTCGTGCGAGGGAATTTTGGTCTCAAGCGACAGAGCGCGATCCAGGGTTTGCCAATGCATGGCTCTCGATCAGCGGAACACACTGGCGTGACATCAGGTTCGGGTGGACTGAGAATCTCGCCGAGTCGCTCCACCGGGCCGAAGCGAGCGCGCTCAGGGCCCTAGAAATCGACCCCGAGAGCCCGGGAGCCTACCAGCTACTTGGCGGCGCCCAGCTGTATCGATCGAACTATGAGAAAGCGCTCGAATACGGCGAAAGAGCCGCGGCGCTCGCTCCAAACGACGCAGACGCCCTCGCCGCGCTCGCAATAAGCCAATTTTTCGCCAGTCAGCCACACGATGCAGAGAGATCGGTAAATGCGGCCATGCGCTTGAACCCCTTCTATCCACCATGGTATCTGCTGCCGCGGGCGGAGGCATACCGATTGAGTGGGCGTTATGACGAGGCCATAAGGACCGTCAAGGAGGAGCTACGCCGGATCGACAATGTCCCGGCCCGTATACGGCTGGCGATGTACTACGCGCAGGCGGGCAATCAGGAGCTGGCCAGGGCCGAGATCAGAAAGGTCCTCAATGAACAGCCAAAGACGACTCTCGCGAGCTGGGTGCAAATGCAGAGATTCAAGGATCCGGTTCAGCTCGAGGAAGACCTTGTCGCCCTGGAGAATGCCGGACTGCCGGCGATTCTTAGCTGGGAATGTTTAGTGCGAAATAAATGCCCTTGACGCGCGGTGGTCTCGCGCGCCGTCCGGAGCTTTGTTGAAGTTCGCCGTTGCCGCAGCAGCGGGCAAACTATCAGTCGATTCGCACCAGCTCGATGATCAGCACTTTGGACGGAACGTCGAGCGGATTGGAGGCAGCCATTCCGCTACTTGGGTGGTTTGAGCCTTCACCCTCGAAATATGTTGAGCCAGCAGAAAAGGTCTGCGAACCGCGGTCTTTCCATTGGATCGTCAAAGCGCCCTCCAGCATGTATCTGATTCCAGGGCTGCTGTGCACGTGGTATGGGATTTGCGCCCGAGGAGCGACACTTGTAACGGTTACCTTGAAAGCATACTTGCCCGACTCTAAGTCTCCGATCGTCGTTTCGGTAATAACGACGTTGCTGAATGGCGTTTCCTGTGACCACGCCGGTCTCGAGGCAATCGACAGACCCAAAGCAATTAAAGCACAAAGAACGGCGACCGATTTGGTGTATCGACGGGTAATCATACTGGCCTCCATCATCTTTACTTCGATTAAGATCATATAGAAGTATGAAAAAAGGCCGGGGCCGTTATATTAGATTAGATCCGAACTCGATTCGGCCCGGTCCGTTTGTCTCTTCGGTTTTTCAAAAATCTCGGCTCGGGTTGCTTTTATACTCCTGCAGAGCTGTGTTACGCAAGCAAAAAAATCGAGGCGGAACGGAGTTAAAGATAATTTCTGGGACAGTAAATGGG
>JBFHVA010000084.1:0-12974 GCA_041589735.1 Gammaproteobacteria bacterium | reverse complement strand
TATATTAAAGCTGTGAAGTGAATTACGTAGGAATTAAGTAGTTCATAGATGTGAATTTTACTCAATTGAAAGGAGTCTTGAAATGACCACACAGACGATTCGCCGAGATCGAGGTTTTCTCGACACCCGCCGCACGAGCGAGAAAAAAGCGACGCGCGGCTCCGGCCCTGTGCGGAACTTTCTCCGCGAGGCGGGTGAGACCCTTCGAGGTACCTTCGAGGCTCCGCTGCGCTACGCGCTGAGCCCAGAGGCTGACAGCTCGCTTGAGAGGCTGGGCAAGACAATCCGACGGGACATCGGCCTCTAAGGATTCCCTGCGGGGCTGCCAGGCCGCAGCCCCGGTTCCGCCGCCACCCGCCGCGAGGCGGCGGAATCTGCGTCTAAGCGGCTTCTCTCTTAATCTCTCTTCCGTAATTACCGCCCGCAAGCCGGGCGGTTTTTTTTGCCTGACAGGGCGATTGCCTCACGCAGGCCTTGCTACGGGTCTCAATAGCTCGATTTCTCGACCGCCTTCTTGTGCTTTTCAGCGGCGCCCTGGACGATGTCTTCGACCTCGCGGGCCCTGTCGATAGACTCGACCTGATCCTTCCAGACGTGCTCTTCCACTTCATTATCTTCGCTCGAGCAGCCACCAAGAACGAGCCCAAGCGCGACGAGCATGGAGCAATAAATCGGCGTGCGGTTCATAGAAAATTCCTCTCCGGGTTGACCGCGGCGGAAAACCGGCGCGGGCGACGTCACCGGAAAGTGTAGTTAACGACAGCGGAACCGGGAGCAGTAAAAAATGGAAATCGGCGCCCAATAGGTTCCCCGGATATGCTCACCGCAGCACAAATTCGCGGGCAAGCCTGCCCCCACAAGCGTTCGGCGAACCCATCACGCGTAGCGAACCCAAACCAAGGTATCGTCCGATTGCGCTCCGCCGGTTCGCGCACAAGCATATTCCTGCAGGAGTCGTCGAAGCTGATAGCCGGTCCATGCCGTATTTTTCTCAATCCATGACTCGTCATTCCCACGCAAGCGGTAATCCAGTAGACAAAGCCTTGATTGAAGGGGTTGCTGCGCATGGCGCACCGGACCTGCTTCCGAGCCCCATCGGTTCGCGCGAATGCGCGATCCCACAGGAGTCGCCGGAGCGGACAGTGAGCTACTCGCCGGTGAACTTTGGCTTTCTTTTCTCCGCGAAGGCCGCTTCCGCCTCCCGGTGATCCTTGCTCATCCACAGGTCGGCGAAGGTCTCTTCCGCCAACCGCCGGCCCGCTTCGCGCGAATCCGAGAAAGCGCTCCTCAGCACCCTTTTGGTAGCCGCCAGCGATAAGGGAGCCGCGCTCTCCAGTCTTTGCGAGAAAGAAAGCGCCGCATCGAGCACCGGTCCTTCCGACACCACCTCGTTAATCAATCCGAGCCGCCGCGCTTCGGTCGCGGACACCGGTTCGCCGCTCGTCAAAAGGTGCATGGCGACACCGTAACCGCAGCTCTGTGCCAGGCGCTCGATGCCGTGCCAGCCCGGGATCAGACTGAGCTTGACGTAAGGGAAACCGATCTTGGCCTCGGGCGAGGCCAGGCGAATGTCGCAGGCGAGCATCAGTTCGGCGCCGCCGCCAAGCGCATAGCCGTTGACCGCGGCAATGACCGGCACTGGAAGCGACTCCAGGTGGTCAAGAAGTTTTCTCGGCCGCGCGAAGGCCTTGTTGAGCTGCTCGCGGGTTTTCAAATCGCGGTACTGTTTAATGTCGCCGCCGGAGCAGAAGAAGCGATCGCCCATACCGGTCACGATCACCGCGCGCAGCGTGCTGTCGTGCTCCAGCGGCGCGATAGCCTGCTCGAAGGCCTCAGTGACTTCGCGGCTGATGGAGTTGCCGGCGTGCTCGCGAGTGATGGTGATCACCTGTGCTGCGCCGCGGCGCTCGCATTTGAGAACTTCAGAGCTCATCGCGCTCGACGAAGTGCAGCAGCAAACCGCCCAAAGAAGAAGGATGCACGAAACCAATGAGCGCGCGTCGCGATCCTGGTCGCCCCTTGAGATCGATCATGCGAAGCCCTTTTTCCGAGAGCTCCGGCAGCAACCGATTGATGTGGCGAGTTTTCAGCGCCACGTGATGCAGCCCGGGGCCGCGGCGATCGATGTAGCGGCCGATGGCGCCCCGGTCGCCGCGGGTATTTCCCGGCTGGTTCGGTGCGGGACCGGACGGATCGGGGTTCTCCGGTACCGGGTCTAAAGGCTGAAGGAACTCGAGCTCAAAATCGCCGGCGGTGAGAAAGCTGACGCGAAGCCCTCCGACCGGCTGCGGCGGACGGTTGTGATACACCACGCCGTACTTGTCGGAAGTGAAGGACTCCACCGCCATCTGCACTTCCATATCGGTCTGGGTACTCTCCAGGGGGCAGCCGAGCTTGACGGTGAACACGGACCCGGCCCGTTTGATGTCCGTCGCGGCGACGCCCAGATGGTCAATGCGCTCCACGTGTGGGGAATCACCCGCCGCACGGGCAAGCGGCTCGCTCACCCGCAGGCGTACACCGCAGGTAGCATCCAGGTCCAGTTCGAGCTGACGCGCGCCGTCAATGCCGTCGGACGACGTCCCGCCCGCCGGTGCAATACCCGCCGACTTCACATAAGCGGCCGGATCGGGGGCGGCAATCGCGAGGTGATGTACGCCGGGTTTCGAGTCTTTGCCCAAAAAGGGATGACCCGCCTCGAATACAGCGATGGCGGTTCTGCCAACGGTGAACAGCGGCACCTCGGTGCCATCGGCCAGCGAACCGCTTCTACGGGCCAGCCCCAGTGCCTGCTTGAAAACCTGCGACGCGGCGGCAACGTCGCTCACCGCGACGGCTACGTAGGCCACTTCCGGCGCGCTCACGCGGACTCCTTCTCGGCGTTGCTGACCGCGACCACGCCGTCCTTGATCAGCGCGGCGATTTCGTCGTCGCGCATGTTGAAATCACGCAGCACGGCTTCGCTGTGTTCGCCGAGCAATGGCGGGGGTGTCTTCACCGTTTTTTCTCCGACATTCTCCATGCGCAAAGGATTGGAAAGCTGGCGAAGCACGCCGATCACCGGATGGTTGATCTCCTCGGCCAGCCCCAGGTGCTTCACCTGGGGATCTTCGAACACCTGGTCCAGTGTGTACACCGGGCCCGCCGGAACCCCGGCTTCAATAAAAACCTTTGTCCACTCGATGGCGTTTCGAGTGGACAGGCGCTGATTCATGATCTTTCTAAGCGCGTCGCGGTTTTTCGCCCGGGCGCTGTTGTCGGCGTAGTCCGGGTGATCTTTGAGATCTTCGAGATCGAGCAGCTCGCACACTTTGACCCACATGCCCGGCGTTGCCGCGCCGAGGTTCAGCATACCGTCGGCGGCGGTAAACGTGCCATAGGGAAAAATCACCGGATGATCGTTACCGGCCCGCCGCGGCACGTCTTCAATGCTTAAGAATCGCTGGCCCTGAACGCAAAGCATGCCCACCAGACTCGCTAACAGTGAGGTGTCGACACGCTGTCCGGCGCCGGTCTCGTGGCGCTGCGCCAGCGCCGCGTTGATTCCGATGGCAAGCCACATGCCGGCGACCAGATCGCCGATGGGCACGCCCACCCGCGTCGCCTCGCCGTCGCGGGGGCCGGTGATACTCATGAGACCGGACATCCCCTGCGCGATCTGATCGAACCCTGGCCAGGAGCCGTAGGGCCCGTCGCTGCCAAAACCGGTGATCGAGGCGTAGATAAGCCTTGGGTTTTTCGACTTGAGGGTGTCGTATCCGATTCCGAGCTTATCTGCGGTGCCCGGCTTGAAGTTCTCCACCAGCACGTCCGATTCACAGGCGATGCGGTTAAGCAAGTCGAGTCCTTTCGGGTTGCGAAAGTCGATGGCAAGGCTGCGCTTGTTTCGATTAACGCTGAGATAAAAGACACCGATACCATCGTGGAACGGGCCCCAGGCGCGGATCATCTCGCCGTCGGGCGTTGGTTCCACCTTGATGACGTCAGCGCCGAGGTCGCCGAGAATCATGGTGCAGAACGGACCGGACAACGCCCGGGTCAGATCGAGCACGCGCAGGGATTCAAGCGGTCTAGGCATGGTTTTTAAAGCAAAGCGCCGCGCGTCGCAGGGCCGGCGAATGAGCGCCGCTATCGCAATTCCTTAACAGGTTTTTTTAATTCGCCCGCACGCATTGGCATAATAATTGGTTCTCTCCAACCGAACCAGAACCCAGTTACAACCGTAAGGATGCTTACCATGGAAAGCACTAAACAATTTATCAACTCATTTCTCGCGTCGCTGGGCCTGGAAGCCTGGGTCGCCGAAGTATTCGTCGTCGTCTTTCTCACTCTGGTAGTGAATTTCGTTCAGAAGCGCATCGTCAGGCGGCTGGGCGCGAAAGTGACAAAGACCGCTAATCCCTGGGACGACGCACTGGTGGGGTCAATAGATCGGCCGCTTACCGTGCTGGTCTGGATCGTCGGCCTCGCGTTCGCCGTCAAGATAATTCAGGACGTCCAGCCGGTTGCCATCTTCGAAGCCGTGTGGCCGATACGCGACGTGGGCGTGATTGCCTGCATCGCCTGGTTTCTGACCCGCTTCATCCGCCGGGCGGAGAACAACATCGCCGAGAGCAAAAAAGCGAAAGGTGAAGATTACGATCGCACTACCCTCGACGCCATCGGAAAGCTGGTTCGCCTGTCGGTCATAATCACCGCCGCCCTGGTGGCGCTGCAAACGCTCGGCTACAGCGTCTCCGGTGTGCTCGCTTTCGGCGGTATCGGCGGCCTTGCCGTAGGCCTTGCAGCGCGCGAGTTGTTGGCGAACTTCTTTGGCGGGCTAATGGTTTACATGGATCGCCCCTTCGCCGTGGGCGACTGGGTGCGTTCGCCTGATCGGGATATAGAAGGAACTGTGGAAAAGATAGGCTGGCGCCTGACGGTGATCCGCACCTTCGACAGTCGGCCCCTCTACATACCCAATGCCACGTTCACCAGCATTGCGGTGCAGAATCCCTCACGGATGCACAACAGGCGCATCTACGAGACCATCGGCATTCGCTATGACGACGCATCGAAAATGGCAAGCATCGTGAAAGAAGTCAAAGAGATGATCGAGAATCACTCGGAAATCGACACTAATAAGACACTGATGGTGAATTTCAATGCCTTCGGCGCTTCGTCTCTGGATTTCTTTATCTACTGCATGACCAAAACTACGGTGTGGGCCGAGTATCATGCGGTCAAGCAGGACGTGCTGTTCAAGGTGTTCGAGATCATCGATCGGCACGGCGCGGAGATCGCCTTTCCCACCCGCACGATTCACGTGCCGGAGGGAATACCGGCGGCTGAGAAGCCGGAAGCCCAGGCGGCGTGAACTTTTCGGTAGAGGGTAGATAGTAGACGGTAGATGGGGGGAACCGGTTGATTGTTTTTCTCCATATCCCATCTACCACCTACCATCTACCGGCTGCGAATTACAATCTTTCCGTCAGGCTGCATCCTCAGGGACGGACATACGTTCCATCAGGTAGCAAAGACAATCCTGACGCACAATGCGCGCGTCGGTACTGATGAGCGCCGGCATCACCGGGACCGCAGTCACCAATCGGCCCTCGTCCACGGTGAAGTAACGCGCGGACAGATCGCGATCGCCTGAACCGGTGACGCGGAGCCTCGCGTTGCTGTTTGCCCTGACGTGACCGAAGACGGTGCCCGCAGGCAGCTCGTTGAAGTTGAGCTGGTCCAGATCCGGCAGAAGATCGAAATCCGAGCCGTCCCCGAACCCGAACGAGACCTCGTCCGGGATCTCCACCACCGCCGCGGTGTGGAACAGATCGATGTCGCCGGGATGCAGATGCACCTCGTCGAGTCCGTCCCGCGTCAGCGCGTCCTCCAGATACGCAAGTGCGTGCTCCACGCCACCGGGCCTGTGGGGCATGCCGCACTCGATGACCACCGCGGGACAGAATTCGCCGAAGGCCAGAGTTATGACCCCCGGCAGCTTATCCGCGTAGACCACGAAGTGGCCGAAGCGGCTGGCCAGCGCCAGGTGCGCGGGATTCATCAGATTCACGCACGAGTGGTGAGGATTGGTACCCGAGGTATTGTGCACATCGATGCAGGCAACAGGTTTGAGGGCACGCATTTCCTCGATCACTCGAGCGGCCATGGCATGCTCGGGTCTGTCGCCTCCGCTCCAGATCCGGTTGTAGTCCGGCTGGCCGTCAAGGAACCGGAGATTCTCCTTCGCCGCCTGCACGTTGCCGATGAACAGAGACAGGCTCCGCGGCAGCCCGCCCTCCGAATGGCGCTTCAGCAACGCGCGGATGGTCTCCCAACCGGTGGTCTCGTTGCCGTGGAGCAGGACCGAAACATAGAGCGGGCGGCGCTTATCACCAGCCAGATGAATAAGGGTCGGGCCCTTCAGCACCTCGTGGAGCCGGGAAGCGTCCCGATCAAGCAGTCCGTCGGGCAGATGATGGAGTATCTCAAGCACAAAAAATGGTCGTCGACATCGAAAGGCGGCGGATTATAACGCTCTCAGGACCCCGGGAGGGTTGCCCAGGGTCAATGGAGAACGCCCCCAATTGCGGCACCGGTCTCAGTGTGTGCCCGGGTACGGCATCTATACTTTCCCTCCAGGCGGCGGCAAAACTGCGGAAAACAGACCATCCCGTGACCCCATTTCAAACCAGCGAAGCGCGTATCAGCGGCGACGACGAACTCGTGCGCGCGCTAAATGAGGCCATCGAGGGCGCCGGCGAAATCGTCCTCGGTAAAGAGCACGCCATTCGGCTTGCCCTGGCGTGCATGGCCGCGCGCGGCCACCTTTTGATCGAGGACGTGCCCGGTGTCGGAAAGACCTTGCTGGCCCAGGCTCTGGCGCGGCTTCTGGGCCTCGACTTTCAGCGCGTCCAGTTCACCAGCGACCTGCTTCCCGCGGACATTTTGGGAACCTCGGTATACGAGCGGGAAACCGGCGCCTTCCGCTTTCATCCTGGACCCATATTCTCCCAACTGGTGCTCGCCGACGAGGTCAACCGGGCCACGCCCAAGACCCAGAGCGCGCTGCTCGAGGCCATGGAGGAGTATCAGGTCACTCAGGATGGAGAGACGCGCCCGCTTCCGGCACCGTTCTTCGTCATCGCCACGCAGAATCCCGTTCGCCAGGTAGGGACCTTCCCGCTGCCAGAGTCCCAGCTGGATCGCTTTCTCATGCGCATCGATATCGGATATCCGGACGCACTGGCCGAGCGCACGTTGCTCAAGGGTCGCGATCGACGCGAGCACCTCAACGACCTCGTCCCCTGCCTTGTTCCCGGGGATCTGGTGCGGGCCCAGGCCATGGCTTCCAAGGTGCACGTTTCCGACGCGCTGGTTTCCTATGTCCAGGCTATCGTCAGCTATACGCGCAACGCGCCGCATTTCGAATTGGGACTTTCGCCTCGCGCAGGCATCGCCCTGGTTCGCGCCAGCCAGGCCTGGGCATTCATGGCGGGTCGCGCACATGTGCTGCCAGAAGATGTGCAGGCGGTGCTGCCGGGCGTGGTCAGTCATCGGCTACGGCCGGTGGTGGACAGCGCCCCGGCCGGCGACAACGTGGCCGAACAGATCGCCCAGGAAGTGGATGTGCCGTGAACGCGGCGCGGTCCGCCCGGGCCGCCGCGGAAATCCCGGGGCCGGCTGAAGCTAATTCCGCCGCCGGCACTCACCCGCCGGCGCTGTTCGCCCTCGGTCCCAAGCCCAACCGAATCTTCATTCTGCCCACTCGTTATGGTTTCGCCTTCGCCCTGGTGTTGAGCGCGATGTTGCTCGGCGCAATCAACTACAACAATGGGCTCGCCTATGTGCTTACTTTTCTCCTCGCCAGCGTGGCGCTGGTTTCCATGCTCCACGCGAACCGGAATCTTTGGGGGTTAAAGCTTGGCGTATCGGCGCCGAAGCCCGCTTTCGCCGGAAGCGCGGCGCGCTTTTATTTCAGCATCGACAACCGCAGCCAGGCCGCCCGCTTCGCGCTGAATATTCGCTACCGCTACGACCCAAATGCCGCCGATGAGCTGGACGGCGTGCACCACGTGGATCTATCCGCCGATACGGTTGCCAGGGAAGTAATTGAGGTGCCTGCAATAAAACGTGGCTTTCATCGGCTCGGCAAGGTGGTGCTCTCCACGCGCTTCCCGTTCGGTCTGTTCCGCGCCTGGTGTCCTCTGAAAATCGATACCGAGTGCCTGGTCTATCCGCGCCCGAAGGGCCGCCAGGCGCTGCCTGCCAGCGCCACGGCGGGCAGCCGGGAAAGCGGCCTCAAGGGCGTAGGGCGGGACGATTTTGCCGGCTTTCGTGATTACGTGCCGGGCGACTCGCCGCGACAAATCCACTGGAAAGCGGTGGCCCGGGAGCAGGGGTTGCCGGTCAAACTCTTCAGCGGCGCCAACGCGGGCGAACTGTTGCTCCGCTTCGAAGACGTGAAGGCGACCGACACCGAAGCCCGCCTTTCGCAGCTCTGCCGCTGGGTACTCGATGCCGACAGCGCGGGATTTCGCTACGGACTTTCGTTGCCCGGTGCTGAAATTCCCCCCGGCGACGGCGAGGCCCACCACCACGCCTGCCTCAAAGCGCTGGCACTATTCAATTCCGGAGGACGATTGTGACCAGCGCCCAGCTCGAGATTCGAAGCTGGCACTTGAGCTTTGAACGCATGGTGTGGCTGAGCCTGAGTCTGCTGCTGGTTCTGGTACCCCATGCGCCGCGCATGCCGGCGTGGATCAGCGTGCTGTTCCTGTTGCTCGCCGGCTGGCGGCTTTATACGGTGAAAATCGGCAAGCCGCTGCCCCACCGCTACCTCATGGGGGTCGTTGTCATTGCCACGCTTGCCGGCGTGTACCTGAGCTACGGCACGCTCACCGGGCGGGACGCCGGTGTCGCCATGCTGGCGGTGCTCGCCGGGATGAAGATCGCGGAAAGCCGGTTCTTGCGTGATGCCTACGTGGTGATATTCCTGGGCTTTTTTCTGGTGGTGACCAATTTTCTCTATTCAGAGACCATCCCCACCGGCCTTTACATGCTGGTGGTGGTTGCGGTGCTCACCGGTTCGCTGGTTGCCATCAGCAACGAGTCCTCGGCACTGGTGCCGCAGCGACAGCTCGGGCTGGCCGCGGTAATGTTGATACAGGCGGTGCCGGTGATGCTGGTGGCCTTTCTGCTCTTTCCCCGGATCCCGGGGCCGCTTTGGGGCCTGCCCAAAGATGCGTTCACCCCGCGTTCGGGATTGAGCGATACGATGACGCCGGGAGACATCAGCGGCTTGAGCCTTTCGAACGAAGTAGCTTTCCGGGTTCGCTTTGACGGCGAGATTCCGGAGAACAGAAAGCTCTACTGGCGCGGCCCGGTGTTGTGGAAGACCGACGGGCGTACCTGGACTGCGGGCGAATCCTTCCGCCGTTCCCAACCCATTGTCTTTGCCCGACGTAATTCGCCGGTGGATTACGTAGTCACCCTCGAGCCCCACCAGCGCCGCTGGCTTTTTGCGTTGGAGCTGCCGGCAACCATCCCGCCGATGGCGACCATAAATGCCGAGTTCGAGCTTCGGTCGGTGAAGCGGGTGCGAAAGCGTATGCGATATCGAGTGCGCTCTTACATCGATTACGAGGTGCCGCGGATTACCCGAGACGAGCTGGCCGAGGGCCTCGAGCTCGCGGAAGGCGCTCATCCCAGAGCTCGGGCATTAGCGCTCAAGTGGCGCGGTGAACTGGCCAATACGCGAGCTGTCGTTGAGCGTGCGCTTGCGTACTTCCGCGAACAGAACTTCGTTTACACCCTGAGGCCGCCGCTGATGACCGGGGACAATGTGGACGAGTTTCTATTCGGCACCCGGCAAGGGTTCTGCGAAAACTTCGCCAGCGCCTTCACCGTGCTCATGCGCGCCGCCGGAATTCCGGCGCGGGTGGTCACCGGATATCAAGGTGGCGAAATGAACGAGCTGGGTAATTTCCTCACCGTTCGCCAACGCGACGCCCACGCCTGGTCCGAGGTCTGGCTGGGAGAGATAGAAGGCTGGACCCGGGTAGACCCCACCGGCGCAGTGGCACCCGCCCGTATCGAGTCGGGCATGGAGGCGGCAATCCCGAGACGCATTGGACCAGGCGCCCTCAATCTTCAACCCAGCGAACCGGTACGCCGGGCCTGGCGCAACCTGCGTCACGGCTGGGAGGCGCTGAATAACGCCTGGAACGAATGGGTGCTGGGCTACGGTCCGGAGCGCCAGCGCCGGCTGCTGAACCAGTTCGGCATCGACACCAGCTTCGCCCGGCTCACCATCTGGCTCATTTTCTGTGCGCTGGCGTTGCTGGCGGGCACCTCTTTGCTACTCGCCCGGCGCCCGCGAACGCGCGATCCGGCACTACGAGCGTACCGTAAATTTCAAAAGAAGCTTGCCCGCATGGGACTCGAGCGCGTTCAGGGCGAAGGCCCGCTGGATTTTGCCCAGCGAGTGATCCAAGCGCGACCGGATCTTGCCGCGCCGGTCTCGCGCATTACCGAGATTTACGTTTCCATACGCTACGCTCGCGAAGGCGGCGACGCGCGCGTACTGCATCGCGCCGTCGCCGAATTCGGAATTTAAATTATCTCTTCGATGCTCGGCGCGCTGCGGTCGCAGTCATTCAAGCTCGCCTGTATACTTGCCCGCGTTTAGCGAACCAATAATAACCGGCAGCACTGTCGCACCCAGCGGCTTGACCTACCGGACGATTGGATCCGTCCGCCGGGCCTGACCCGGCAAGGCTTCGTTACAAAACCATCGACGCGAGTTTTTCGCACCGCGAAAGGAGAGTCTCATGGCTGCGCGCACCATCATCGTGATCAATTCCAAAGGCGGCAGCGGAAAGACTACTTTGGCGTGCAACATCGCGGCGCATTACGCCATCGAGGGCAAAAAGGTCGCGCTGGTGGACTTCGACCGCCAGCAGTCCGCTCTGGACTGGCTGGAGGATCGTCCGGAGGGCCGCCCCGAAATCATGGGGATTGACGGAACCAAGCGCTCGGCCACGGTGCCGCGGGGTATGGACTACGTGCTCATGGACGCACCGGCGGCCAGCCACGGCAAGCAGCTCGAAGATCTGTTGGGCCGCGCCCGCACCGCCATCATCCCGGTGATTCCATCGGCCATCGACCTCAACGCCGCGGAGCGCTTTCTGGAGGAGATTCTGGAAGCCGGCCGAGTGCTGAAAAACAAGGTGCGCATCGCCACGGTCGCCAACCGTGTGCGGGAAAATTCCCCGGGGCGCTGGGAGATCGAGGAATATCTCGATTCGCTGAAATTACCCGATGGACGAAAGATGCCTTTCGCGGCGATGCTGAGAAACACTCAGAATTACGTCAACGCGGCCGAACGCGGCTTGAGCATATTTGAAATCGCCCCGTCGAGGGCAGAGTACGATCTCGAACTCTGGAAGCCGCTGATACGCTGGCTCAACAGCAAACACAGTCTCCCCGCCTAATTGCGACCGCCACCTGAAGGGAAAGCAGTTTCGGGTTGCCGTCGCCTGGCCGCCGCTTTTCCCTGACTCCTGAGATTCTGGTAACGTCCTCGTCTTTTCGCGCTGAAGCGGATTATGGCGTTCAAGGTTGAAATTACATCCAGCGGGCACGCCTTTCAGGTGGAAAACGGCGAAAGCGTGCTGGACGCTGCCCTTCGCCAGGGCCTGGCCTTGCCCTACGGCTGCCGTAACGGCGCCTGCCGATCCTGCAAGGGGAAAATCGTCGAAGGCGAAGTCCAATATCCCGGCGGAACGCCCAAAGCGCTCACCCCGATGGACGGGGCCCAGGGTTTTGCACTTTTTTGCCAGGCCCGCCCGCGGTCGGATTTGCGCATCGATGTGGAGGAGATTTCCGGCGCCGGCGATATCGTGGTGCGCATGCTCCCCTGCCGTGTCGCCACCAAACGCCAGCTGGCCCATGACGTGATCCAGCTTGAGCTGAAGTTGCCGCAATCGGAGAGGCTTCAGTTTCTCGCCGGGCAGTACGTGGATATCGTCATGCGCGACGGAAGGCGTCGGGCATTCTCCCTCGCCAATCCGCCCCACGATGACGATCATCTGGAGCTGCAGATCCGCCACGTTCCAGGCGGCACTTTCTCCGGCTACGTATTCCAAAGTCTCAAGGAAAAATCGCTGCTGCGCCTTCGCGGCCCCCTCGGGAGCTTTTACCTGCGAAAGAAAAACAAGCTACCGGTCATTTTCATAGCGGGAGGCACCGGCTTTGCGCCCATCAAGAGCATCATCGAGGACGCGCTGCACGAAGGCTACTCGGAGCCTATGCACCTTTACTGGGGCGTACGTTCACGCCGAGACCTTTATATGCACGAGACCGCCGCCCGCTGGGCGGAGAAATACCAGACTCTCCACTACGTTCCGGTGCTGTCGGATCCGCTGCCGGAGGATGGGTGGGAGGGGCGTACCGGATTCGTCCACGAGGCGGTGCTGGAGGATTTTCCGGATCTTTCCGGGTTCGGCGTTTACATGAGCGGCCCGCCGGTTATGGTCAGCGCCGGGCGCGAGACTTTCGCATCCCGTGGGCTCGACCCGCTACACATGCACTCCGACTCTTTCGACTACGCCTACGAGACCGGGCACGACAACTCGTGACGGATGACGGGCGATGCGGGTAGCAGCCGGTCTGTAGAGGCACTCTGGAAAGACGCCCTGGAAGGTTCACCCGCAGGCGGGCTTCGACCGGAGTCATACCGGCCTTGGCGTTACACCTTACCCGTTACTGGCCTCAGCCCATAAGGCCCCGGTATCCTTAGTTCTTTTACCAGCGCGCGAAACCCCGCCCCTATGGACGAACGCTATTTCCCTGACCAGGTCGAGACCGAAGTTCAGCAGTTCTGGGAACAAAACGGCTCATTTCGTGTGGCCGAGGACCCGGACAAGGAAAAGTTCTACTGCCTCTCCATGTTCCCGTATCCGAGCGGGCGGCTGCACATGGGACACGTG
>JBFHVA010000083.1:0-13146 GCA_041589735.1 Gammaproteobacteria bacterium | reverse complement strand
AGTGTTCCGCCAGAGGAAATACCGCCGGGTTGGCGCTGTAGCCGCCGTCCCAGTAGACCTCGCCCTCGATCTCCACAGGATGGTGCAGGGAGGGCAGGCAGGCGGAAGCCAGCACCATCTCAGCGGTGAGCTCGCGGGTCTCGAACAGGCGCAGTTGGCCGGTACGGACCTGGGTTGCGGCAATGAAAAGCTTCAGCGGGCAACGCTCGCGCAACCTTTCGAAATCCACCTGCTCTCTCAAAATGTTTTTTAGCGGATTCATCGCCAAAGGATTGAGCTGAGACGGGGAGAAGAAGCGGGTAAAGGCGATGAAGGCGTGCATCAGCGGCGAGAGGTCGCCGTTTCTGTCGGACAGCTGGGAAAGACCGCTGCTCACGGGGGAGAGCGAAGAAAGCTGATCCGCTACCGAAGCCCACAACTTTGCCAGGGATTCCCGGGCGCCGTCGCGTCCCCCCGTCGTCAGCCCGTGGGCCAGGGCGACGGCATTCATGGCGCCGGCGCTGGTGCCGCTGATGCCCTCGACCCGCAGGCGCTGTTCCTCGAGCAGGCGATCGAGCACGCCCCAGGTGAAGGCCCCGTGAGCCCCGCCGCCCTGAAGCGCCAGATTGATGGTCCGCGTGCCGAAAAATGCCATAGGAGGTATTGGTGCGTTGCACAAACTCCTGATGAAACTAGTTTTCGGCCCGAGTCGATTCAAGGATGTCCTCCGCGTTTTGCGGGCTACGCACGCTTTTCGCGTCATTCTCCCGTTCCTTGGCAACATGAGGGTCAGATCGGCTCCACTACGCACCGATTTAGAGCGTGGCCGATGCAAAATCTGCCGGTTGACGCCATCGCTCCCATGCCATTTCATGCACGAAGCTTCAAACTCGAATAACAAAGGCGTCCCATGGACGAATTCATGACCGCAGCGCTGAATGAAGCGCGCTCGAGCATGGCCGAGGACGGCTATCCCATCGGTTCGGTCGTGGTGCGTGACGGCGAAATCATCGGCTACGGCCGCAACCGCTTTCTTCAGACGGGGGATCCGACCACTCATGCGGAACTGGAGGCCATTCGTGACGCTGCGAAGATCGCTACAGTTGATTTGGACGCTGTTTTAAAAGGCGCGACCGTTTACACCACCATGATGCCGTGCGAAATGTGCGCCGGCGCCATTATCCGCTTCGGCATAACCCGCGTGGTGGTGGGAGAAACGCAGACTTATACCGACGCGGGCACCCAAGTACTGATGGCGCGGCAGGACATTCGAGTCGAGGTACTGGAGGATCCGGCGTGCGTAGCCGTGGTGGAGGAATTCGTCAAAGCCTTTCCCGAGTGGACGAAAGCCATGCGTGCCCGCAACCGACGGCCGCTGGTCCTTTGATTGGGTTGACATCTGCACTTGTGAGTCTATGGATGCGCGTTTGATCAACTACCAGTCCGTGCTGGACGAGATCCTGGAAGAGGTTAAGCCCTCGCTCGCCAAGGGCCGGGTCGCTGACTACATCCCGATGCTCGCGTCGGTGCCGAAATCAAAGTTCGGCATGGCGGTGCAAACCATGGACGGACAGAGCTTCCAAGTGGGCGATGCGCTTGAGCTATTTTCCGTTCAAAGCATTTCCAAGGTTTATACCCTCACGCTCGCGCTCAAGAACAAAGGCGAAGCCTTGTGGAAACGCGTTGGTCGGGAACCCTCCGGGACGGCATTCAACTCACTGGTCCAGCTGGAGTACGAAAACGGCATCCCGAGGAACCCCTTCATCAACGCTGGCGCCATCGTCATCGCCGACATCGTTAGATCCGGGGCGACCGACTGCCGGCGCGTGCTGCTGGATTTCGTCAGGGCCCGCAGCGACAACCTGTCGATAGATCATGATCCGGAGGTAGCGCAATCGGAGCGGGCAAGCGGTTTTCGCAATAGAGCGCTGGCGAACTTCATCAAGAGCTTCGGCAATTTGGATAACGACGTCGACCAGGTGCTGGACTTCTATTTCTACCAGTGCTCGCTGTCGATGAACTGCCTGGATCTGGCCAAGTCCTTTTCATTCCTGGCCAACGGCGGCCGATGCCCGTGGAGCGGTGAACAGGTGCTGAGCGCGAGCCAGGCCAAGCGGGTCAACGCCGTCATGCTGACCTGCGGCACCTACGACGCCGTGGGTGACTTTGCGTTTCGCGTAGGCATGCCGGGAAAAAGCGGAGTCGGCGGCGGTATCGTGGCCGTAATCCCGAGCCGCCTTTCGGTGGCCGTGTGGTCTCCGGGACTCAACGAAAAAGGCAACTCCCTGGCGGGCACGCTGGCGCTTGAACTGTTTACCACCAAGACAGGAATCTCGATCTTCTAGGGCCATCTTCCGGCTGGCTACGCCGGACGTTTTGGGGCAGTTTAGGCTTGAAAATCCGCCGTTCGCACACCATCTGGCGGACTGATGGCAGCGTAAGTAAAAGCGCTCGACGATCACCTGTGGCAAGCACCTGGAGGTCTATGCCCCATGAGATTGCTCGACGAGTCATTCGCGTCCTGCCTCAAAGACCACGACCTGGATAAGCTCGATGGCTACGCCGGTACGGTCTACGCGGTGGGGCCAGATTTTCGCCTTGCCTACATGAATCCGGCGTGGTTCCGATTTGCCGAGGAGAACGGCGGCGAGCCGGCAATCTCCACCCGGTGGTCTCTCGGGTCCCCGGTCATGCCCGCCATCTCAGCCACGCTTCGATCCTTTTACGAAATCAAGTTCCGAACCTGCCTGGAGCGCGGGGAGCCGTGGATCCATGACTACGAATGCTCCAGCGCCGGCGTCTACCGGACATTTCGCCAGACCGTTTACCCGCTGAACGAAGGTAGTGGGCTGCTGATAGTGAACTCGCTATCCGTTGAAACGATTCACCATCCGGCGGATCGCAAGCCCAGGCCCGCGGTGGAGACCAAATACCGGAACGAAAACGGCGCTATCAGCCAGTGTGCCCACTGTCGCCGCGTCATGGTGTCCCGGGACCCTATGCGGTGGGATTGGGTGCCGGCCTGGGTCCAGCGTACTCCTTCTGAGGTGGCCTTTGTGTTGTGCGGCCCCTGTCAGCAGCACTATGCGGTCGACCCGCCCTGACTGGCGGACCGATAGCCGGAGTCGCGGGTTTATCCAATCCCAAAGCCGGCCCGCCCGCTTGTCGGGATTCGGCGCGCCAATTCCAGCATTGAGCGAAACCGGGCTTGACCCGTGGCAGCCCCGGATGTTGCAGCGCAATGCCCGGCTCCGGCAGCAGGAGGCGCAGCGGCAGCCAATTGTCGCGGCGGTGGGCCATGATCGCACCGGCTCGAGCGGCTCCACCACGTCCTGCGTTGCCGTGTTAGTGTGTGGTTTCGCATTCATGATGTAGGCGTAAATCCCATGAGTGACGTGCCCGGAATCGACGTCGCCGCCTTTCTCGAAAAGCTCAAGGCGCTTCAGTCCGAGCTCGAGTCGGTGGCGGCAAGCGGGGCCGAGGCGGCGCAAACCGTGGAGCTGGATCAGTCCCGGGTTGGGCGGCTCTCGCGAATGGACGACATTCGCTCCCAGGCCATGTCGGTGGAGAGCCAACGCCGGCGCACCCTGCGGCTCTCGCGCATTCGCGCCGCCATCAAACGTATCGAGGACGGCGAGTTCGGCTACTGTCTGAGCTGCGGCGATCCCATCGCTTCCGAGCGCCTGGGCATCGACCCGGCGGCGCATCTTTGCATCAGCTGCGCCAGCGCCGCTGAGCACCGCGGCGCCTGAAGTCAATCAAGCGCCTGCTCCAGATCTTCGATCAGATCTTCCACCGCTTCGATTCCTACCGATAGCCGCAGCAGATTGGGCGGGATCGGGCTGTGCGGGCCTTCCACCGTGGCGCGGTGCTCGATCAGGCTCTCCACCCCGCCAAGAGAAGTTGCGGTTAGGAACAGCCGCGTTTTCGTCGCAACGCGTCGCGCTGCATCGGCATCGCCATTGATCAGCAGAGAAAGCATGCCGCCGTAGCCACCGCTCATCTGCCTGCCGGCGACGTCATGTCCGGGGTGGCTTTCGAGTCCCGGATAGCGCACCTGCTCGATGGCGCGGTGATGCTCGAAGTGGGCGGCGATGCGCAGGGCGCTTTCACACGATCTGAGCACGCGGAGATGGAGCGTTCGCATGCCGCGCAGCAACAGCCAGGCCTCGAAGGGACCGAGCACGGCGCCGCCGTGAAGCCGCTGAAAGCAGGCGGCTTCGTATTCAGTGTCCGTGCGTTTGAACACCAGCGCACCTGCGACCACGTCGCTGTGACCGTTGAGGTACTTGGTGGCGGAGTGCATGACGATGTCCGCGCCGTGCTCGATCGGGCGGGTCAGGATCGGGGTCGCCACGGTGGAGTCCACCGCCAGCTTGGCGCCGGCCGCGTGGGCGGCTTCTGCCGCCGCGGCGATGTCGGTGACGTCCCAGGTCGGGTTGGCCGGCGTTTCGATCCAGACCAGCCGGGTGTTTCCTTTGCGGATGGCGCGTTCGAGGCTTTGCTGTTCGGCGGGCTCGAAAGTATCCAAGCCGATGCCGAATCGGGGGCAGAAATCCTTAAGCCAGTCGCGCAGACCGTGGTACATGATCTTTGGCACCACCACGTGGGCACCCGGGCTCAGGCTTTGAAACAGCGCCGTCGCGGCGGCCATGCCGGAGGCAAACAGCAGCGCGGCGGCCCCGCCTTCCGCTTCCCGCAGCACGGTTTCGGCGGGGAGGTAGCCCGGATTCCCGTCGCGGCTGTAGGAAACGCCCTCGCGCCGGTGGGCATAGTTCGCATCCCGGGCAAAGGTGGTGGCGGGCTCGATGGGCGGGACCACCGC
Source organism: Gammaproteobacteria bacterium (assembly GCA_041589735.1). Taxonomy (GTDB): domain Bacteria; phylum Pseudomonadota; class Gammaproteobacteria; order HK1; family HK1; genus CAMYJH01. The sequence continues at coordinate 8,342 of JBFHVA010000083.1, read as the reverse complement.
GCCGGTATGCGGGTCATCAAGGTGACAGGCGCCGGCGAGCAGAGTCGCCAGGCGGTCGGAGGCTTTGGCGGGCATGGGTGCAGATCCTCGACGTGCGGGCGTTCAGGTCGTTGGCGGACACGCGAGTTTGACCTATGTGAGATCAGGCGGAAAGGTGCTCGCCACCATTCACCGGCCCGATTATTCTCAGGCCCCTTCGTACGCCAGGACCCATCCGGTGGCAGCCATGAACAAGGACTATGAAAAGGAGATCGCCAAGGGACGCATTCCACTGTGGCTGGATCCCGACGACCTGCGGTTTCTCGCCTGCGAGTACAGTCGTCTGCCGGAGGACTCACCGGAAGATCTCACCCGACTGTGGATGCGCATCGCCGCCCGGGCCCACGCCGCCCTGCAGAAGTCCGGCCACGAGCTGCCGCCGTTCAAGCCTACTGCCGGTGGCGGCCCCGTGGAGTGAGCACCGACTTCGTCGCCACGCCCTTTCGTCAGCCGACCGTGTTCTCCAAAGTGAGATCGCCGACCTGGATCCGGATCTCGTCGCCGCGTTCCAGCGAGAACTCATCCGGCGGCACCAGGCCGGTGCCGGTCATCAGGAATGCGCCTTCGGGGAAGCTCAGCTCTCTCGTCAGCCAGCTCACCATCTCTTCGAATGAGCGCTTGAGCTTTGCGGTTGACGTTTCACCGTCGAACAGGACGTCGCCGCCGCGCTGGATGGTCATGCGGATGGGCAGAGAGCGCATGGCGTCGGCGGAAGTGATGACGATCCCGGGACCTAAGGCGCAGGCGCCGTCGTAGATCTTCGCCTGGGGCAGATAGAGCGGGTTTTGTCCCTCGATGTCCCGGGAGGAGACGTCGTTGCCGGCGGTGTAGCCGACGATTTCGCCGGCCCGGTTGAGCAGCAGGATCAGCTCCGGCTCGGGCACGTTCCAGGTTGAATCCCGTCTTATCCGCACCGCATCGCCGTGGCCCAAGACCCGCCAGCCGATGGCCTTGAAGAACACCTCCACGCGATCCGCGTCGTAGACCCGCTGATAAAGATCCGCCGTGGACGATTCCGCCACCCGGGCCTCGCGGCTGCGCAGGTAAGTCACCCCCGCGGCCCATACCTCCTGGGTGTCCTCGACGGGCGCAACAAGCGCGCCTTCTACCGCCTCTTCGCCAGCGCTGGATTCGAGCGCATCCTCGATGTCGCTCAGCGAGCGCTGTAGCAGCAGGTCCAGGTGAAACCCGTCGGGCAGCCGGCGGCCGTTGACCGCCCAGCGCGGCCCGGATGCGGAGCGGTGGCGGGTCAGATAGCGTTCTGAATCGAGCTTTGCCATGGCATGAGCTTGCTTACGCGTACGGAACGCCGGCTCCAGGATCTGCCGTCAGGTGGCCGGAATGGTGGTTCTAATGATGGCCAGAATGGCCGAGACCGTGATCACGGACAAAAGCGTCGAGGCGAACGTGACCGACGAAGTGCGGGCAACAAAGACTCCGTATCGCTGGGCCAGCACAAAGCAGGTGGCGCCGGTCGGCAGGGCGGCGACGATCACGGTGACCACGGCCCACAGGTGATCCATCTCGAATACCTGGGTGACCAGCACCCAGGTGACCAGCGGGTGCACGATCAGTTTCACTCCGGTCATTACGCTCGTTTCTCCCAGCCCCGAGCGCAGGGACTGGCCCGCGGCAAACATCCCCATGGCAAACAGCGCGCAGGGCCCCGCCGCGTTGCCCAGCAGATCGGCAAAGTTACCGACGGGGTTGGGAATGAAGATTTCGCTCATCGAAACCGCGACCCCCAACACCACCGGGATCACGATGGGATTCTTGACCAGCGCCTCGGCCACGCCACGGACGATCGCTGTCGGCTCGGTATCCCCTCGTTTTTCGATCTCGAGCAAAATGATGATCAGCGGAACGAAAACAACCGACATCGTCACCGTGGCCATGATAGCGGGCAGGGCGGCTGCTTCACCGTAAGCCGTCATTACCAGGGGGATACCCATGTAGCCGGTATTGGCGAAGATGGAATTCATGGCGCGTAGCGTCATCACGCCGAGCCCGTCTCCGTACACGAAACGAGCGACGATCAGCATGAGGATAAAGGTGATGGCGAGACCGCCGCCCCAGGCGGCAAGGAACGGCAGGTAGAAAATTCGTTCGACCGGCGCCCGCGCAACGAAAATGAAAAGCAGCGCAGGCAGCGCAAAGTAATAAACGAAGCTGTTCAGTGCCTCACTGCTTTGCGGACCGAGGATGCGAAATTTCGCCGACAGGTAACCGCAGAAGATGAGGCCGAATACCGGAAGCGAGACGTTGAGCAGGGCATTCATGGGTGGCTTTTATCTCCGCGGCGTGTCCGCATCGCCGGGGGCCAAACCTTCATCGCAGACAGCTTGGAAAACGTTCTACGCGAAGAGTTGTTCAGGGATTCCGGGCACCTGGTGAGTGCCTCGATTCACCATCGGAAAATCCTACAAACTTTTCAACTATTCATCCGATGTCACCCTGAGGGTAAACGTGACCGGGCCGTCGTTGGTCAGCGTCACCGCCATGTGCGCGCCGAATCGGCCGCACTCGACCCGCGGATGTTTTGACCGTGCGTAAGTCACCAGGGTGTTGAACAGCCGCCGGCCTTCATCCGGCGGCGCCGCGCGGCTCAAGCTGGGCCGCATGCCCTTGTTCGTGTCCGCAGGCAGGGTGAACTGAGGGACCAGCAGCAGCCCTCCGTCGACGTCACTCACGCTCAGGTTCATCTTGCCGTCGGTATCCTCGAAAACGCGGTAGCCGAGGAGACGATCCGCAAGCCGCCTGGCCTGGGGTTCGCCGTCACCACGCTCAACCCCCACCAGCACCAACAGCCCTCCGGCGATAGCCGCAACCCGCTCATCGTCCACCACGACTTCAGCATGGGTGACGCGCTGGAGGAGGCCAATCATGGTTTGGTCAGATTCCCTGGCTATTGAATGTTGATCAGATCGGGTGGCTTCGCTGGATCATGACAGGTATACGGTAGATGGGGGTGGGCGCCTTAAACGCCTCTGCCCCTATCTACCATCTACCCGCAGAAAACTTTTTTTCTGGCGGGCCTGATGTATCCACTCGGCGTGCGCCACAGTCAGCCTGCCATCCTTGTCGCGCGCTTTCTCTCATGCTCCTTTAAAAGCTTTTTGCGCAGGCGGATTTTGCGCGGGGTGACTTCCACCAGCTCATCGTCATCAATGAATTCCAGCGCCTGCTCCAGGGTGAATCGGATTGCGGGCGTGAGCAGAATGTTCTCGTCGGAACCCGCAGCCCGAATGTTGGTGAGCTGCTTGGCCTTCATCGGGTTGACCACCAGGTCGTTGTCCCGGGAATGGATCCCCACGATCATGCCTTCGTAGACTTCTTCCCCCGGGGCTACGAACATTCTTCCGCGCTCCTGCAGATTGAACAGCGCGTAAGCCAGCGCCTTGCCGCCGGCGTTGGCGATGAGCACGCCGTTGACGCGCCTCCCGAACTGCCCTTCGCGCCTGGGACCATAGTGGGAAAAGGTGTGATACATGAGCCCCGTGCCCGAGGTGGCGGTTAAGAACTCGGTGCGAAATCCGATCAGGCCCCTGGCCGGAATGACGTACTCCAGGCGCACGCGTCCCCTTCCGTCGGGCACCATGTTCTGAAGATCGCCGCGTCTTTGACCCAGAAGCTCCATCGCTTCGCCCTGATACCGTTCATCCACGTCCACCGCCAGCTGCTCGTAGGGCTCCAGGACCTTGCCTTCGACTTCTTTGACGATCACTTCCGGCCTCGAGATAGCCAGCTCGTAGCCTTCCCGCCGCATGTTCTCAATGAGGATGGAAAGATGCAGCTCTCCTCGGCCCGAGACCAGGAAACGATCCGGGTCGTCGGTTTCCTCAACCTTCAGCGCCACGTTGTGGATCAGTTCACGCTTCAATCGCTCGCGGATCTGCCGGCTGGTGAGAAATTTGCCGTCGCGCCCTGCGAAGGGTGACGTGTTTACCTGAAATCCCATGCTCACGGTGGGCTCGTCCACGGTGAGCGCCGGCAGCGCTTCGACGGCGGCTGGATCACAGAGCGTGTCGGAGATACGCAGATCCTCGATTCCCGTGACCGCGATGATGTCGCCGGCCTCGGCCCGCTCCACCTCAATGCGTTCCAGGCCGCGGGACGAAAGCACTTGGAGCACGCGCCCGCTTCGGGTATCCCCGTCGGCGCCGATCAGGGTCACGGCCTTGTTGCCGGCGACGGTGCCGCGCTGGATGCGACCGATGCCGATGGCGCCCACGTAGCTCGAGTAATCCAGCGCGCTGATGCGCATCTGGAAGGGTCCGTCGCGGGTCACCACGGGCGGCGGCACGTGCTTGACGATGGTCTCCAGCAGCGGCGTCATGTCGCCGTCGCTGACCTCCGGCTCCAAAGACGCGTAGCCCTTGAGCGCGGAGGCGTAAACCACGGGGAAGTCGAGCTGGCTCTCGCTCGCGCCCAGGCGGTCGAACAGATCGAAGGTCTTGTCCAGCACCCATCCGGGCCGCGCGCCCTCCCGGTCGACCTTGTTGATGACCACGATAGGATTGAGCTTCTGGGCGAAGGCCTTCTGCGTCACGAAGCGCGTCTGGGGCATGGGGCCGTCCACCGCGTCCACCAGCAGCAGCACCGAATCCACCATGGAAAGCACCCGTTCCACCTCACCGCCGAAATCCGCGTGGCCGGGGGTATCGACGATATTGATGCGGTAACCGCGCCATTCGATGGCGGTGTTCTTGGAGAGGATGGTGATACCACGCTCGCGCTCGAGGTCGTTGGAATCCATGGCGCGCTCGATGCGCGCGCCGCGGGTCCCCAGCGTGCCCGTCTGCTGGAGCAGACGGTCCACCAGCGTGGTCTTGCCGTGATCCACGTGGGCGATGATGGCGATATTGCGCAGCGCGTTCAAAATCAATGGTCTCAATCAACTGAGGGCCGCGCAGTATACAGAAAGGCGCGACAAGAAATAGGATGGACTATTGTCCGAAGGTTTTCCCGCCGCCCTCGAGATAGGTGATTTCCTCAGCAGTCGATTCGCGCACCATGGCCCGGTTGCGGTGGGGAAAGCGGCTGAAACGCGCGATCAGGTCCCGGTGCTCCCGGGCGAAATCGAGTGACAGCTTAAAAAACTGACGCCGGTCGGGAGGGCAGCTTTCCGCCAGGGCCCTAAACGTCGTCAACGATCGCTCCTGTGGCCCGGGCGCCTCGGCGTGCTGCAGCGGCATGTAGAAGAACATGCGTTCCAGTGGCTCGAGCGACTGATCCATCCCGGCGTCGATGCCCGTCTGGCTCAAGTCCAGCGCCTTCTCATCATACGCATATGCATCAGCGGTGCCGCGGTGAATATTTCTCGGAAATTGATCAAAAAGAATGATCAGCGCGAGGCGGCCGCGCGGCGTCGCCTGCCAGCTGTCGTATACCTCCGCCGCCTCGTTCCCGAGCAGGGTGCCGAAGCGCAACTCGATCTCTTGGTCGAGTTTCGGATCCGCGGAGAACCAGACACGGCTCCGGCGCTTAAGCTCCTCAGCCGAGCTTGATGCGTCGCCAAGCCAAAATTCGATAATCGCCTCGTAGCTGTCGCTCATGAACCCTCTCTGTCTCGGACCGGACCGGGCCTGCCGTTGCGGGTGACGGAGGATCGGCTGCTTTCCTATAGTTCAATCAGCATCCGCGCCGACGAAGCCAGAGGAGTCAATGGACGAGTACGTCATTCGCGCGATGGCCAAATGGCCGGACGTTCCCGCCGTCTACGGCTGGCTGGCGCTGGACCGCCGCGGCGACTGGCGCATTAAAGGAGAACGCCTCGGGCACCGCAAGGCCGTCGCCTTCGTGAATCGCAACTTCGCCGCGGACGACTCAGGATGCTGGTTTTTTCAGAATGGCCCCCAGCGGGTCTACGTCCGACTCGAGTACACGCCCTGGGTCTACAGGCTCGGCGCCAACGATGAGCTCTATACCCATACCGAGGAGACGGTGGAAAACATCGAGGGCGTTTATCTGGACAACGACGGCGGTCTGCTGTTGAGCACCGCCAAGGGCATAGGCCTTGTGGATGATCGCGACCTGGAAGCCGTCAGCGCGCACCTGGATCTAAATCAGCGCGGTGCGGACGCGGAGCGGATTGAAGCCGCGGTTACCGAGACGCAATCGGGAAGGCCATCGGATCTGGTGCTGATCTGGCGCGGGCGGGCTCTTGAGGTCAATCATGTTGAACGCACGGCGGTCGCGTCCCTATTTGGATTCAATCCCGATCCGGAGGACGAGACCAAAGAAAAGCAATAAGACGTAACCTCTAAAAAGTGTAAGAAAGTGTAATCGAGCCGAACCTATGCTTCGAGGGCTGGCCGACGAATTCCCGCGTGCGGAAAACCCTGGCAACGGAGAGCTTGAAGCGCCCGAAGATAAGAGCGGCTCCTACGGCCACGTCGGCCACGAAATTCTCCTTCTCGACGCTGTGACTGTCGGCAAAAGTACTGCCGTCAAGAAAGATGTCCCTGGCAACGGCACGGCCGTCGGCGAAAGCGAATACGTGCAACCCGAAGCGCGTGTCCTCGGCGCGGCGCGGATCGCTTTTCGCAACCGGATCGTTGGTGTCGCCTCCCGGTCTGATAGTCGAGGTGCCGAAGTCCTGCGGCAGATTCCAGCCTGCGCGTACCTCGACGCCGACATTGGCGTAGGTATATACGTTTCCGAGCGCCGCACCGGCGTGGGTGATGACGTCAAATCCGAGACCGCGGTCACCGCCCGCAATCTCATCGCGCCAGTTGCGCTCGTAGATGAGGTTCAGGCCAGGCTCATTTTCAAGCTGGTGCTGCCAGCCCTTCGGTGTGCTGATGTCCCTGAGCTTGTGCACCAGTATTTGGGCCTGCTTCGCCAGGGACAGCTCGCCGACTACCCCGAGCTGGATCTCCATGGTGTCCAGCTGGGATTCCGTTTTGCTGTGAAACCCGAGGCCGAGATAAAGCCAGCCTGCGTAAGGGCGATCGTCTGTAATCAGATCCGTGCGCTCGGTATCCTGAGGCGTGAAAATGCTTTGCCCGAACGAGATCACGATGTTGCGCTCCCGGTTTGGCTCGTTGATGAAAGGCAGTGCTTCGATGTAGGGGTAGATCCACTCCGGCAGCTGCTTGTCATCCCTGAAACGGGTCAGGTCCGGAGATACCCACGAAAGCTTTACCCCGCTGGTATAGTTCTGATCGGTGTCGGCAAAGAGATCGTTTTCAAAGTGAACGCTGAAAGTCCAGGTGTTGTCGTAATCTTCTTGAGCCGATAATTGGCCAGGGAAATAAAACAGCGCCACCAGAAAGTACGCCGCCGCCTGACGGTGAAATTGCGGGATAAACCTCATGACACGTAAACGATTAAAGAAACTCTGAGCTTCGAACGCGAGCTGCTTGATTCCCTGATGTCTCCCCTTTATTACATCACTTCTCTGGCGATCGCCTTGGTGCTGATATTCAGCGCCGAAACGGTCTCGGACACATACCGCGCTGCCTCCCAGTACGAGACCGCATCGGAGCGCGCCGACACAAAACTCAAGCGCGCGCTCGAATGGCTTAGCCTGGGCCTTTATCAGGGTGCAAGTGAGAAAGTCGAGAAAGTGCAGAGTTTGAACGAGATCGCCGCCTATCACCAGCAACGGGTGGAGTGGAGCGGCTGGTTACTGCTGGGTTTGTCGCTTGCATTTCTGACTCTGAAATCGACCCAGGCGCGCCGCTCCGCCGATGCGCCGCTCAGAGGCCTGGCGCTGCACCTGATTGGGGTCTCAGCCGTGTTTCTGCTGGTCGGTGTCGTTGCCCCGATGCTCACCGTGGTGGCGCAAACGGAGGTGACGCTGCTCGGTGAGGTGATCTTCCAGTACGAATCCAGGAGCATCATCGGCACCGCTCACCACCTCGTCTCGGGCGGCAACCTGCTGGTTGGGCTGCTGCTGTTTCTCTTCAGCGTCTTGATTCCTGTAGCCAAGCTGGTGCTTTCCTTCGTCGCACTGGGCAGATTCGCAAAAAGCTCGAAGCAGCTGGCGCTGAAAAGCATACGCATGATCGGCAAATGGTCGATGACGGATGTATTCGTCGTCGCCATTCTGCTTGCATTCTTGAGCACCGAATCCAAAGCCTTTACCGATGCTTCGTTAGGTCCGGGGCTGTATTTCTTTGCGGGCTACGGCCTGCTCTCTTTGATCGCAGCCCAGGTGTTGATAAGGTTGGAGCGGGCGGATGAAGGGATGGACTGAGAGGAGATCCGCAGCTTCGATTCGAAACAGGGTCGATCGCAGATTGGGAGAACGGAGATTCCCCGCTCACTTTCCATGCTCTACCTAACGCCAGCCTGTT
>JBFHVA010000082.1:0-13196 GCA_041589735.1 Gammaproteobacteria bacterium | reverse complement strand
CTTCGCTAACGGTTCGCATAGCGATTCCGCAACCGTTTCTTGTCGATCTTCCCTACGCTGGTCTTGTCGATGGCGTCGACGATCTCGATGCGATCGGGGACGGCCCACTTCTCAATCACGCCTTCAGCCACGAACTGCTTCAGGTGGTCGAGAACATCCTCTGCCCTGATCGACTCGCCGTCGCGGGGAACCACCAGGATCACCGGCCGCTCGCCCCATTTGTCATCGGGGATCCCGATGGCCGCGACCTCGCTCACCTGAGGAAGCTGGGAGACCAGATCTTCCAATAGTATGGAAGACACCCACTCACCGCCGGACTTGATCACGTCTTTCAACCGATCGGTGACTTTGAGGTAGCCCTCGGTGTCCAGGTGACCGATGTCGCCGGTGTGCAGGTAACCGCCCCGCCAAAGCCCCGCCGAAGATTCCGGATTTTTGAGATAGCCCTGGGTCAGCCACGGCGCGCGAACCACCACCTCGCCGGTGGTCTCGCCGTCGTTGGGCAAGCTGGTCATGTCTTCGTCCACGATGCGAATGTCTACCAGGGGCAATGGCCGGCCGGCCTTACAGCGGTAGTAAAGCTGCTCGTCCTGAGTCTTCCCCAGCATGCTTCGATCCATCTGCGCCAGCACCAGCATGGGACAGGTCTCCGAGAGCCCGTAGCCGCCCATGATGTCGATGCCCAGATCCAGCGCCTGCTGGGCAAGCCCCTGGGGCAGGGCCGAGCCGCCGATGATCACTTTCCAGCCGGAAAGATCTACCTCTTTTGCGAACGGATGATTGAGCAGCATGTGCAAAATGGTCGGCACGCAGTGCGAAAACGTGACGCCTTCGTCCCGAATGAGCCTGAGCAGGGTTTCTGGTTCGTAGCGGCCTGGATACACCTGCTTGACACCGATCACGCTGGCAACAAAGGGCACGCCCCAGGCGTGCACGTGGAACATGGGCGTGATCGGCATGTAGACGTCGTCGCGGTGAAGGCGCCCGTGATCAGCGCTGCTGCCGAGCGCCGCCATTGCGCCCAGGGTATGCAGCACCAGCTGGCGGTGCGAATAGAAAACGCCCTTGGGATCGCCGGTGGTGCCGGTTGTGTAGAAGGTGGTCGCGCGGGTGTGCTCGTCGAAGTCCTCAAAAGGATAGTGCTCGTCCGCCGCCTCGAGCGCCTGCTCGTATTCCGCCACTGGCGTTATGTCTGAGTCCGTCTTCCCGTCGTCGTCTTGAAGCAGCATCACGGGAATGTCTTCATCGAAGCGCGAACGGATCTGCGACAGCACCGGCAGAAAATCCGCGTTGGCGAGGATGAGGGCATCCTCGGCGTGATTGATGGTGTAAAGGATCTGATCCGGCGACAGGCGGATATTAATGGTGTGCAAAACCGCCCCCATCATCGGCACGGCAAAGAAACATTCCAGATAACGATGACTGTCCCAGTCCATCACCGCCACGACGTCACCGGGACGCACGCCGCGCGTTTTGAGCGCGTTTGCAAGCCGGTGGATGCGCTGGTTCAAGCCGCGATAGTCGTAGCGGAAATGGTTCGCGTAGACGATGGGCTGATCGGGACGCGTGACCAGCGGCGTGTGCAGCAGATGACGAATGAGCAGCGGGAAGTCGTAAGCGCCGCTCGAGTCTGCACTCATGAGCGACCTCCCGACGTTATCGGGAATTCATCTCCAATCGCTGGCGCACCGTCGCCAGCGACACGCAGGTGACGAACACCTGCATCGCCTTGTCCACGTCTGCAAGTTGCGGATAGCTTGGCGCCAGGCGGATGTGGCTGTCGTCCGGGTCTTCGCTGTAGGGATATGCCGCGCCCGCTGGCGTGAGCTTGACCCCGGCGTCGCCGGCCAGGCGCACTACTTCCTTTGCAAGTCCCGGAAGCGTGTAGAAGGAAACGAAGTAGCCGCCCTTGGGCGTAGTCCAGGTGCCCATTAGTCGGTTTCCGAGGCCCTCGCGCAATCGTGACTCCACGCATTCAAACTTAGGGCGCAGGATCTCCGCGTGGCGTTCCATGTGTTTGCGGATCCCGTCGAGATTTTTCAGAAACTTCACGTGGCGCAGCTGATTCACCTTGTCAGGGCCGATTGTGAGCACCGAAAGTCGTTTCTTGAAGTTGGCGAGGTTCTGTTTCGACGCGGCGAAAAACGCGATGCCGCCGCCGGCGAAAGTGATCTTGGAAGTGGACGCGAACTGAACGATCTTGTGTTCGCTGCTTTTGCTGCGGCAGAGATCCATCAGGTTCATGAGCGGCACGGACGATCCTTCGAGGGCGTGAACCGCGTAGGCATCGTCCCACATGAGCCGGAAGTCCGGTGCCGCCTTCTCCAGCACGGTGGCGATGCGCTTCACGGTGGCATCATCGTAATTCTCCCCGCTCGGGTTCGAGAATCGCGGCACGCACCACATGCCCTTAATCCGTGGATCGTCCTCGATCATGCCTTCCACCACCTTCATGTCCGGTCCGCTACCCGTCATCGGCACGTTGAGCATCTCGATGCCGAGATCCTCGCAGATGGCGAAATGCCGGTCGTAGCCTGGAACGGGGCACAGGAACACCGGGCCGCCGGAGGTTTCCCGCCACGGCTTTGCATCGTCGGCGACACCGTAGAACGCCGCGTGCAGGAGATAGAGGTACATCAACGTCAGACTGCTGTTGCCGCCGGCCAGAACTTCTTCGGCCGGAACATCAAGTAGCTCGGCTCCGAGGCCCCGGGCCTCCGGGATCCCCTCCAGGCCGCCGTAACCCCGAACGTCGGTGCCGTCGGGAAGGGTGAAATTGCCGTCGATGATCTGGTCTAGATCCGAGGCGAGATCCAGCTGGGCGATACTCGGCTTGCCTCGGGTCAGATCCAGGTTCAGTCCCGCCGCCTTGTGAGCGGCGTAGGCTTTGCCGAGTTCGGCTTCCTGTGCGGCAAGCGCGTCTTTGGAGTTGGAGGTGGCGTTCACGGGCTGTCCTTATTTTCCGGCGCGCCGGCTTTAAGCCTTGGGCCGGTTCATGCTGAAAACGTTGTCGACCACGGTGTAGTCCATGTAGCCCAGGCGGGCGATGGGCCTCAGCGCCGCCATGTCTATCATTCCGTCTTTGATTACGGAGTCGTCGATGTGAATTCCAATTACCACACCGAATACCACGGTGTTGGGCTCATCGGGATTATTGGACGGCAGCGGAACCGTCTTGAGCCAACGGCACTCCAGGTGCACGGGGCTTTCCGCTACTCTCGGCGGCTTCACGAGCTTGGACGGCGTCGGCGTCAGTCCCGCCACCTGAAACTCGTCGCGGTCCCGGGGCAGGCTTGCCGATGATGCGTTCATCTTCTCCCGCAGCGCGAAGGTGGCGAGATTGCATACGAACTCGCCGCTCTCTTCCGCGTTTTTAACCGAATCCTTAAGCCCGCCTTCGTAGTGCACGCCGTTGGCGGAGAACATGACGATAGGCGGGTTGGAGGCCACCGCGTTGAAGAATGAATAAGGCGCCAAATTGACGCGGCCCTCGGCATCCTGGCTGCTGATCCAGCCGATGGGTCTCGGCACCACCAGCGACTTGAACGGATCCCGCTTCAGGCCGTGGTGGTTGTGGGTCTCATAATACATCCCTGGCGCGCACCTTCACCGGGTGTCGCGCACCTCCCGGGTGGTAATGAGAAAGCTGTCGCCGCCGCCGCCGTGGATCTCCACTCGGATGAAGCTGATGGTGTACTCGTGATCCGATCCTTTGGTGACCACGTCGACTTCTTCGACGATCTCCAGAGGCGTAAATGAGTCCACCCGCAGCTCGCAGTGGGGCGAAGCGGATAGCGCCGAGAAGCCGGGCCGAACGCCGTATTTACGGAATATGTTGGCGATCTCCGCCACCTCTCCGCGGGTGGCGCAGAAGTTGCCTTGCTGATTGGCGCGCATTTCACCCAGAGTGTAAAACCAGATTTCGGCCGCGGCTGAAAAAAAGGGGAATACCAGCAGCAATGCGATGCTCGCGGCAGAAATTACTCGAGTGAGACAGGTCGGCATCATGGTTTTGAACGCAGCTGCGCACCGGTTCCCGGTCCGAGCCGGAATGTTAGGGCCCGGCGGGTCGCAGGTAAACCGGCATTCGCGGGATCGAGTCACCCGGCCAGGACCAAGACCAGCACCCCGACGGCGATGAGCGCCATGCCGCCGAGCTCCATGGGGTTGCTGCGCTCGCGGAAAAAGAAGGTGGATATGCCCAGCGCAAAGACGAATTCGATCTGGCCGAGCGCCTTGACGTACGCCGCCCTCTCCAGGGTCATGGCGGTGAACCAGCCGATGGATCCCAGCGCCGAGGTGAGACCGACAAACAGGCACGCGCGCCAGTGTTCGACAATGGCAACGAACTGGCGCACGCTTTTCAAGCCCACATAGCCCGCAGTCATTGCCGTCTGAATGGCCACCATGGTCACCAAGGTCATGCCCGCGCTGAGCTGAAAGTTGCTGATCCCCAGTGAAAGGCTCGCCTTGCGAAGCGACAGCGAGGCCAGCGCAAAGCACAGTCCGGACGCGAGCCCCACCGCCGCGGCCGGGTTCCACAGTCGCTGAACCAGGGTAATGGCCTCGATTTGCGTGCGGGCGATAGTGAGCACCACCACGCCGGAGACGCTTACCAGTATCGCGGCCCAACCGGACAAAGTAATCAGCTCGCCGAAAAAGACCGCGCCCACCAGGCCGGTGAGAAAAGCTTCGGTGCGGGCGTAGGTGGTTCCTACGGCAAAATTTCGAAAAGAGAAAAGGTGTATCAATAGCGCGGTGGCAACGACCTGCGTAACGCTGGCGAGAACGGCGAACACCCAGAAAGTCGAGTTGGTCTGTGGCATGTCCGCCCGGTACCACCCCGACACCGCAAGTAGATAGACCACGGCGAACGGTAGTCCGAAAAGAAAGCGCACCAGAGTCGCCGCCATGGGGTCCATGTGAGCGCTCAGCTGTTTCTGACCCGCGGTGCGCACCGTCTGCATGACGACGGCAAACAGAGTCAGAAGGATCCAGAGGTGAGCGCTCACTAAGAGTCAGAGGTTGGCAACCAGCAACGAGTCAAAGCCACCCGTCCTGGCAGACCGGCGGGGAACAGTAATCGATCTTACTACGCGTTCTCTTCTACGCGAGCTTCCGCTGAAGCGTGCCGGAATACGTCAAGGTCCCGGGAATCGACCCCGAGGGCTTTGCACACCGCCTCGATTTCGACCTCATCGGTGCGGCATTTTTCTCCCTTGGCTTCGGCGACGGCAAGGCACATGCGAACCAGCAGCGCCGCCGTATCCGGGTTCCCGTTTACGGCCCGTACTGCGTCGAGTGCCTTTTCGCGACCTTCAGCCGGCGTTTCCAAAAGCGCTTTCGAATATTCGTTGAACAGGTCGACGCCTTCGTGGGGATCAAATATTTTCAGAGTCTCAAGAGTTTCGAGGATCTGATCGACGCGGATGCGTTCGCTTAAAGTAGGCGCGCCGTCGGCGACCGCGGCCAGGGCGCAGGCGGCCATGGACGCCTTCAGAAATGGTCGCTGGCGGTGGCGCTCTATTCCGAGCTCGTAGTCATTTAGCAGGCTTGCAAGAAATCCGGACATATGGATTCACGCAGGTCAGTCGGTCTATCGGGCGATCATAAGCGTAAGTTGAGGCGCCGGGAATAGTTAATGATTAAAGTGTTTCGCGAGTAAGGAAGCTTAAGTACATTAGACTTAGCGCAAAGTTCGAAGTTTCGGCCCAGGCGGAAGCCGATATGGGAAAAATACTCACTTCGCCGGTGACCGAGTCGTCCGCCTGGACGGCGAAAACTTTGTCCGCCGACGACGCCTGGATCCGGGTGTTGAAAGCGTCAGAAGTGGCGGAGCTTGAATCTTCGACCGAGAAGGTACGCGTACGTGGGCTGTCGCCTTGCGAATTTGGTTCCGATGCATTTCCACTGCCGGGACTTGCCGCGAGGCTCGCGGCAATCCGAGACGAATTGGAATATGGACGCGGATTCGTACTTCTCCGCGGCCTGCCCGTTAAACGACTCGACCGCGACCGATTGCTGCTGCTTTACTCCGGAATTGCGGCTCATCTTGGCCGCGTGATTACCCAAAACAGCCAGGGAGACCGCATCGGACTGGTGACGGACCGCGGTGACGATTACGACACTACCGGCATACGCGGGCACGGAACCCGGGCCGCCATTCGACCGCACTGTGACAGCTCAGATTTAGTGGGATTGTTGTGCGTGGAGAGTGCCGCCCGCGGCGGTGAAAGCGTTATTGCGAGCGCCACCAGCATCTACAACGAGATCCTTACGCACCATCCGGAATACCTCGAGGTGCTTTGCCGGGGGTTTCGCATCAATCTCGCTGGCAAAGGTCCTACCGGGCGCGCCGACGAGCTCAGCCGCCGTCGCATTCCAGTATTCAGCTACTACCAGGGACGATTGAGCTGCCGTTTTAACCAGAAGCAGATCGAGGATGCGGCGCTGATTCTCGGAGTACCGTTGACAGCACTGGAGCGAGAGGCGATCGAATGTGTCAGCACACTTGCCCTTCGGCCAGACATTCGCTTGAACATGTGTTTCGAGCCAGGCGATCTGCAGCTTCTGAATAATCACTGCATACTGCACGCACGCGAAGCCTACGAAGACAACCCGGCCGCCGAACGACGGCGGCTGCTTCTTAGGATCTGGATCAACCTTGCTCAGGGCCGACCTCTGGCTCCGGAGTTCGCGGACCGATTAAACACAGGACCGAGGGGCCAGGTAGCGGTGTTGAATCCTCGCCGTCCGGGGGGCGGGTCGAAATTCCCGGCGGGCTAAAAGTTCGCCGCCGGCGGCCGATAACCTTGAGCAGGGTTCTTAAAAGATCCGATTTTTCAATGGCTTGGTTACAACGTCGGAAACTGCCGGCATGGATCGTGCGGCCTAAGTGTTTGATCCATGAAGCAAGGTTTGAGTCCTGGACTCTGCCCTTGCCGAGGTTTGATTCGACGGGATATTGACCTGCACTTTTTACTTTCGAAAAAGTGGATCAGAAACCGGAATCTCTGACTGTGACGGCGGTCAAATCCGGTACCCTGAAACGCCTTATCTGCTTGAATTGAGGGGACGTTGGAACCATATTGAGATGTATTATGAACAACACCGCCAAGTTTCATATCGGCCAGATCGTGCGCCACCGGTTCTATCCTTTCCGGGGCGTAATCTTTGACGTCGATCCCGAGTTCAGCAGCTCCGAGGAGTGGTGGTTGTCAATTCCCGAAAATATCCGTCCTCGAAAGGATCAGCCTTTTTATCATCTTCTCGCTGAGAACGAGGAAACCACCTACATCGCCTACGTTTCAGAGCAGAATCTTCAGGTCGATGATTCCGGCGAGCCGGTCAGTCATCCGCAGGTGACCGAGTTTTTCAGCGGTCTCAAAAACGGCGTTTATAAAATCGACCGAACCCATACTCACTGATCGCCCCTCCCGACGGGGTGGGCGAATCCTCCAATCTTCTCTCGTGCAGGCCATTGCCAAAGGCAGCTTCCTGCCGCCCGGCTTTCTGTCGGCGCAATAGGCGAATTTAACGAAAGGCGGCCAGCAGCAATTCGGAATCTTCGTCAGGCACCTGCGCCCAGATGCGGCGCAGTCGTTTCGGAGGATGCTTTTCCAGCGCCAGGCGAAGCAGCCTGGCGAAGCGCTTCGTGGACATGTCCCCGTGAAGCGAGCCGAGCACCGGCAGGCATAGCGAACCCAGCCTGTGCCGCTCGGTCTCCTTCAGCACCCCGGAAATCGCGTCCTCGATCCACGCCTCTTTCCAGGTGGGTGATTGCTCGATGTCATGGATGATGGCCAGCAGGCGCACCGGTGAGTCGCCCTGAACGACGACAGTGCCGGGTTCGACGGGCTCAAAGGACGCCATGTCTTCCACCAGCTTGCCGAAGCTCTCGACAGGAGCGCGGAGTTCAGCCCGCGCGCTCATGAGCAGGTTGGTGTCTTCTTCCAGAGCGACGGCGGTAACGGGAAAAGGCGCCCGGTCTTCAGGCGCAGCCGCAATGCGGACGCCGCTGAAAATCAGCGCGCGGCCGTAGTCGTCCGATATCAGCTGAAGTCGGGGCACTTTGCACTCCCCCAATGACTTAGCAGGCTACTGCCTTCGATCTGCCCATAGTTTAGATCAGCATCGGGCGCGCGTTACCTGGCGCCATGGCCTGACCGGAATATGTTTCGCCATCAGTAGACTCGTTACAAGAGGAAAAAATCCCGAAGCACCGAAGGTCGTCTTGACCCTCCGTCCCATGCGTCCGCTACTTTTGGCCCTTTTATTGTCGCCCCGAGGAATAAGGGACATCATACTCGCCGCTATAATGCGCATGGTCCGTTAACGATCGCGTCGAATCGGCGCTTAGCGGCGGACTCTTTAACCGGTGCCTTAACCAATACCGTAATCACAAGGACGCCCCGTGGCTCAAGCAAAGTACGTTTTTCTGAACGATGAAATTGTTCCCTGGGATGAAGCCAAAGTGCACGTCGGCACTGTGGCATTCAAGTTCGGCACCGCTGTATTCGAGGGTCTGCGCGCCTACTGGAACGAGGCAGAAGAGCAGCTCTATCTGTTATTGCTGGAGGCGCATATGCGCCGGCTTGCTTACTCCCAGCGGTTCATGCGATTCGAAGGCCCGATTGATCCTGAATACGTGGCAGAGAAAACCCTCGAGCTCCTGCGTGCCAACGAGTACCGGGAAGGGGTGCATATTCTGGCCACTGTCTTCGTCGACGCGTTCGGTCCTCCTGCCACCAGCGGGCCGGTGGGTCTGGCCATCACCGCAGCGCCGAGGTCGGACCCCAAGGTGCGGGAGCAAGGGTGTAGCGCCCAGGTGAGTTCCTGGCAGCGGGTCCCGGACGTAGCCATGCCCATGCGGGTGAAGTGCAACGCCAACTACCAGAACGGACGCCTGGCTTCACTGCAGGCAAGGGCGGACGGATACGATACCGCAATCCTTTTGAACAGCCGGGGCAAAATATCCGAAGGCCCGTCCATGTGTTTCTTCATGATCCGGGACGGCAAAGCGGTCACGCCGACGGTAACCAGCGACATCCTGGAGAGCATTACCCGGAAGGCGGTCATCGAGCTGCTGAAGACCCATCTGAAGCTCGAAATTGAAGAACGAGATATCGACCGCAGCGAGCTTCCCGCTGCCGAGGAGGCGTTTTTCTGCGGCACAGCGTGGGAGGTGACGCCCATCGTATCCATCGACCGCCTGGACGTTGGCGACGGCAAAGTCGGACCCGTGGTACGCAGGCTACAGCAGGTTTACGCCGACGTGGCGTCCGGGAATCTGTCGGACTATCCGGAGTGGCGCACCCCGGTGTACCCGCGCTGAGCATCGCCCCCGGAAGGGGACCCGAGTCCATTACATACTGCAGTCGGATTCCCGCCAATCCGGCCCCAAGGTATCCAGGTTGTTCTTCTCGTGCAGGAAGCCCTCGATGGGCGCGCGTTCGATGACGGCGTTTCCAGTGTGCAGCAGGATGGGTTGGCGCATCTGATGATCCCACGGGCGGAAGTTGGCCGGCACGCCCTTGTAGGCGTCGAAGT
The DNA here is from genome assembly GCA_041589735.1 of Gammaproteobacteria bacterium. Classification (GTDB taxonomy): domain Bacteria; phylum Pseudomonadota; class Gammaproteobacteria; order HK1; family HK1; genus CAMYJH01. The sequence continues at coordinate 3,647 of JBFHVA010000082.1, read as the reverse complement.
TGAATTCATCCGAGGTCATATAGGCGCGCAGTGTCGAGATGTCGGTGGACTTCGTTCTGACCACCGCTTCGGTGACGGATCGCACCGCCGCCCAGCCGGCGTAGTCCGTGTCCTGCATTTTGCGCTTGGCGATCCGGTCGAAGCGCTGATTGAGCTGCGGCGCCCCGTGGCGCTCCCAGGTCCAATGCCAGGCGTCGGCAATCAGGCCCTCGCTACCGATCACCGGTCGGGGTTTACGCACGTTGTACGGCACGTAACGTCCAAACTCGCCCACGCTGTCGGCAAGAAACACGACGTCATACTCCTTGCCGCTGGTCAGCAGGGCAATGTTGTTTTGGTCCCTTTGGCGCGGATCATTGCTCAATACAAAGTCGCGCTGGTCGACGACCTTAAGGCGAAACTTTTGCGCCGATTGCCGGAAAGCATCACCGAGTATTCGGTCCGCGTCCTCTTCGCCTACCAGCAGCAAGACTTTGCGCCAATCTTTTTTGAACAGGAACTGCGCCAGCGCATCCGCCACCATGGCGTTACTCGGCAGGGTGTGAAACAGCCCGGCGGCGCAGTCGATTCCGCGTAACCGGTCGTTCCTGTGGCGGATGTTGAAGAAGATCAGATCGCGGCGGGAGAGCAAAGGTTTGAGCGTTTCAAAATCCGCCAGCGGCAGATCGAGCAAAAATACCGCCGCTCCCACACTCTGGTGCAGCGACTCTACAGCAGCAATGGGATTTTCGCCTGGCTCAATCCAGTGTTCCACGAGCTCAAAGCGCAATTTCATCAAGCGGCCGAGAATACGGCCTTCGCGCTGTGCCGTCTTCGCACCGTCCAGGGGCCGGTGCCGGTTTCGCAGAGTCAAGCCCGTGTAAGCACGGTGCGGAGCGTAAAACGGATCGTCGCTACGCTGGAGATATACGAAAGAGAAGGTATCTTGTGCCAGCGCATCTTCGCTCAAGCCGAGGAGAACGAAAGAAAGGATCGACGCAGCCAGACGGCTAGTGATCATCAATGAGGATTCCGTACGGCACCTGACCAACCGGTATCGACTTAATCACCTTAAGCGACTCGGTGTCGATGATGGTGATGTCGTCCGACAGTCCGTTGGCCACGTAGAGTTTTTTCTCGTCGTGGGTGAGCGCAAGGCCCCAGGGCCGCTTGCCGGTGAGAATGTATTGCAGCACTTTGCGCGTCTTCACGTCCGCCACCGCCACGTGGTTGGCGCGCCCAAGCGCCACGTAAGCGCGGCTGCCGTCCTTGGTGATTAGCAGGTCCACCGGCGTGACCTGCTCCTTGCGAAAGCCCGTCGGCAGGAAGGGAATGTCGCCGATCAGCTCTAGAGTATCGAGGCTGATGATATCGACGATTCCGGCGAGCTCGGCCGAGACCCACAGCTCCTTCTCGTCCGGGGTAAGGGCGAAACGCCGCGGACGGGTGTCGACGAGAATGTCCTTGATTATTTTTCCCTGAACGGTGTCGATGACGTGTACCAGGTTCGCCGCTTCGGAAGCGACGAACACCAGGCGGCCATCGGAAGTAAACAAAACCCCCTCGGGCTCCTCCCCGGTATCGTAGGTGGCCAGCAGCTCGCCGGTTTCCACATCGAACACGGTGGCGCCGGCGTCCTCCTCGTTGGACACGTACAGGTGGCGTCCATTGGGGTGCAGATCGAATGTTTCGGGCTCTTCCACTCCGCGGATGCGCTTGACCAGCTTCTGCGTCTCAACGTCATAGACGACGATCAGGGAGTCGTCGGCGCAGCCGACGAAAAACTGGGTGCGATCGTGACTGAAATGCACGCCCCGCGGGCGGGCGCAGGTGTCGAACTCGCGGATTACATTATCGTTACGATCCAGCACCGTAATGGTGCTGCTCTTTTCGTTGCTGATGAAGATGAGGCCCGTGTCTTTGGCCAGCGTCAGGCCCGGGGCCGTCAGACACGTGACGGTGAGTAGTGCATTCGCGAGCAGTTGGCGCTTACAAGCTAGAAAATTCCTTTTGCTTTTGGCAGTCACGGAGCTCAGTCGCATACTTTTTTTGTTGTCGAGTTTTCTGTGTGCTCAGGCCGGCGCGCGGCGCGCCATACCTTTTTTTGCATCGTAGCCAATGACGGCGAGGGCAAAGAATACGACGGTGCAGAGCATCACAACCAGTACAGCCTTGAGATTGAATTCCATATAGATCGCGTAGCGCGCTGCTTCAACCACGTAGGTGAATGGATTCAGCACGCAGATCTGATAGATGAGCTCGCTGGACTCACGCATTCGCCAAAGCGGATAGAGCGCTGATGAAAGGAAAAACATGGGGAAGATGACAAAGTTCATGATCCCCGCAAAATTTTCAAGCTGCCGGATAGTCGAAGACAACAGCATGCCAAGAGCACCGAGCATCAGTCCGCTCACAATGAGAACCGGAAGCACAGTGACCCAGCCTAACGGCGGCAGATCGATGATGACCAGCTCGGCGATCACGAGAAAGGCGTAAACCTGTAGCAGCGACACCAGGGTGCCGGCGATGAGCTTGCAAAACAGCAGATACCACCTGGGCAAAGGCGTGGTGAGCAATACCCGCATGCTGCCCATCTCCCGATCGTAAACCAGGCTGAGCGAGCTCTGCATACCGTTGAAAAGCTGAATCATCGCAACCAGCCCCGGCACGATGTAAGTCTCGTAGGTGATGTAAGTTTCGTACGGCGGGATGATGGAAACGCCCAGAATGGAACGAAAGCCGGCGGCGAAAATGAGCAGCCAGATGAGCGGGCGCACCAGCGCGGCGATGAAGCGTTCCCGCTGGTGCAGAAAACGCAGGCTCTCGCGCCAAATCACCCCTTTGAGGCAGACGAGGTAATGAAGGCGCATCGCGGTCATGACGTGGCCGCCTCCGTGCTTTCGGCCGGTTTGGTTTCCGCGGTCAACGCGGTGAAAGCCCCGTTAATGCTGGTGGAGCCTGTTTTATCAAGCACGTCCTCAACTGCTCCAGCCGCGCGCACGCGTCCGTGATGCAGCACCACAAGGTCGTCGTTCGGCCAGATCTCGTCTACCAGGTGAGTAGCCCACAGCACCGTCAGGCTTGAATCGGCGCAGAGCTCGTGAACGTGTTCCACCAGGGCGGTGCGGGAAGGCACGTCCAGTCCTACCGTGGGTTCGTCCAGCAGTAGCAGATGCGGCTCGCACAAGAGCGCCCGGGCGATTTCCAGGCGGCGTCGGTGGCCGCCGTTCAGAGTACGCACTTTCTCCTGCTCGCGACCCGCAAGACCCATCCGCTCGAGACCATGTGCCGCGCGTCTTTTATATTCATTGCCGGACAAGCCCCTCAACGCGCCAAAATACGCCATGTTCTGGGCCACACTAAGGTCCAGATCCAGTGTTTGCTGCTGAAACACGATACCCATCTGCGACAGGGCGGCGCGAGGCGCCTTGGCCATGTCGATGCCGAGCACCCGGATCCGTCCCTCGCTACTGGCGATCAGCCCGCAAAGCAGCGCGAAGAGAGTCGACTTACCGGCGCCGTTCGGTCCCAGGACGGCGCTGAAGCGACCCGGGCGGATGGAAAGCGACACCCCGTCAAGGGCCGTCTTTGCCCCGTAGGCGTAGTGGAGATCTTCGATTTCGACCCCCGAACCGGATTCTTTCTGGCCCAACTCTGAGTGCTCCCCT
>JBFHVA010000081.1:0-13482 GCA_041589735.1 Gammaproteobacteria bacterium | reverse complement strand
GCGGAAACCCCAATTGATTATTTGAGACGCGTGAGCGCGCGTGGCTCCGATTACAATGGCTTCAATCTGTTGGTCCGCGATGAGACGGCGCTTTGCTGGTACTCCAACCGGGCCGACGGTCCGCTGGAGCTGTCGCCGGGCGTATATGCCCTGAGCAATCATCTACTTGACACGCACTGGCCCAAGGTCGCGCGGGGAAAGTCGGGGTTCGAATCGATCCTTGCCGGCGATACGCTGGATGAGAACGCTTTGCTCGAACTCCTGGCCGACCGCACGGTTGCACTGGAGGAAGAGCTTCCTGATACCGGGGTCGGGCCAGAGCTCGAGCACGTGCTGTCGCCGATTTTCATTAATAGCGAAACTTACGGCACCCGGTCATCCACCGTCTTGAGCCTTGATACCGCGGATCAGCTCAGATTTGTGGAACGCAGCTACGGGCCCGAGGGCCGGGCGACCGGCACGGCGGAGTACGAGTTTCCGCTTGGTTCAAGCGAAGTCAGGGAATCGCGGTCCAAATCCGCCGCGCGCTAAATCTTCGGTGGCGTTTAACTTTTCCGTATGTACGCTCGAAGCAAGCAACGATCAGTAACTGACAAGTCTACTCAGAGGAAGTATCCATGAGCGCAAGCCAAGACTGCATCTTTTGCAAGATCATTGCCGGAGAAATTCCCTCTTTCAAGTTGTACGAGGACGATGCCACCTTCGCATTCATGGATATCAACCCCGCCAATGACGGTCACGCTCTGGTTGTTCCCAAGGATCACGCCAAAGACGTTCATGCTGTCTCCGATGATTCTATTTCTCGGACGGTGATTACGGCAAAAAAAATCGCCGCGGCGATTGAGAAAACCGTCTCGCCGGGCGGCATCAACCTGGTCCAGTCCAACGGCCCCGCCGCCGGGCAATCTGTGTTTCACTTCCACATGCACGTTCTTCCGCGGCGCGAAGGCGATGACTTGAAGCTGAACTGGGGATTAAAACCCGGGGACATGGACGCGATTGGGAAGCTTGCAGAGAAGATAAAGAAGAATCTATGAGCCGCGTATGTCGGAATCAGGTAGACGGTAGATAGGGGTGGAATACTCAAGCACCTCGGCTCTCTCCCCGTCTACCATCCACTACCTACCATCTACGATCTGCTGGCCGCAAATAAGAATTTTTCAAGGGAAACGCAATGGGCACTCAAATCAAATTTCACGGGATCAAATGCTGCGTGTTCGACGCCTACGGCACCTTGTTCGACGTGCACTCAGCGGTAGGCAAACACCGCAAGCGGCTGGGAGACAAGGCCGATGCGGTTTCCGCCACTTGGCGCACCAAGCAGCTCGAATACACCTGGCTTCGGAGTCTGATGGATCGCTACGTGGATTTCTGGCGAGTCACCGGTGACGGACTCGACTTCGCCCTGGACGCCCAAGGCATCAAGGATGCCGCGCTTCGCGAGGATCTGATGAATGCATACCTCGAGCTCGACTGTTATCCCGAGGTTCCGGAGGTGCTGAAAACGCTCAAGAGCGCCGGCATGCGCACCGCCGTGCTTTCCAACGGTTCGCCGAGAATGCTGGAGGCCGCAGTGGAGAGCTCAGGTCTGGGCGAACATCTGGACGCGGTCATCTCGGTGGACGATCTCGGCATCTACAAGCCCGCGCCCGAGGTTTACCAGCAAGTCCTGGATCGTCTCGACGTCGGCCGGGCCCAGGTGAGCTTCCAGTCCTCCAACGCCTGGGACGCAGCGGCCGCCGCCACCTTTGGATTTCGCGTCGCCTGGTGCAATCGCTTCGGACAGGCGAAAGAGCGACTGCCGGACGCGCCGGATGCGGAGATTAAGACCTTGAGCGAGCTGCCGGAGATAGTGCTGGATTAGATCGTATTTCGTATGTCGGAAAGCCAGTCAACGAAAATCGTTGGTGGGGAAGTTAAATATATAGTCGCGTGGTTTTCCTACCAGATCATGAAGCGCCATACCCGATATTCGATATACGACATACGATATATGGATTAGCTGTGTCCGCTCTGCTCAAGGCATCCGATTCCCTTCTCCTCGTCGTCGACGTGCAAGAGCGTCTGACGCCCCACGTTCATGAGCATGATCGCGTCATCGAGAACTGTGAATGGCTGATCGGCGTTGCCGGGGTGGTCGGGGTGCCGGTGTTCGCGACGGAGCACTATCCCGAAGGCATCGGCCACACCGTCCCGCGCCTTCGGGAACAATTAGCCGCTGATGCGATATTGAGAAAAGACCACTTTTCCTGCGTTTCCGAGTCCTCATGTAATGAACGGATCGAGCAAGCCGGCCGTACTCAAATAGTGGTGGCCGGCATTGAGGCTCACGTCTGTGTGATGCAGAGCGCGATCGAGCTGAAGGAAACAGGTAAATCGGTGTTTTTAGTAGCGGACGCGGTATCGAGCCGCACCCCTGACGATGCAGGTCTCGCCATAGAGCGCATGCGGCGGAACGGGATTGAAATCGTGACGCGGGAGATGGTGCTGTTTGAATGGGCGCATCGGGGCGCGACGGAGCAATTTCGTCAGCTCCACCGCCGTTTTCTCAAGATACCGCCAGCTCGCGGCGCCGACCGGCAGTAATATCGGACCCGTATCAGTAACGAATAATCGAATAAGGAGACCAAATGGAGATCAAGGGTCATGCCGCGATCGTGACGGGAGGAGGCTCGGGACTGGGGGCGGAAACAGCTCGGTTTCTCAGCGCCCGGGGCGCTAAAGTCGCGCTGTTTGATCTCGACTCGGCCTCGGCAACCAAAGTCGCGCAAGAGATCGATGGTGTCGCAGTCGCCTGCGACGTTTCGGATGCAAAAAGCGTCGAAGACGCCGTCACCGAGGCGAGAGACGCTCATGGTCCGGCCCGATTCTGCATCAACTGTGCGGGCATCGCCCCGGCAAAGCGGATCGTGGGCCGCGAAGGGCCAATGCCGCTCGACAATTTCAGGCAGGTCGTCAACGTCAATTTGATCGGGACTTTCAACGTGACCCGCATTGCTGCGGCGGATATGACCGGGCTTGAGCCGGTAAACCAGACGGGAGAGCGCGGCGTAATCGTCTGTACCGCGTCTATTGCCGCGTTCGAGGGGCAAATCGGTCAGGCGGCGTACAGCGCGTCCAAAGGTGGCGTGGTGTCAATGACGCTGCCGATCGCCCGGGAACTCGCCCAGATGGGCGTGCGCGTGGTGACCATCGCTCCGGGTTTGATGGCTACACCGATGATGCTTGGTTTTTCCAAGGAGGTGCAGGACAGCCTGGCGGCCCAGGTTCCGTTCCCGTCCCGGCTGGGCCGCCCCGACGAATACGCGGCGTTGGTGGGCCACATCATCGAGAACGCGATGCTCAATGGAAATGTCATTCGTCTGGACGGGGCCATCCGCATGCAGCCCAGGTGACTCCCGGCTACCCCACGCGTTCGGAGTAGGGACCGGGAGACGTTCTCGGCGCCGGTCTGGCACGCGTTCGGGCAAGACCCGACCGTCGGCGGATTGCCCCGAGATTCAACCGTTTGAAGTGGGCCCCAATGCCGCTAGGATATAGGCCCTAAAATCGCCGCCGGCCCGCCGCCAGGGGTTGAGCCTCCTCAGCGGAACAATTCTTAGAACAGCGCCAGAGCGGCCGCACACGGAGTGGAACGATGAATGATGCGAGCCAGGTCGCCGGGCCCCACGGTGGCGAAAAGAAGCTCGACACCAGACTCGACACCTTCCCCAAGCTCCTGCTGGAGAACGCCCGGCGTCATGGCGACAAGCACGCTGCGCGGGAGAAGGAATTCGGCATCTGGCAGTCCTGGACCTGGCGCCAGCTCGCCAAGGATGTCCGCGAGCTCGCATGCGGTCTCGCTTCCTTAGGCTTCCAGCGCGGCGACAAGCTCGCCATCGTCGGCGACAACCGACCCAGGCTCTACGGAGCAATGTGCGCGGTCCAGTCACTCGGCGGGATCCCCGTGCCCATGTACCAGGACTCCGTTGCCGAAGAGCTCCAATTTGTCATGGACCACGCCGAGGCCCGTTTTGCCATCGCAGAAGACCAGGAACAGGTTGATAAGCTTCTGGAGATCAAAGAGCGGTGCCCGAAGCTGCAGACCATCATCTACGAAGATGCTCGCGGCATGCGCCACTACGACCAGGCTTTTATCTTTTCCTCCAAGGACGTTCAGATAAAAGGCAGAGAGCTCGACACCAAGCGTCCGGATTTCTTTGAGTCTGAGGTGGCGAAGGGAAAGGGCTCGGACGTCTCAATTATTCTCTATACCTCTGGAACCACCGGCCGGCCCAAAGGGGTAATGCTGACCCATGACAACGTTCGCATCACGGCGAAAAACGGTATCCAGCGAGACGGGCTGCGTCAGGATGAAGAAGTACTCGCCTACCTCCCCATGGCGTGGGTGGGCGATCATATTTTTTCTTACGGCCAGGCCTACGTGGCCGGCTTTTGCGTAAGCTGCCCTGAAAGCAGCGATACGGTGATGCACGATTTGCGCGAAATAGGTCCAACCTATTTCTTCGCGCCGCCCAGAGTATACGAAAACTTGCTCACTACGGTGATGATTCGGATGGAAGACGCAAGCGCTTTAAAGCGCGCGCTGTTCCATTACTTCATGGGCGTGGCCAAAAGGATCGGAATCCCGATGCTGGACGGAAAACCGATATCCCTCGGCAAGCGCTTGCTTTACGGTCTTGGCACGCTGCTGGTTTATGGGCCACTCAAGAACACGCTGGGTCTTTCCCGCATCCGCATCGCCTATACCGCAGGCGAAGCCATTGGCCCGGACATTTTCGATTTCTATCGGTCGCTGGGCGTTAACGTGAAGCAGCTTTACGGTCAGACCGAATCATCGGTATTCGTGACCATGCAGCCCAACGGCGAAATCAAGCCTGATACCGTAGGTACGCCTGCGCTCCAGGTGGAAATCAAAATCGCCGACAACGGTGAGGTTTTGTATCGCGGTCCGGGTGTCTTCCATTCCTATTACAAAAACCCGGAAGCGACTGCGGAAGCCAAAACACAAGATGGTTGGGTCCATACGGGAGACGCGGGCTTTTTCGATGAAGACGGACACCTGAAGATCATCGATCGCGCCAAGGACGTCGGTAAATTGAAAGACGGTACCATGTTTGCGCCCAAGTACATCGAAAATAAGCTCAAGTTCTTTCCCCAAATCAAAGAAGCGGTGGCCTACGGTAACGACCGCGATTATGTCGGTGCCTTCATCAATATCGACCTGGAGGCGGTCGGCAACTGGGCCGAAAGGCACCATATCCCCTACGCGAGCTATCAGGAGCTCGCCACGCGAAAAGAAGTTATCGATCTAATCCACGAATGCGTGGAAAAGGTCAACGCGGATCTTGCGGCGGACGTAAAGCTTTCCGGCTCCCAGATCCGCCGCTTTCTGGTGCTTCACAAGGAGCTGGACGCCGACGATGGGGAGCTGACTCGGACGCGTAAGGTTCGCCGCGGATTCGTCGCAGAGCGCTATGGAAAGCTCGTCGATGCGCTGTACTCAGATCTGAACACGTGCGCGGTGGAAACCGAAGTCACCTTCGAGGACGGCCGCACCGGCAAGATTAAAGCCGAGGTCGAGCTGCGCAACGTGGACGTGGTCGCGCCCGTCGCCAGGGCGAGCTGAGAAGGGAAGACAAGATGGCCAAAGTAAACGGCAGCAACGGACGTAGGATCGCGGGCGTCCTACTTAGTGTGGAGGACGTCTCGCTCAGCTTTGGCGGTGTTCAGGCGCTGGAAGACGTGACTTTCAACGTTCGCGAAGGGGAGATCCGAGCCATAATCGGACCCAACGGCGCCGGCAAGAGCTCCATGCTCAATTGTATCAACGGCTTTTACCATCCGCAGGGTGGCACCATCACCTACAAGGGCACCAAGCGCAAGCAAATGCGCCCCCACGAGGCTGCCGCCCAGGGCATAGCCCGAACCTTCCAGAACATCGCTTTGTTCAAAGGCATGTCCACCCTGGACAACATCATGACCGGGCGCAACCTCAAGATGCGCCGCAACTTCCTCTGGCAGGCGCTTTATATTGGCCCGGCGCGGCGTGAGGAGATGGAGCACAGAGCCTTCGTCGAGCACATCATCGATTTCCTGGAGATACAGGCGATTCGGAAACAACCTGTAGGAAAACTGCCCTACGGGCTGCAGAAGCGCGTCGAGCTGGGTCGGGCGTTGGCCGCGGAGCCGGATTTATTGCTGCTGGACGAGCCGATGGCGGGCATGAATACAGAAGAGAAGGAAGACATGTGCCGCTTCATTCTGGATGTCAACGACGAGTTTGGCACCACCATCGTGCTTATCGAGCACGACATGGGCGTGGTCATGGATATTTCCGATCGCGTGGTGGTTCTTGATTATGGAAAGCTTCTGGCCGATGGCACGCCCAATGAAGTGCGCCGAAACAAGCAGGTTATCGATGCCTATCTGGGCGCCGTTCATGATTAACCGACTGGGCACGAACTGGAGCAAAGTTTCTGAATTTTTGAGTTTTCGTTTGCCTGATTTAATGATTCGCGGCCAAGGCCGCGCCTACATGGACTTCGTTAAACGTTTTACTGCGGAAAGTAGATAAACTATGGAAACCCTTCACGCCGTATTCATCGCTCCCTGGCTCGATATGTGGGGGGCGCCGGTATTTTTTGCCGAGGTGTTCGTCAGCGGTCTGCTGACGGGGGTGATGTATTCCCTGGTGGCTCTCGGTTTCGTGCTGATTTTCAAAGCCTCGGGAACCTTCAACTTCGCCCAGGGCGTGATGGTCTTGTTCGCCGCTCTAACCCTCGTTGGCCTGATGGAAAAAGGCGTCCCCGTATGGCTGGCGCTGGTGCTCACTGCCGTAGTCATGGTCGTGCTGGCCATGGTCATCGAGCGGGTAATGCTGCGCCCGCTGGTGAACCAGGAGCACATCATACTTTTCATGGCGACAATCGGGCTCGCCTTTTTTCTGGAGGGATTCGGAGAACTCATCTGGGGCAGCAACGTCAAGCGCCTTGACGTGGGCATTCCCGAGGAACCCGTCATGATCAAGGGGGTTTTGCTGAATACCTTCGATATCTGGGCTGCCGCCATCGGAGCGATTCTTGTAGCGATACTTGCGGTTTTCTTCCACAAGACGCCTATCGGCCGCGCGCTGCGCGCTGTGGCGGACGACCACCAGGCGGCGCTGTCGGTGGGTATTCCCCTCAAGACCATCTGGGTAATCGTGTGGTCGGTTGCGGGTATCGTCGCGCTCGTAGCGGGAATCATGTGGGGAGGTAAAAGCGGCGTTCAGTTTTCGCTTTCCTTAATCGCGTTCAAGGCCCTCCCGGTTCTGATTCTCGGCGGATTTACTTCGGTTCCCGGCGCCATCGTCGGTGGGCTGATTATCGGCGTCGGGGAAAAAGTGGCAGAGGTCTATTGGGGTCCGTTGATCGGCGGCGCCATCGAAAATTGGTTCGCCTACGTGCTGGCGCTGGTGTTTCTGCTTTTCAGGCCGCAGGGACTGTTTGGAGAACGAATTATCGAGAGAGTGTGATGCGTCATCCGTAATGCGTGACGCGAATCAGCTAGAAGTTTCGCGTTACGGACTTCCAGAGCCAGGAACGATAGCAACGTAGACTTAGGAGTATCGCTGAGGTGTTTTACCGCGAAGCCGGTCAGTTCAAAACGAATTACGCAGCCGACCAGGCGATTCTGCCTATCCCGCAGGATCGCTGGTTTCTCATGGCGATATTGCTTATCGCCTTTCTGGTAATCCCGGTCGTATCAAGCGAGTACATGCTTCAGGCGGTGCTGATCCCGTTTCTGGTGTTCGCCATGGCCGCCATAGGTCTCAATCTCTTGCTGGGTTATGCCGGTCAGTTGAGTCTGGGCACCGGCGGATTCATGGCGGTTGGCGCCTACATGACCTACAAGATGACCACCGCCTGGCCGGATATGAACATTATCGTCGTGTTCATGTTGTCGGGACTGTGCGCCGCGGGCGTCGGGATCATTTTCGGCATCCCGTCGCTGCGGATAAAAGGATTTTATCTCGCCGTGGCGACCCTGGCCGCGCAATTCTTTTTGAGCTGGATGTTTAATAAGGTCGCCTGGTTCTATAACTACAATCCTTCGGGCACAATCACGGCGCCGCCGCGAACCATATTTGGTCACATCGTCACCGGACCCGAGGCCACCGCGGAAACCCGGTACATGATGGCGCTGATCCTTGTAAGCATTTTTGCACCCATTGCGAAGAATCTAGTGCGCGGTCGCGTGGGACGCTCATGGATGGCGATACGCGATATGGATATCGCTGCCGAAATCATCGGTTTCAAGCCTTACCAGACAAAGCTGCTGGCGTTCGCGATTTCTTCATTTTACTGCGGCATCGCCGGCGCAATGACTCTGTTCCTGTGGCTTGGCAGCGTGGAGACCGAAGCTTTCGCAATCAATATCTCGTTCCAGGTCCTGTTCATGGTCATTATCGGAGGACTGGGAAGCATTCTTGGATCCTTTCTCGGCGCTGCCTTCATCACCCTGGTGCCGGTTCTGCTGACCAACGCGCCGCAGCTGGTCGGTCTGCAGATGGCGACGGATTTACAGAAGCATCTGGAGGTCATGATTTTTGGAGGTCTGATCATCTTTTTTCTGATTGTCGAGCCCCACGGGTTTGCTCGGCTTTGGCAAATAGCCAAGGAGAAACTCAGGCGCTGGCCGTTCCCCTATTAATCGGAGTCTAAATTGTCGCTCCGGACGGTAGCGTGATAGAGTTTTGCGACACAAACAAGAGATCTTTAAAAACACACATAGGCAGGAGGAGCCAATGAATATCAAGAAACTGACCATTGCCGGACTTGGCGCGGTCGCCGCCCTGTCGGGGCTGGCTACCACCGAGGCCCTGGCCCAGAACGAGCAATTCATTCCTATGCTCGTTTACCGCACCGGTCCCTACGCACCGAGCGGCATTCCCGTCGCAAATGGTTTCCGGGATTACTACACCCTGGTCAACAATCGCGACGGCGGTATCAACGGAGTAAAGATTGCATTCGAGGAATGCGAGACGCAGTACAACACCAAGCTGGGTGTGGAATGCTACGAGAAGCTCAAGAACAACGGGCCAACCGGAGCCTCTTTGGTCAATCCTTACAGTACCGGCATTACCTATCAGCTGATTCCCAAGGCTTCCGTCGATAAGGTGCCGATTCTGTCCATGGGTTACGGCCAAACGGCGGCGGCTGACGGGCGCGTGTTCGAGTGGGTGTTCAACTTCCCCACCACCTACTGGAGCCAGGCGTCCGCATTCGTGCGCTACGTGGGCCAGCAGGAAGGTGGCCTGGACAAGCTCAAAGGCAAGAAGATCGTCCACATCCATCACAACAGCGCTTACGGAAAGGAAGCGAATCCGACGCTGGAAGCGCTTTCCAAAAAGTACGGATACGACCTCACGTTGCTGGCGGTGGACCATCCCGGGCAGGAGCAAAAGGCCACCTGGCTCCAGATCCGCCGGCTGCGCCCCGACTGGATCTTCATGTCCGGGTGGGGCGTCATGAATCAGGTGGCGATCAAAGAAGCTGCCGCGATTCGGTTTAATATGGATCGTTTTGTGGGTAACTGGTGGTCCGGAAGCGACGCCGACGTGGTTCCCGCGGGCGACGCCGCTGCTGGGTACAAATCGGCCAACTTCCACGGCGCCGGCGACCAGTACCCGGTCCACAAGGAAATCATCAAATACGTGTACAACGGCGATTACGCCAAGGCAAAGCAAAACAACCTGGGCGAAGTTTTGTACAACCGTGGTCTGGTGAACGCCATGTTTGGTGTCGAGGCGATTCGCACCGCCATGGGCAAGTACGGCAACAAGCCCATGACCGGCGAGCAGGTTCGCTGGGGGCTGGAAAATCTGAACGTTACCGAAGCCAGACTGGCCGAGCTGGGAATGAAAGACTTTACCCGCCCGGTGCAGGTCAGCTGTGCCGACCACGAGACCGGCGGGCCGATCATCATCCAGCAGTGGAACGGCAAGGAATGGAACATGGTCAGCGACTGGATTCCGACCATGCGCGACGTGGTGCGTCCGATGATCGAGCAGGCCGCCGCGGAGTTCGCAAACGAAAACAACATTCAGCCGCGAAACTGCGCCTGATCGGCAGCAACGGCAGCAACGGCTGACAAGGGATTGCTACGACCATGACGGCGCCGGAAAATGGCTCGCCCCTGCTGGCCGTCAAGAACATCGAGGTGATCTACGATCATGTGATCCTGGTGTTGAAAGGGGTTTCGCTTGAGGTTCCCGAGGGGGGCATCGTTGCCCTCCTCGGGGCCAACGGCGCCGGCAAGACCACCACGCTCAAGGCTATCTCCAGTTTGCTCAAAGCGGAGCGCGGGGATGTCACCAAGGGATCCATCGAGTTTCGCGGTGAGCGCGTCGACCGACTTCATCCCTCCGATTTGGTCAAGCGCGGCGTGGTGCAGGTGATGGAAGGTCGGCATTGTTTTGAGCATCTCACCGTGGAAGAGAACCTGCTGACGGGCGCCTACACGCGCACCGATGGTCGCGCCGCGGTGCAGGAAGATCTGGAAAAGGTCTATCATTATTTCCCCCGCCTCAAGGAGCGACGCGACGCCCAGTCCGGCTACACCTCGGGCGGCGAGCAGCAGATGACCGCCATCGGCCGCGCATTGATGGCAAAGCCGAAAGTTATTCTGCTTGATGAACCCTCCATGGGCCTCGCGCCGCAGCTGGTCGAAGAGATTTTTGAAATCGTCAAGCGTCTCAATGAGCAAGAGAACGTCACTTTTCTACTTGCCGAGCAGAACACTAACGTAGCCCTGCGCTACGCCAAGTATGGCTACATTCTCGAAACCGGCCGCGTGGTTATGGACGGGCAGGCGGCGGCCCTGGCGCAGAACGAGGACGTGAAGGAGTTCTATCTCGGCATGAGCGGAGAGAATCGCAGAAGTTTCCGCGACGTGAAGCACTATCGTCGCCGCAAACGCTGGCTGGCTTAGAAAAGTAATAAGTGACACGTAACATGTAACAAGAAAGAGAAGCAGCGATCGTCTTCGAAAGCTTCCTCTTACGAGTCACATGTTACTTGTTACCGGTTACTATTCCAGAGCGCTATTTTCACCAACTCGCCGAACCTAGTCGTTCCCGTTGCAATGGCCGCCTATTACGACAACCTGGAAACCCGCGATCCGGCAGAGCGCGAGTTGGCGCAGTTTGCCGACTTGCCGCGGCAAATTGCCAACGCCAAGGAGCACGCCTCTGCCTTTGCGACGCTGCTGAAAGAAATCGAGCCCGGGGACGTTACCAGCCGCGAGGCATTGTCGAAACTTCCCGTGTTGCGAAAGTCGGAGCTGCTTGAGCGCCAGAAGTCGGCCCCGCCCTTCGGAGGCCTGGCGGCGATTCCAATTGCCGAAGCGAATCGCGTGTTCGCTTCTCCCGGACCTATCTACGAGCCGGAGGGCACAGGAGAAGACTACTGGCGACTTGCCCGGGCGCTCTTCGCCGCCGGCGTCCGCGCCGGGGAATTGATTCACAACACCTTCGCCTATCATTTCACTCCGGCCGGCGTGATGCTGGAGTCCGGCGCGCGGGCATTGGGCTGCCCGGTGGTTGCTGCGGGCGTGGGTCAGACCGAGCTTCAGGTTCAGGCTATCGCCCACCTGAAGCCCGCTGCTTACGTCGGCACGCCGTCTTTTCTCAACATCGTTCTGGACAAAGCCGCGGAGATGAAAGCCGACGTTTCCAGCATTAGCAAGGGACTGGTTAGCGGAGAGGCGCTTCCGCCCAGCCTGCGCAGCCAACTTCAGGATCGAGGCGTGGACGTGTTGCAGTGTTACGCGTCTGCAGATCTCGGACTGATCGCGTACGAATCCGAAGCCAAGGAAGGGCTCATCATCGACGAGGGAGTAATCGTGGAGATCTTGAGGCCCGGTACCGGTGATCCGGTGCCCGAAGGCGAGGTGGGAGAAGTGGTGGTCACCACCTTTACGCCGGAGTACCCGCTGATTCGCTTCGGTACCGGAGATCTTTCCGCGGTGCTGACGGGAACGAGCCCCTGCGGGCGCACCAACATGCGCATCAAGGGCTGGATGGGCCGCGCCGATCAGACCACCAAGGTCAAGGGCATGTTCGTTCATCCCTCCCAGGTCGCCGCGGTCGTTGACCGCCACGGAGAAGTGACCCGGGCTCGCCTGGTGGTGGAAAGCGTCGATAACCAGGATGTCATGACGCTGCACTGTGAAGTCGCGGTTAAGGATGCAAAGCTGGTCGAAGCCATCGCCTCCAGCATTCGCGAGGTCTGCAAGCTGCGCGGCGAAGTGAAGCTGGTGGAGCCCGGCAGCCTGCCCAATGACGGCAAAGTTATCGACGACGCGAGAACCTACGAATAGCCGAGCGATTAACGAAAACCACCGTAGAAGCGGCCTGGGTCGCAATGCCATCGATCAAGTTGTTCGTCGCGCGAAGATCAGTGACACGTGACAAGTGATATCGTAGTGGCCGTACTCCCGCCGGCATTCGATCCTTGACCTACGACGACATCGTCGACGCCATCCGCGAAACCGGGCTCACGCCCCGGGGTGGTTTTTATCCCCGGCCGGAAGACGAAGTTCCCGATGTCGTTGCGGGAACGTCTTGCGTCACGCTGGTGCTGGTGGGGAACGCCGGCCCGGAGATGTGGCGGCGATTCGGCTTCTCGCCGGAGCGACACCTTTCGGTGGATCCGTTGAATAGCTTCAGCCGGCGCTTGGTAGGCGATCTGGCGAAAAAGCTCGACTCGAAGGCGTTGTATCCGTTTACCGGGCCGCCGTATCTGCCCTTTCTCAAATGGGCCCAGAAGGCGGAGCCGGTGTGGCCGTCCCCAATCGGCCCGCTGATTCACGCCGAGTACGGTCTCTGGCACGCGTATCGTGGTGCCCTTGCCTTTGCCACGCGAATCGATTTGCCGCCCATGGAGAGCGCAGAGCGGCCGTGCGATAACTGCGCCGATCGACCGTGTCTGACCACCTGCCCGGTGGATGCATTCAGCGAATCCGGCTACGACGTGCCGCGATGCGTAGCCCACGTGGATTCAGCGGCGGGTGCGCAATGTCTCACCGGCGGTTGCCTCGCCCGCCGCGCCTGTCCCGTGGGTCGCAGGTACGCTTACGCGGCGGAGCAGGCCGAGTTTCACACCCGGGCTTTTTTGCGAGCGAATAAGAAAAGATGAGATTGCGATCGTCGTCTGTTGGAAACTTGATGTCGACGTCTGTGCTGCCAATCACGCATCACATTTTCGCACTACGCGTCAGCAATCGCCGTTATGCCGCCAACAACGCCTCCGCTTTGTTCCGCGCCTCCACGGCGGCTTCACTTTCGCCCTCCGCTTGCAGCGCGTCCGCGTAGCGCCGCCAGCTCCAGACGTTATCGGGTTTGAGCGCGGTGCGCTCGCAAAGCAGCGCGCGCGCCTCTTTCAGGCGCCCGCAGCGCAGACACGCAGCGATCAGCATCTGCCAGAACAAATCGCGCTG
>JBFHVA010000080.1:0-13646 GCA_041589735.1 Gammaproteobacteria bacterium | reverse complement strand
GGCGGTGGTGTTCATCTACGTGGCATCCGGCGGCCTTCGCGCCGTGGCTTACGTGGATACGCTGCAGTGCATTCTGCTGGCGATGGGTATCATCATCATCGGCATCATTGCGGTCAGCTACGTGGGCGGCTTCGGAAGGCTTAACGAGGCCATCGCCGCGCTGGCGCAGATGGATACCAAGCGCACACCGGACGGCTACAGTCATTACATCGCCATCCCGGGCGTGATCCAGTTCGTCTCCAATGGGCCCTCGGCCACCGGCGGCGCCTGGACGGGCATCATGATCCTGACCTACATGTTCGCGCTGATGGGCATTCAGTCCGCCCCGGCGTTCTCCATGTGGTCCTTTTCCAACCACAGCCCGAAGCCCTTCGCGCCACAGCAGGTGTGGGCCTCGTCCTTCGGAATCGGCCTGATCCTGTTCGTGTTCACCGCGTTTCAGGGCATGGGCGGTCACTTCCTGGGGGCGGATACCGCCTTCGCCGCGGCGCATCCCGAGCTCACCAACAACGTGCTCGGCGCCGGGCTGGGGGGCATCGACATCATGCAGTCGGAGGGCAAGCAGGGCATGCTGGTGCCGCAGCTCATCCATCTGGCACCGGGATGGCTTGGCGGTCTGCTCGCGGTCTGCGCGCTGGCGGCCATGCAGTCCACCGGCGCGGCCTACATGTCCACCGCCGGCGGCATGCTCACCCGCGACCTGCTCAAGCACTTCGTGATGCCCAACGCGACGCACCTGCAGCAGAAGCTGTTCGGTCGTATCGGCGTGGGTCTCATCGTGCTGGCCGCGCTGGTGGTGGCCACCACCTCCAGTGACGCTCTGGTGCTGCTGGGCGGTCTCGCGGTGGCCTACGGCTTCCAGATGTGGCCGTCCTTGATGGCCGTATGCTGGTTCCCGTGGCTGACGCGTCAGGGATGTAACCTGGGTCTAATTGCCGGTCTAGTCGCGGTCACCTGCACCGAGACCATCGGCCAGAACCTGGGGATCGAGGCCTGGGGACGCTGGCCGCTGACCATTCACTCCGCCGGTTGGGGCATTATCTTCAATCTGGGTATTGCCATCATCGTATCGACCATGACCCAGAACGACGCGGAAACGACGCACCGTATGAAGTTTCACAGCTTCCTGCGTGAGCATGCGTCTTTGCCCGCGGCCAAGAAGGGCCTGGTCCCGGTGGCGTGGATCATCACCCTGGTCTGGTTCTTCTTCGGAATCGGCCCGGGCGCGGTCATCGGCAACACCATCTTCGGCAACCCGAACGACGCCGCTACCTGGACCTTCGGCATGCCGTCGATCTGGGCCTGGCAGATTCTCTGGTGGGCTCTTGGTGTGTTCATGATGTGGTTCCTCGCCTACAAGATGGAGTTGTCGACGGTGCCTGAGCGAGAAATCGAGGCGCTTTACGACGACATCGGCGACGTCCACGAAGCCAGCGACGAGATGTAAAACTCGTCTCAAATAGTCCGGGGTGGCCTCGCCGCCCCGGACTGTTTTCAAGATAAAAGGGACGCGATGCATCCCTGTACAACAGTAGACTCATCGAAATCAGGAGGGCGCGTCCCTCCTTTTTTTTGCGCTATCATCGGCTCCCGTTAGCTCCAGATCGGCGGTGGACTCAGTCTGCGCCAACCGGCCCGAAGGACGAGAATCGAACCGGAAATCAAGCCCATGCTGCCTTTCGAGATTGCTGTTATCGTCCTGGCACTGTTGCTGTTCTTCCCGGTGAGCAACTTCATCTGGGTTTTGAGCGTCAGGCGGCTCGAGCGCAAGCTCGGCAAGGAGCTCAGCGAGCAGGAGCGCCAGGGGCAGCGCACCCGCGCGCGCGTTATTGCGGCTTTTGTCTCCCTGACGTTCTCACTGCTGTTCAATACCCACCTGATGAAAGTCATGGAGTCCGGCGGCGGTGGATGACTCGCTTTACAAATTCCTCAAGTGGACGGCGATCACCCTGGCAGCGCTGTGGATTGGGTGGAGCCTTTACGATTCATTTCTTCGCGAGCATTCTCCGGGGGATTTCGAGTTCAAACGCGCCGAGCAGTTTTTCGCCGACAGCGAGTATCAGCGCGCGCTCGAGAAATACGAAGACGCGCTGCGCGAAAACCCGCACCACGTTTTCGCCATTCGCGGCAAGGCCCGGACCCTGCTGCAGCTGAACCGCTTCGACGAGGCCCTGGCGCAGTACGACAAGGTCATCGCGATGCAGCCGGATATAGGCGTGAACTATGCCAATCGCGGAATACTCTTCGATCGTATCGGCGAATACGAGAAGGCGATCGCGGACTATGACAAAGCGTTGAAGCTCGATCCCGAGCTGAACGAAGGACCGCACTGGCTGACGCGCTTCTTACGCAATCAGCCGGAAAAACCGCCCACTATCGGCGATCGCGCCGAATACCTGCGCGCCGAGCTCGCCAAGCCGCCGGAGCAGCGCGTGCTTCGCGTCCCCGAGATCGATCAGCAGCAGCGAACGTACAAGCAGTGAGAATACTCTGGAATACGGTGGAAGGTAGATGGTCGACGGTAGATGGAGGCGGGCGTTTGTGTCGCCTCGGCCAACCCCATCTACCATCTACAATCTAACGCCCGCTACTCAGCCCCACACGCCCATCACGTCGACCAGCAAAACGCGGAAGAAAAACAAAAGGGCAATACTTCCGAAGAGCAGGCGTACGAAGTCGGATTCGCCGTTCTCGTCACGCCAGGTGAGACCGTGGTAGGCCACGACCGCGGTGACGATCAGAAAAACAATATTGATAAAAGTATTGTCCACGGTCCGATGCTTAAGTTTGTCGGGATAAGGTTCGAAGCTAAACCTGCTTGTACCGCGTTTGAATCAAGGTCGCCAGAAACGATGAGCCGGATCGCAGATCCATGCGGCCGGGGAGTTATAACATAAAACCCGATCGGCGCTGAAAACGGTTACGCTTCGTCTCTCGACAATGCTGCATGCCAACGAAATGCGTCCCGAATCACTTCTTGCCAGGGTGAAATCCAAGGGCCCCGGCAGCGACGCGGCCGTCTGGCGGATGGCGGCGCCGGGGGACAAGGCCCTCGTGGTCGCGATCGATACCCTGGTATCCGGAGCCCACTTTCGCGCCGAAGCCAAGAGCGAGGACGTGGCCTATAAGGCGGTGGCCGTCAATTTGAGCGATCTCGCGGCCATGGGCGCAGCGCCCTCGGCGGTGGCGGTCGCGCTGGCCGCCGAGACGCTGTCCGGTCCCTGGATCGAGGGATTTCGCCGCGGCCTCGCGCAAGCCGCTGAAGAATTCGAGATTGAGGTGGCGGCCGCCGCAATCACCCGCGGACCCCTGGTCGTCAGCGTGGAAGCCATCGGTCACGTTACCCCGGACGCGGCATTGAGGCGCAGCGGCGCCCGTCCGGAAGACCGGATCTACGTCACCGGCACCCTGGGCGATGCGGGTCTCGGGCTTGCGGCGGCAAAAGGAGAACTCTCGCTGCCGGCAGAGGAGGCCGATTACGTCCTGAGACGACTCGACCGCCCCGAGCCCCGACTGGCTGCCGGCGCGGCGCTACGCGGCCTGGCGTCTGCGGCAATCGATCTCTCCGATGGACTTGCAGGGGATCTGAATCACATTCTCAACTCAAGCGGCGTCGGCGCCAGTGTAAACGTTGACCGGCTTCCGCTTTCACCGGTGATGCGATCCCGGCGACAAGGCGATTCAGCCCTGGAGCTGGCCTTGAGCTTCGGCGACGACTACGAGCTCTGCTTCACGCTGCCACAAGCGGCGCTAACCGAGTTGGAAAACAGGCTGGAACAATTTGGATGTTCGATCACCGAAATCGGCGTGGTGAACAAGCAGCCGGGCCTTGAATTCCACCACGACGACGGCAGCTCGTTTCGGCCGCGCCCGGCTTACGATCACTTCAGGGGTTAACGCATTGCCTACGCCGCCGGCACCCCGCCCCGATCTGCGCAATCCCGTCCACGTACTTGCCTTCGGCTTTGGCGCCGGGCTCGCTCCGGTGGCGCCGGGCACGGCGGGCACCGTGCTCGGTGTTTTCATTTATCTCTCCATGGCCTCGCTTCCGCTGCCGTATTACATCGGCGTGTGCGGAATTTTGTTTCTCGCGGGAGTTTGGATCTGCGACAAGACGTCCCGGGATCTTCAAGTGCACGACCACGGGGGCATTGTCCTCGACGAGATCGTGGGCTTTCTCGTTGCCATGATCGCCCTGCCCCCGGCCTGGGCCTGGATCCTGGCCGGATTTCTTCTGTTCAGGTTCTTAGACATCGTCAAGCCCTGGCCCATCGGCTGGCTCGACCGCCGGGTCCGGGGCGGATTCGGGATCATGCTCGATGATCTGCTTGCCGGACTGGCCGCTCTGGCCCTGCTACAGCTTGCGTATCGTCTATTCTGAGATGCATGGGTTCAAGCACATGCGTCACCAGGAATCTCATGCGCCGCGGTGGGAAATCTTCCCGGGCGGTCATGCTTTGGGCGGCCTTTTTACTCGGCGTCTTTGGCACAGGTGTCGCGAACGCCGACATCTATAAGTTCGTCGACCGCCACGGCCGGGTGCACCTCGCCGATCGTCCCCTGGGTCCGGGCTACGTGCTCATACATCGCGGCAAGGGCTACAAGTCGAAGCCGCGGCCGCAAAAACACGATTTCGCCCGAAACCGTCGCCGATTCTCCCCGCTGGTGGACCGGGTCGCTCGCCATCATCACCTGGATCCGCATCTTATCCACGCCGTGGTTCAAGTGGAGTCGGCGTACAACCCC
Organism: Gammaproteobacteria bacterium; assembly: GCA_041589735.1. GTDB lineage: Bacteria > Pseudomonadota > Gammaproteobacteria > HK1 > HK1 > CAMYJH01. The sequence goes on along the minus strand of JBFHVA010000080.1, from coordinate 8,900 downwards.
GCGGCGGTGTCGCGAAAGGGCGCGGTGGGCCTGATGCAGCTTATGCCCGGGACCGCGAATCGCTACGGCGTCCCCGACCGCCTCGATCCGGTGCGTAACCTGCACGGCGGCGTGCGCTATCTGCGCGACTTGCTGATTCGCTTTGACGACGTGGTGCTGGCGCTGGCTGCCTACAACGCGGGAGAAAACGCGGTAGAGCGTTACGGCAACCGCGTGCCCCCCTATCCGGAAACCCGCCGCTACGTGAACAAGGTGCTTGCCGTCTGGCGCAAATTGCGACACAAAAGTGAATGGGAGAGCTGAGGAAACGACGGCAGGCGAGACCGTTACTATCTCCGAGCTGGGCAACAAATACCGGCGCAGACAGCACCAATCACGACACCTTTCAAAGCCTGGTCTGAGAATTCACCCGCATGTGGGCTCCTGGAGTACGGTTCGATTAAACTCGGCGTTACGCCTTACGCGTTTCGCCCGCATGAACGAATTCGAGCTCATCGATCGCTACTTCAGGCGTGACCGACCTCGCTCGGACGTGCTGGTCGGAATCGGTGACGACGCCGCGCTTCTGAAACCACGTTCCCCCGGATCCCTGATCGGCGCGCTGGCGACTTTATGCGCCGCACCCGGCGACCCCACCGATGGCGCCGCGTTCGCCCGCGCGCTGACGCGCGCGGCGCTCAATCGTCTCGCGGCCCAGGGCGCTTCCCCCGCCTGGGTGACCCTCGGCCTCACGCTTCCGGTGGCCGACAGCGAGTGGTTGAAATCATTTTCCGCCACCCTTTTCAGCACCATCGAGCCCTACGGCGCGGTGCTTATCGGTGGCGATACCACCCGCGGGCCGACAGCCGCCACGCTCATCGCTCACGGAACCGCCCCTGGCCCGCGGCGGGAGGAGTTTTCGACGCCCCGCCCCGGAGATCCCGTATACGTGACCGGCGAGCTGGGCGGGGCGGCAGCCAGAAACGACGAGCGCGGATTGGCCGACCCGAGACCGCCGCGAGTCAACGAGGGACGGGCCGCGTGGCCTTATACAGCCGCCGCGGGAGACTTGAGGGAGAGCCTGGCCGCAACGCTGTTGCGCATCATCGGCTGTCACGGATTTGGTGTGGAAGTCGATTCCGGTCAGCTGCCCATCTCTGCCGGCGGGCAAGAATATTTCAGGCGTCCCGGCGGCGCACGGCTTCTCGTCGACGCCTCTGCCGACGCCGAGCTTTGCCTGATCATTGGCGCCGATGAGGAAGCCTCGTTCAACGAGGTCATGGCGGGATTCGATTCCCGCTGCACCCGCATCGGGCGCGTGGTCAACGAAACCGGCGTACACTTGCGTTGAGCGCGCAGCCGCCCCGAAGCGAAGCCGAGCTGATGCGCCGCGCCGACCGTCTCGCCGGCAGGCCGCTGGGCGAAATCGCGCGAGAGCTCAATGTTCCTGTCCCGTCTCACGCCGCTCGCGCCAAGGGCTGGACCGGCACCCTGCTCGAAACTGCGCTGGGGGCCACGGCCGCTTCTCTTCCCGAACCCGACTTTCAGTTGATCGGCGTAGAGCTCAAGACCGTTCCGCTACGACCGGACGGCCGCCCGAGGGAGTCCACCTATATCTGCGTCCTTCCGCCACCGGGGGGCGATCCGCCGCTATGGGAACATTCCAATGTGCGCCGTAAGCTGGCCCGCGTGCTGTTCGTACCGGTGGTGTATGAGACCGGTGACGGTCTTGCCGATCGGATCATCGGCACGCCCCTGATCTGGAGTCCTTCCGCCGAGGAGGAGTCCGAATTACGCGCCGACTGGGAGGAACTGATGGACCTGGCGTGCACCGGTCATCTGGAGTCCATCACCGCACACCACGGCACGCACCTGCAGATCAGACCGAAAGCCGCGAACGCGAACGCGCGCCAGCGTGGCGTTGGGGAAGATGGCGCGCCCGCGGAAACGCTGCCCCGCGGCTTCTACCTTCGCGCATCCTTCACCGCGGCGATCTTCAAGCGTCACTACGCCCGCAACGGCTGATTTGCAGAGCAACCATCGCTCGAGGGATTAAGCGGCGCTCGATTCGAAGCGTTTCTTGGCCGGCAGACCGTTCCAGCTGAAATGAGGCAGCTCGCTGAAGGCGCGACCGATTTTCTCGCCCCACTGGCGCCGAATTTCGAGCAGGTAAGGATCGTCTGCTTCCAGGCAAAGGTAGCGATCAAGCACGAAGCTGTCGCGCTGGTAACAAAGCACCTCTATCGGCGGGCCTACTGATGCGTTGCTGCGCATGGTGGAATCGATGGACACCAGCGCGCAGCGCGCCGCCTCGTCGAGCCCGGTCTCCCTGGTAAGGATCCGATCGAGGATCGGCCGGCCGTATTTGAATTCCCCAAGCTGGAGATAAGGCGTCTGCTCCGAAGTGGTGATGTAATTGCCCTGCGGGTAGACAAGAAAAATTTTGTGCTCGCCGCCGCGGATCTGGCCGCCGAGAATAAAGCTGACCTCCGCGCTGAACCCAGCCTGGGTCACCGCCTCCATCCGCTTCGCCTGGCACTCGTGCGCTACGTCACCGAGATAGTCGGCGGCGTCCGGCATCGATTCTGCGTTGAGAAAGTTCGCCTCGGCGTTGTGCCGGATATCACGCTTGAGGCGATCGATGACCGACTGCGTGGTGGCGAGGTTTCCCGCGGTCAGAACCACGAGCTGCCGCTCTCCCTCGCGAGCAAAGGTGAACATCTTGCCGTAATGGCTGACCTGATCCACCCCGGCGTTGGTACGCGAGTCGGAGGCAAACACGAGGCCCTGGTCTGCGGCAATGGCGAGACAATAAGTCACGATCTCACTCGGATTTCTGGCCCGTGAGGCCGGGCGAAAAGATGGTAGGCGCCACGCCGGGAAGCCGTCAAGCAGTAGCCACGGACTGGGACTGCGTTGAAGCCGGGGCGGGCTCCTCGATGTAGAAATAAGTTCTTACTATCTCGTTGTGGATCTGCCCGAGCTCGACCTGCAGCGAGTCGATGAAATCATGCAGCGCCGAGTTGGATTCCGCCATCTTTGCGATATCTCCGCTCTTAACCGCTTTTTCCATGCGCGCAACCGCTCTCCTCGGCGCATCGCTTCTGGGAAGCTCTTTGAAAGACTCGTCAACCAGCGCAACGCAGCGATAAACGGAACGCGGGAAGTCATCATCCAGCAGCAGAAATCGCAATGCCTCGGCGCGCCGGACCCGCGCCTGGACGTGCTGACGATACATCTGATACGCGGTCAATGATTTCAAAACGCTTATCCACTGAATGTTCTCGAAGGGCAGCAGCCCGGAAGTTTCCTTCGGGATCAGGCTTGCCGAACGCACGTCGATAATTCTGGTGGTCATGTCGGCGCGCTCGAGTATTCGCCCGATGCATAAAAATTCGTAACCCGCGTCCGCGCTCATGGCGCCGCTGGAAAGTCCGACGAAGGTTTGGGACGCCCGCATGATTCGCTTCAGGTATTCGTAGCGCCCGCGCTTCGACAAGCCGGTCTGCACGTTGTCGCGGGCATAGAGATACAGCTCGTTGATCAGCTCCCAGGATTCCCGGGGTATCACGTCGCGGATGGTACGCGCGTTCTCCCTGGCCATGGAAAGGCTCGAAATAATCGATCCCGGATTCTGGTTGTCGCCAAGCAAGAAGCGCACTACGTTTCGTTCTTCGAAATCGTTATAGGCCTGGCGGTACGTTTCTCCGCTGCCGGTGATTTCGATCAGGGGCTGCCACCCCGGGGCAATGCCTTTGGGCAGGTCCAGCAGCAGGTTTCCGTTGACGTTGACGATGCGGCCGGTATTTTCGGCGCGCTCCATGTAGCGCCCGAGCCAGTAGAGATTCTCCGCCACCCGAGAAAGCATCAGGCGCTCCCCTCCTCGACGATCCAGGTGTCCTTGCTGCCGCCGCCCTGGGAGGAGTTGACCACCAGGGAACCTTTGCGCATTGCCACACGGGTGAGCCCGCCCATGGTCACGTGCATCTGGTCGCTGGAGAGTATGAATGGCCGCAGATCCACGTGGCGCGGCTCCACGTGTTTGCCGACGATCGACGGCACGGTTGAAAGCGTGATCACCGGCTGGGCGATGAAGTTTCGCGGATCTTTTTTGATCCGGCGCGCCATCGCGTCGCGCTCTTTTTTGGTAGATACGGGGCCCACCAGCATCCCGTAGCCGCCCGATTCGTTCGCGGGTTTGACTACCATCTTCGCCAGGTTTTTCAGCACATGTTTGCGCGATTTTTCGTCGATGCAAAGATAGGTGGGCACGTTGGGCAGAATGGGATCCTCGTCCAGGTAATAGCGAATGATGTCCGGCACGTATGCGTAGACCACCTTGTCGTCGGCCACGCCGGCGCCGGGGGCGTTGGCAAGCGCGACGTTGCCGGCCTTCCACGCGCGCACCAGCCCGGGCACGCCGAGCATCGAGTCCTTTCTGAATGCTTCCGGATCGAGAAACAGATCGTCGATGCGCCGATAGATGACGTCGACCCGCGACAGCCCCTCGATGGTGCGCATGTAAACGACATTGTCATCGCTCACCTTAAGGTCGCTGCCCTCGACCAGCTCGCAGCCCATCTGTTGCGCCAGATAGGAATGCTCGAAATAAGCGGAGTTGTAGATCCCCGGGGTCAGCACCACGACCTCGGGAACGCCGGATCGACGTGGTGACAAGGCGGCAAGACAATCGAACAGCTGTGACGGATAGTCGTCTATCGGCAGGATGCCGCCGTTCTCGAACAGCTCCGGAAATACGCGCTTGACCACCTGCCGGTTCTCGAGCATGTAAGACACACCCGAAGGAACCCGCAGGTTATCCTCGAGCACGTAAACCGTGCCGTCGCTGTCGCGCACCAGATCCGATCCGCATATATGCGCCCATACCCCTTGCGGGGGGTCGACGCCGACGCACTCCTTCCTGAAGTTGACAGACTTGACCAGCACCTCTTTAGGAAACTTGCCGTCCTTGATAATTTTCTGGTCGTGGTAGACGTCGTTGATGAAGCGGTTCAGCGCGAACACCCGCTGCTTCAGGCCGGCCTCGATCCGGCGCCACTCCTCAGCCGCCAGCACCCGGGGAATGACGTCCAGCGGCCAGGATCTGTCGATGGAGCCTTCCGCCTGGCTGTACACGGTAAAGGTGATTCCCATTTCCTTGATCGAAAGCTCCGCTGCCGCCTGGATGGAAAACAGCTCGTCCTCGTCCAGCGAGGCGAGATAACGTGTCAACAGCCGCGCGTGATCGCGGGGACGGCCGGCTCCTTTCATGACCTCGTCGTAGATCCCTTCGACCTTGTAATCCCGCCAGCGTATCGTCATGCCTTGAGCTCCGTCAGACCATCCAAGTCCGGCTAATCTGCACCGTGTCGCAAATCAAGGGTACACGGGTAGTCGCGGTTGCGCTCTTCCGGCGGCAGCTCGATGTCCCGAGGAGTGTGACCGTGTGCCCAGAAGCGCGCGAATCGTCGGGCTTCCGCCTCATTGGCGTTGACGGGAAACGTTTCGAAGTTGCGCCCGCCCGGATGAGAGACGTGATAGGTGCAGCCGCCGACGGAGCGGCGGTTGGGGATGTCCACCACGTCAAAGGTCAGCGGCGCCTGGCTCTCGATGGTCGGATGCAGACCCGACGGCGGCCGCCACGCTTTGTACCGCACCCCGCCCACGTATTCGCCCACAACGCCGGTTGAAATCAGCGGCACCCGGCGCCCGTTGCACAAGATCGCGTGACGGCCGGGCGCCAGGTGCCGCGCCGACACCTGAAGCCGCTCCACCGAGGAGTCGACGAAACGCGAAGTGCCCTGGGATCCGATCTCTTCGGCCAGAACGTGCCACGGCTCGATGGCCCAGTGGAGTGAGAGATCGATTCCGCCAACGTGGATAGTGCCGTAATGGGGAAACCTGAACTCGCGAAACGGCGCAAACCATTCGAGCTTTAGCCCGTAGCCCGCACGCCTTAGATCCTCGATGACGCTCTCGAAATCCTCCCACACGAAATGCGGCAACATGTAACGATCGTGGAGCGCGGTGCTCCAACGCACCGGACGCTCGGCGTAAGGTTTCTCCCAGAAGTGCGCGACGAGGGCGCGCAACAGCAGCATCTGTACAGAGCTCATGCGCGCGTGGGGCGGCATCTCGAAGCCGCGAAACTCCACCAGACCAAGGCGCCCGGCCGGACCTTCGGGAGAGTAGAGCTTGTCGATGCAGAACTCCGCCCGGTGAGTGTTCCCGGTCATATCGGCCATCAGGTGGCGGAGCGTCCGGTCGACAATCCAGGGCCGCGACGATTCCGAATTCGGGGGCACGTGCTTTCTCAGCTGCTCAAAGGCGATTTCCAGCTCGTACAGAGCTTCGTGCCGCGCCTCGTCCACCCGTGGCGCCTGACTGGTGGGCCCAATGAACGTACCGGAGAAGAGATAAGACAGACTCGGATGGTGCTGCCAGTAGGTCACAAGACTGCGCAGCAGATCCGGACGTCGCAATATCGGGCTGTCTGCAGTGGTCGGGCCACCGAGGGTCACATGGTTGCCGCCTCCGGTTCCGGAATGACGGCCGTCGAGCATGAACTTTTCCGTACCGAGGCGCGTGTGGTGCGCTTCGTGGTAAAGCGTCTCAGTAATGTCGATGAGCTCGCGCCAGGATGTCGCCGGCTGAACGTTGACTTCGATGACGCCGGGATCCGGTGTGATCTGAAATTTTTTCAGCCGCGGATCGGAAGGCGGCGGATAGCCTTCCAGCACCACCGGCATGTCCAGCTTCGAGGCGGTGAGCTCGACGGAAGCAATCAGATCAACGGCGTGCTCCAGCTTCGATACCGGCGGCAGGAAAACGTACAGCCGTCCGTTCCTTGGTTCGACGCAAAGCGCGGTGTGCAGCACGACTTGCGGAACCGTCTTTCGACTTGGTTTTCGCTGCTCCACCTGACGGGATCGGGGTGCGCCATCGACATTGACGCTGGCCAGCTCGGCGCGCGCCGCCACGCTCGCGTGGGCGTCACTCAACTCTGGCCGCTGCTCGAAAGGATCCTCTTCCGCATCCTCTTCCCTGAGCTCCGGCGAGATCCAGGGCAATGATCCCAGCGGCAGGCGTAGCCCCATGGGCGAGTCGCCGGGAACTAGAAACATGTGCCCGCGGCGAAATCTCCATTGGCTGGTACGCCAAGCGCCCTCGGAAAACGCTTCAGCATTCCGGCCGATGGGCAGAGCGTAGCCTTTGACCCGCTCCAGTCCGGCGTCGAGCTGCGCGCGCAGGCGCTTGCGCTCCAGATCATCGCTCAAGTCCGTATCAAAAGGATCGACGTTCTCCGGCAGGCTTCCTTCCTGCCACAGGGTGTAAAAAACGTCTTCGTACGCAGGCACGGCGCAGCCTGCGTCTATGCCCAGGTGACCGGCGAGCGTGTCGATGAATCGTTTGGCCTCCTTCGGGCCGAAGCCGTAATCCTTGAGCTCGTCCGCAAGCAGCGCGTGATCTTTCCAAAGCGGCGCGCCGTCGCTTCGCCAGAAGCAGGACAGCGACCATCTGGGAAGCGGCTCGCCTGGATACCATTTTCCCTGCCCGTATTGCAGCATGGCGCCGGTTGCGAATCGGTCTTTGAGCTTGAGCAGCAGCTCGCCCGCAAGCCGGCGCTTGTCTTCGCCGAGTGCCTCAGTGTTCCACTGGGCCCCGTCCATGTCGTCGATGGAAACGAAGGTCGGCTCGCCCCCCATGGTGAGACGGACATCGTTCTTCTCGAGAACCTTATCCACGGCGTCGCCCAGGGACAGGATCGCGTCCCACTGGTCGTCGGTGTAGGGCTTGGTGACCCGCGGATCTTCGTGGATGCGCGTCACCTTGTTGTGAAAGTAGAACTCGACCTCGCAAGAATCCGTCGCCCCGGTGATGGGCGCCGCGCTGGAAGGCTCCGGGGTGGCGGCCAGCGGAATGTGTCCTTCGCCCGCGAACAAGCCAGACGTGGGATCGAGCCCGACCCATCCGGCACCAGGCAGATAGGCTTCCGCCCAGGCGTGCAGATCGGTGAAATCCGACTCCGGCCCCGACGGGCCGTCCAGCGACTTCACGTCCGCGGTGAGCTGTACCAGGTAACCGGAAACGAACCGGGCCGCAAATCCCAGGTGCCTTAGGATCTGGACCAGCAGCCAGGACGAATCCCGGCAGGAGCCGATGTTCCTGGAAAGCGTCTCCTCGCAGGTCTGCACGCCCGGCTCCATGCGAACCGTGTAGGCAACGTCGCGCTGCAAGCGCTGGTTGATGGCAACGAGAAAATCCACCGTGGGCTGCACCGATCGGTCAACGCCCGCGAGCCATTTCTTAAGCAGCGGACCCTGCTCTTCGATCTCCAGGTAAGGCGCGAGATCCGAGGCCAGGCCCGGCTCATAGTTCCAGGGGTATTTCTCCGCCTCCTCTTCAAGAAAAAAGTCGAAGGGGTTAATCACCGTCATCTCGGCGACGACATCGACCTCGAAGCTCAAGCGCCGGGTTTTTTTTGAAAATACGAAGCGGGCAAGGTAGTTGCCGAAAGGGTCCTGCTGCCAGTTGATGAAGTGATCCTCCGGATGCACTTTGAGCGAATAGGCGTGTATCGGGGTGCGGCAATGAGGCGACGGGCGCAGCCTCACCACGTGAGGAAACAAATTTACCGGACGGTCGAAGCGGTATTCAGTTTTATGGTTTAAGGCGACGCGTATGGCCATAGGGTTCCAATTGGTGGAGTATTTCGCCGAAAAAATGCGCTGAAGGCGTGCAAAGCTCGCCGGGGCCGGCTGGTGAACTGAAGTCCCTGTTAAAGCGGAACGTGAGAATCAGTTCGCTACAATATCAATTGCGAACAGCTTCGGCCACAGCTTCCCCGTGACCAGGAGACGCCGGGCGGAAGGGTCGAAGGCAATCCCGTTCAGCACGTCGGCGCCGGATGTGCCGTTTTT
>JBFHVA010000079.1:0-13698 GCA_041589735.1 Gammaproteobacteria bacterium | reverse complement strand
CGATCCAGCCAGCGCCTTATCCGATACATCAGCCCTCCTTCTCTATTTGTTCCAGATTCGCCCTGAGCACCGGACCGTAGTCGTACTTACCCGCGCAGACAAAGGAGCAAAGCGCCAGGTCCTCCTCTGCAAGCTCGAGACAGCCGAGCTGCTGCGCCAGGTCGGTGTCCCGAACCAAAAGCGCGCGGAGAAGCTGCGTCGGCAGAATGTCCAGCGGCATCACCCCTTCGTAAATACCAATCGGCACCATGGCCCGCGGGCTTCCTTGCTGCGAGGTGGTAAATGCAAAGCGTCGTTTGTTGCGCTGAAAGCTGGAGATGAACACGTTGGCGGCGGAAAACTTGTTGCGCCCCGGCGCGATCCAGCCGAAGAGCTCGCGCTTGCGTCCCTCCGCCAGCACCGAGATCTGGGTGTGGTAGCGGCCGAGAAACGCGGACCAGTTGTGCGCTTGGCGGCCGTCGAGCACCGAACCGGAGATCACCCGACATTCCCCCTGGGGCAGCTCGTCCCGCACCAGATCCTCGGTGCTGGCGCCGAGGCGGGTGCGCAGCAGACGCGGTCGCGACACCATGGGGCCGGCGAGCGAGACGACCCGCTCCGTCCAAAGGCGGCCGGTGGTGAAAAGCTTGCCCATGGCGATGACGTCCTGGTAACCGACGTGCCAGACCGAACGGGTGACGCTGACCGGGTGCAGAAAGTGAATATGGGTACCGACAAGCCCGGCGGGGTGCGGCCCTTCGAACTCCTCCACACGCACGCGGTCCGTGTTCGGGACCGGTATCAGGGCCCCGGGCGACTTGGCGACGAAGACCGGGCCGTCGGTAAGCTTCAACAGCACCGAAAGGCCGGCGCCGAAGTCTCCCTCCAGGCCCTCGATGGCGACCGCGGGATCCGCGGCCAGCGGGTTGGTATCGATGGCCGGCACGAAAATCGCGTCGGGCTTTGCGTCCGGCAGCGGGATCTTGCTGTAAGGACGCGTTCGAATGGCGGTCCAGAGCCCCGAGGCCTGCAGGGTGCTGCGGATGTTGCTTACGTCCAGGGCGTCCACGCCGCCGCCCGGCGCCTTGTCGAATTCCACCTCCTCTTCCTTGTTCTCATCGAGGCGAATGACGACGGACTGGAGCACGCGCCGCGGTCCCCGATGAACCGCCTCGACCGTGCCGGCGCCGGGTGCGGTGAACTGGATGCGGGGGTCGCGCTTGTCGAGAAAAAGGGGATCACCCAAGCGGACGTGGTCGCCCTCGGCGATTTTCATTGTCGGCTTCAGGCCAACGAAATCGACGCCCAGAGCCGCCACGCGAGCGACATCGGCAGCCACGTCAATGCGCTGCTCAGGCGTGCCTTCGATGGGCAGATCCAGCCCCTTGCGGATCCGGATGGACATCGTGACGGGCGCTCCCCTCCGGGTTTCCCCGGCTACAGTATCTCCGATCATTCCTTCGATGTCCCCCCTTGACCTTCTGCGGGCTTATCGACAGGGCAGCGATGGCAAGTTTGCCAATTTTTGCGCCGGCGAAGGCGTTTCCGCCAGCGGCTCCGCTTGGCTCCGTTGAACGCGTATATTGAAAACAATTAGCCAGGCGGACGTGTCAACGACCGGTGTCCGGTTGTCCTCAGGCCGTGCGCGATCTGGCGACGAGCGCCGCGCTTTAGCCGATTTCCGTCACCTTGAAATCGCAAACATGATCGCCGCGGGCGAGGCAGCGAGTCTCTTCCACGCGCACCCGCGGCATTCCGGGAATCGCGTTTAGCAGACCCGCGACCAATCCGGTGATGAAAGAACAGTAGGGCTTATCTTCCACCGGCAAGAACAGCAGGTCCACCTGCTCACTGCTCGCCAGATCCGTTTCGATCACTCGCAGCGTTTTTCCCCGCGCCTTGGTCTTCGCGACCTCCGCCAGCGCGGGCTCGACTATCTGCTTCAAACTCGCCTCTATACTGGTCGGCGGATCTGAAAGCGCTCGGCGGCCATAGATGACCGCGCCGGCGTCGACGCCGAGGCAGGTCAGTTTGTGCTCGCAATCGGAAGCATTCAGCGGGGCGCTGAATTCTTTCAACACCGGTAAGACGTTCGGCCATTCACGAAGGACGCGCTCGACCCAGGGATCGGGAGGTGCCTTTGTGGTCGTGTCGGGCTGTGCCGGCACTTGTGCCTCTGACGCTTCCCGCACCTCCACCAGCTCGATTACCGCGGGCACCTCCTGCACCTCGCCGCGCAGGCGCTCGAGATCGCCTTCTCCGGTTGCAAATACGCGAATTTCGGCGGTTTCTTCGTCCCGGGGAATAAGCTTGTGCTCGTCAACATAAAACCCGCCACCGTTGAGAGCTTCGGCTATACCCGCAAGCGCTCCCGCGCCGCGGCGCACTTTGAGGATCAGGAGGATCTTCACGGCTCCCCACTCCCTGCAGGCGTTGGGCTGATTTTTTATCAGCTTAACATTTTCGAGATCAATAAATTTTTTCAGGCTTGGACCAGAAACCAAGATGTGGCTCACCCTGAGAACTTGCGGTAACGCCTACTGCCGAGCGCGGTAGCGCAAGACGAGGAAGGAAGAGCGGAATTGGTCGGAGTGATGCAGCGTTTTTTGCCCCGGGCCTCAGGGCGCCCACCAATGGCACGCTTCTATAGTTGAGCCTTAGCCAGCCCGCGGAAAGCCGATGCTGGTGAGCATTTTGCGGCGTAGATAGGCGTACACCTCTAGCAGGGGTAGATTTTTCGGGCACACCGCCTGGCAGGCCATCAACCCGAGGCAACCAAAAACTCCCTCGTCGGTCGAGATCACCTCGAACCAGTTTTCTTCGGAGCGTGCGTCACGGGGATCCATCGCGAATCGTGCGATTCGATCGAGACCCGCGGGACCTACGAATTCGGGTCGCACGTTGGCCATGCCGCAGCTTGCTACGCAGCAACCGCACTCTATGCAGCGGTCAACCTCGTAGATCGAGCGGGCAAGATCGTCATCCATGCGCGATTCGACCGCTTTCGGATCGAAAGGCTGGCGCTCGTGAACCCACGCCTGGAGGCGCTCGGCCATCTGCCGGAACCAGGTGCCTGTGTCTACCGAAAGGTCGCCGATCAGCTTAAACACCGGCAAAGGATGAAGACGGATCCGGTCTGGCAGGCTCGAAGTGACGGTACGACACGCCAGCGCTGGCCTTCCGTTGACCAGCATTCCGCAGGAGCCGCAGGCGGCCGCGCGGCAAACGAAATCGAATTGCAGGCTCGGATCCAGTCGCTCTCGAATTTGATTGAGGGCGATGAACAGGCTCATGTACGGCGTCTCTTCCAACTCGAAAGTGTCCATGTGAGGCCGGGACGCCGGATCCTCCGGGTTGAAGCGAAACACTTCGAATCGCAGCGTGCGCGGTGACGATCGATTTTCCACAATCATTGTGCGGCCCTCTCCGACGGCGCCTGCTTATGCGCATCACGCCAGGCGCCCCACCGCATCGACGAACCGATGGGCTCGACGGTGGACGCCGCACCCGCGTCCTGCCAGGCGCTTCGAACCCCCTCGTTGTACTGCTTTAGCGACTGCGCCATGTCCATTCGATCGTCGCGTCCGTAGCCGCGGTGACCGGGAGGAAGGTCGATGAGCCCGACAGGTTCGTAATCTAATGTCGGCTCGTCGGCGTTCACCGGCCAGCGCGCCAGGGTTCGCTTCAGCCAGTTGGCATCGTCACGTCGCGGGTAATCCGTCCGGTAGTGCGCGCCGCGACTTTCGGTGCGCGCCAGCGCCCCAAGCGCTGTACCCAGCGCCAGCCTTGCGATGCCCCGCAAACGCAGGGCGGCGGTCAGCTCCGGATTCATGCCAGGCTCCTTGTGGCGCAGCACCACCTTGTCGACGAGGCGATACTGCTCCTTGAGCTCGTCGACCGCCTCCTCGAGCTCGTGACCGACCCTGAAGATACCGACCTTGTTGATCATGATCTCGGCGATCGATTCCCGGATCTCGTAAACGTTCGGGCCGCTGCCCGTGCGCTCGAGCCATGCGCGAATGCGCGCCTGCTGTCGTGCCACCGACGTCGCGGCGACGCCGATATTCGCCTCCAGGATGGCGGCTCGGGCGAATTCCGCCACCCGGCCGCCGATTACCCGCCCCGTGACGATGGTCTCCGCCAGGCTGTTACCGCCCAGACGATTGAACCCGTGCATGTCCCAGCAGGCCGCCTCGCCCACCGCGAAAAGCCCCTGCAACCCGTAGGCGTGGCCATCCTTGTTGACCCGCACGCCACCCATGGAATAGTGCTGTGTCGGGCGGACTGGGATCAGCTCCCGAACCGGGTCGACTCCGATGAAGTCCTGGCAGATTTCGAAAACTTCCAGCAGCTTGGTCTTGAGATGCTCTTCGCCCAGGTGCCTCAGATCGAGCCACAGATGGGGACCGTAAGGCGACTCGACGCCTTTACCTTCCTGAATACGCTCCATCATGTGCCGCGATACGACGTCACGGCTGGCGAGCTCCTGCTTCTCGGGCTCCAAGTCGACCATAAAGCGATGCAGGTTCCGGTCGAGAAGGTAACCGCCGTCGCCGCGGCAACCTTCCGTGACCAGGATGCCGCTTGGGACCAGCGCGGTGGGATGAAACTGCACCGCCTCCAGGTTAGCCAGCGGCACCACGCCGGTATCGAGTGCGATGGCGATGCCGGTGCCCTCGTTGATCACCGCGTTGGTGGTGTACTGACCGTAGATGCGGCCGTAGCCACCGGTGGCGATGACTGTCGCCTTCGCCAGCACCGCCCCAATTTTCCCTGTACGCAGGCAACGCGTAACGGCGCCCCAGCAGCGGCCGTCTTCGTGAATCAACGAAATTGCCTCCATGCGATCGCGCACGTCGATGCCGAGTCGGATCACCTCGCTGTCCACGGCATACAGCACCGCGTGCCCGGTCCCGGCCGCGGCATAGCAGGTGCGCCACATCGCGGTGCCGCCGAAGTCCCGATGCATCAGCAGCCCCGCCTTGTCTTCCGACTCCTCGAGCTCGACGCGTTTGCCCTTGATGAAATAGGTGTTCTTGCCCGGGCGCACCCGTGTCCACGGGACGCCATAGTGAGCGAGCTCCCTGACTGCTACCGGCGCCTGGTCAACGAAAATGCGCACCACCTCCTGGTCCGCGCCCCAGTCGGATCCGCGCACGGTATCGAGAAAATGTATGTCGGGGTTATCGCCATACCCTTTTACGCAGTTGGCAAGCGCCGCCTGCATGCCGCCCTGGGCGGCACAGCTGTGGCTGCGCCGAGGGGGAACCAGTGAAAGCAGAGTCACGTCATTACCTGCGCAGGCCGCCTCGATGGCGCAGCGTTCCCCGGCGAGTCCACCGCCGATAACCAGCACGTCGGTGGTGAGCACGTTCTTCATCCGCCGGGCCTAAGTAGAAACGCCAGAGGCGGATCGAGCCAGCCCGCCATCACGACTAGCGCCAGCACGCCTACGCCGAGGAAGAAAACCAGCAGCACCTGTTCCACACGATGCAGAGTTTGACGCGACAGCCGTTGACCGACGCCCCATTTCACCGTGAACCGGTACAAGCCAACGCTGGCGTGAAACTCGACGCAAAGAAGAAGTACCGCGTAAAGCGGCCATAACCCGCCCTGGACCCGGGCGAATGTGGAAACAGCCTCAATCCCGACGCGTGTACCGAACAGCGGCGTCATGACGTCGAGGCCGAGCAAGACGATATGAAAGCTGCCCAGAACCAGGATGAGCATCCCCGTACGCACCTGCCAAATCCAAAGCAGCGATTCCATGTGGGGCTCTAGGCGCGCGTCGTGAGCAGCGCCGGGCAGCTCGACCAGGTTGGGATGACGCAGCTCACGGGCAAGAGTCAGCATTCGCCGTCGCTCTTTAAGCTGCGCGGGGATCTTGCGGCTCGCCATGGCCGCGTGAACCAGAAAAAGAATGAAGATGACGGCAACCGTCGGCTGAGCAATGTAGTAGTCCTCCAACATATTGGCGATCCAGTCGAAGCCGCGCGCGCCGGTGAGGATCGATCCGACCAGCACCATGTGCCCCCACATGAACAGAGCGAGCGCGACGCCGCTCAGCCCGCTGATGAGCTCATAGCGCAGCTGTCGTCGCGCCTCATCGATTGAACGCGCCTGCGCGCCCGGCGCCGCTGCACCCGAGAACTGCGGCTCCCTAGATTGTGCGACTTTGGCCTCCAAGCCGAGCTGCTCCACCTCAGAAAATCCCCTATAAGCTTTCTAATTGAACGCGGCCGGGTCATCGTTGACACGGATCAACGCATGGGTGGACACTCAGCGAGTCCAAGCAAGCTCAGTAGGAGACTGCAGAGAGGGCATTGTAGGGTCGATTGGATTGGTTTCGCTTCACCCGGGCGCGGGTCGAAGCAGAGTAGAACTCACTTCATAACTTGAACCGTCCCGGGCGCGAAGAGTGATTTCCCAAATTTCCTCGTCAGGAATTGCGGTTCGTTCATGGCCGGGCAGTTCACGCTCATCGTCTACCTGCACGCCCCAAACGCGAACGTGCCGAATTGCCGCCACCGGAACGCGCTTTGGGTCAAAACGGGCACGAAATTCCTTGGGTAGCGTTTCATCTGCGAAGACCGCAAAGCCGCACCGCTCGATCGCGGCGACGTCGTCAGGCAGCTTAATCGCGGTATGGATCATTATTCATTCCTCCTTAGAACGCGCTGCGCGCCATAATTAAGCTCCGCCTCATCACATGCAGCACCGGATCAGATCAAATAACTCGCGACGATTCCCGTCGCCAGCAACAGCCCGGAAACCAAGTGAAGTTTGATGGTGGCAGCATTGGCTTCAATCAGTTCCCGGTCCCGGTAATGCATAAAGAGCACCTTTACCGCTTTCATGGCGATGGGAACCGCCAGCAGCATTCCCAGCGCCCCAATCGGGAAGATGTCGAGCAGCACCAGTACAACATTTACCGCAAAACCGAGGGCCACTAGGGCCACGTACACCCAACGCGACTTTGCCTTGCCCAAAGTGACTACAAGATGGTTTTTACCCGCCAGTCCGTCAGCGTATGCATCCGGAAACTCGTTAATGAGCAAAATCGCAGCGGTCAGCAATCCGAGGGGAATGCCGATGACAAAATCCACCGCGTGAACGGAACCGGTTAGCGCAACCACGCACCCCGCCACCAGCAGCGGGCCGAAGGCAAGGCCAACGCTGAGCTCGCCTAAACCCTGGCGGGCCGAGAGCCGTAGCGGCGGCGCGGTATAGAAATAGGCAAGAAACGCTCCGGCCGCGCCGAAAACTAGCACCGCGGGCCCTTGCACGTACAAGATGGGCGAAGCCGCGAGGGCCGAAATGACGAGAGACCCCACAGCAACGCGATAAAGGCCGCGCTCGCTGATCAAACCAAGCTCGATGCTGCGGCTGCCGCCCGAATACGGCGTGAAGTAATCCGCATTGAGCGCATCCGTTCCACTGGTCCAGTCGAAGTAGTCGTTGAAAGTGTTTGCCGACACGTGCAGCGCCGCCGCGCCTACGAGTGCGCATACGAACATCAGCCAGGGAAAAGCTTCAGGCGAGTACCACCAGCCGACCCAGGCGCCGGCCGTTATTACAGGCATCAAGGTTGCGGTAAGGAACGGCGCGCGGGTCACCACCAGCCAGCGAAGCAGCCGCGTCCCGAGCGATATCGGCGGCATCGCCTTTTCCGCAGATAGGTCGGGCAACGGCTCGGTCAGCCCGCAGTAGCCAATCTGAATTTTTTTGCCATCGGTGCGTTGATAGGTAGGGGTTATGCGGATGCGAGCGGCGAAAGGCGTTCCACCTTTTCGAAGAAACACCGTGTTCGTGCTGAACTCCCCGTCTCTCGTGGCGGCCTTTAGCCATTCACCCACCTGCCCGATCACCACCAGCCCCGGGGAGAAAAGCGATACCCGGTGCTTGCCGATGACCTCGTCGGCCGAGTATCCGAAGATAGTCTCCGCGCTCTGATCGTAAGTCTGAATCCGCCCCTCCAAGTCGCAGGTGATGACGCTTCTCAGAGGCTTATTCGACACTGCCTTCAGGTCCTCAGTCGAAAACCGGAAACTAGAGCCTGGATGTATCCGCGTAGATCAGATACACGTTGATGAGCCCGTCGCCGTCGAGCTTGAGCACGTTGGCGAAGGGAATGCTCAGGGTGCTACCGTCCAGGCGGGTGTAAGTGACCTGTCCCCGGCAAATGACCGCATCGGATTGTGTCCAGGTCTCAACGATCTCGTGTTTTATTTGCGACAACGTGGACAAGAATGCGTTAACGCCGTTCCGAATAGCGTCTTTGCCTGCCAAAGATGGCGCGTTGCCGAAAACGAATTGCGCCTCGTCACTCAAATATTCGAGCCAGCCGTCCGTATCCTTACCATCGATCCGGTTGAAAAGTCCACGCACCCAGTCATCTGCACTCGCCTCTCGCAGCTTCCGGCTGCTTGATTCACTTGCCAGCGTCATTTCTCTGCTCTTTCCAGGAACTCGTCGCGGGGCTCGACCTCCGCATGAACCAAATTGTAGTGGCACTCGATGCAGGTCATGCCTTTTTCCCGAGCCTCCTCATGCTGCCGCTGGCCGCGCGTCTTTTCCGGACGGATTGCGTCTTCCGTATGGCAGCTGCGACAGGTGGCGCTGTTGGTCTCGTAGAGCCAGTCCCGCACGCGGTGGGCGAGTTCCGGGCGTTTGGCCTCCCACACCGCCGGATCGGAGAAGTCGTTCACGGTCTCGGAAATGAGGTCCCGGGTTCCGGCGCTGACGTGTGCCCAGGTGGCCGCCACGATACCTTTTGGAATATGACAGTCGGCACAGCCTGCAATGACGCCGCTTTTGGCATTGCGGTGCGCGGATTGCAGGTAAATCTCGTCAGTTGATATGTGCGCCTGCATGGAATGGCACGTAGTGCCGCAGAAAGCGTCGGTCGAAGTGAAGTGATCGATCTGCTCGTTGGTGAGCACCGCGGCAATTGCGATCGCGGCGCCAATGACCCCGGATAAGACGACAGTGCGGTTGATTTTCATTCAGGCTCGAGCTCCTCGCCGACAGGAGGTTTGCGCGTAGGACGACCGACGCCGGGCGGTCATCGGCCGCCCGGCGTCTGTTCCATCGGCAAGATACCGCTTTAGCCTTTTTACGGCACCTTAGTGGCGACGATATCGGCTTCAACCCCCAGACCAACGCTCATCGGCCAGGATACATGATGTCCGCGAGTGGTGAGGTTGTCGTCGTGCACCGCGAAGCCGAAGGTATAGAGACCACCGGCCTTCAAGGTCTTGTCGTCCGGATTGGTCAGGTTCAGCGGTCGCGTCCACACCACCGTCCACATGCCGTCCTTCCAGTCACCCGTCGCGTTGCTGTTGTCCGCGGCCGAGCCCTTGGCGTCCTCGCGGCTGGTGACGTAGGCGGGAATGAGATCGCCCTCTTTCCATGAGAGATTGGGATCGAACGGCGCCGCGTTACGCTCGCGCACCAGCCCGACCGGCTTGCTGCGGATATTTTCCATGCGGGTGGCGTTGGACCCGTACTTAGCTGCATCGTACATGTACTTCGGCTGCTTTTTCTTCTTATCCCAGTTGGAGCTGAATGGTCCTTTGCCGTCGTCCATCAGGCGATACTCAAGCACGTAAAAGTCGTCCGCCATGCCCACCGGGTTGGATCGGTGGCCGCGCCACTGCATCAGATCCAGGAATCCGCCCTCGGCCTTGATCTTCGCGATCTCTTCGGCGCTCTTGGTGCTGGCCCAATTTTTACCCGTGCGGGTTGACGGCAGGTACTTGCGAACGTCCTTTTTCTTCAGTCCCTGGTCGCCGAGCACCGGGTGCGCTTTCACCTCCGCGGCACTGGCCTTGTCCTGCATGTCGCGCTGGCCGTCATGGCAGCTCAGCCAGCAGCCCTGGGTGGCGAAGTTGGGAACGCTTCCGTCATCCACCAGTATCGAGAATCGATCCTCGTAGATGCCGGGCTGCTCGCCGGATTGGACCACCGCGTCGAGCTTGGGATAACCGTAGTGCTCCCATTCTTTGCCGTTGAAGCGCTTGAACGGATGCGCTTCTCCGGGGTAGGGGTTACGCGTCTTCCAGCGGGCCCGCATGTAGACGTTCTGATCGTCATAGGCAATCTGAAACGCGAGCTTGATAACGGCCTGCTTGCCCGGGATAGGCGTCGGCTCCAGACGCCCCCCGGAGACCAATACCTTTCCAATCTCTTCCTCTTCGTTCTCGTGGCAGGAGACGCAGGCTTCGCCCTCGGCAGTTTGCTTGTCCGCCCGCTTGTGTTTCTTGCTCAACAGCCACTCGTGGCTGGACTGCCCAGGGTAGAAGAGCTTGATCTCCTTGACCGGGATCTGCGACCAGTCCTGTGGCGGAACGGCGCCGGCGGAGGCGGCGATGCCGACAAAGACCGGCAGCGCCACGGCGACAGTCATCGCTTTAGCGCCCTTCGGCACCCACGAGGGGGCACGGGGCGTGTGAAAGACATTCGTTAATTTCATACCGACCGTCCTTGGGCACGAGCCCGTGCCCGATTTTTCCGCTATGACCAATTTAGCTCCAGCCCGATCAGGGTCATTGATCCCAATCATTTAAAGCTGCATAAAACCCTTCAGGTGCACTTGGGCCCGAACGAGCCCTTACTCGTTAATGCGATTAAATGGGACCAGCTACTGCGCACTGAATGGTACAGACGGCGGGGTAGTTCTTTCGCATCACAAACGGCGGCTCGTCCCTGGCCCTGCGAAAAGGGGAATTACGCCGGTTATCACTTGAACTGCAGGCTTCAGTTCGGCAAATCCCTCTCTTCCTGATAGAAGGTGATCCACTCTGTGCCCTTTCCCGGCTCCAGAATGCGGAGTTTAATCTCATACATTCCATTCCAGTGCAGAGTGAAAAAGTTGCAATAAGTTACACCACTGGAAAGCATCATGATGTCGAGTTTTTTCTTCTCGCGTTTCATGTGGATGAGGTCGTTCTCTATGACTTCGGCACTAATGTCTACGTTGTAGACCCGCTCCATTCCGGGCCTTCTGAAAACCGAGACCATGATATGACGCAGAGCATTCGTTCTTTCGACGCCGCCGTGCGGCGCGATCTCGTGCATTTGCTTCAAGGCGGTATCCCGATCGGCCACACTGGCCGGAACGACGCCGAGATGTACTTCATAGCTCTCGGAGTACTGGTGCCAGCTAATATGTTTGGCTGATACCGCCGCCGACGGGGCGTAAAAAAGCACAAGCAGTAATATGGTGAGCCAAGAATAGATACTGATTCGGTGCGGTACGGAACGCTTGATCCGCGTTGCCGATGTGCTGAGATCGCCTGGCGGAGCGCGTTTGTTAATAAACATGCCTCCAACCTCCTCGCTCCTGAATAGCGGAGCGCATTAACGTTCGCTTTCTTGCTATTTATACTTTTCAGTAAACCGCCTGCCCTTTTCAGATATCTTGACCTGGATCAAGGTCGAAACCGATTCATTGCGCTAAGTGCCGGATTCCTGCCGCGGCGGCGGAAGATGATGACGACCATCCGTCACCCTGCGCGTTTTTGCTAACTGTTTTCGGTTGCGGGTCACGGCCTGCCGTTGATAATGGTTTTTTTCCAAGTTCGTCAAACGGCACCATTGACCTCGATCAGGTGGTCGCTGCCCAATTCCGTAGATCCTTGCGGGGACCCAGAAAATTGTTCACACGCGCTCACGGATTTAAGCCTTAACTTTAGTGGAGTCTGAAGGGTGGTATTCGACATCGCGCTTGGCGTTCTGGTGTTCACGGCCGTCGTGATAATACTGGTACTCGTTATCATTCGCGCTCGCTCGTTTCTCGTCGGCGACGCTGTCATCACTATCCACGTAAACGATGAGCAAACTATTGACGCCCGCTTTGGAGATAAGCTCCTAGAGGCGCTCTCTAAGGCAAGCCTGTTTGTACCTTCAGCCTGCGGGGGCAAAGGCACTTGCGGGCAGTGCCGCCTTCAGGTTCTCGAGGGCGGAGGCGCGGCGCTGCCCACCGAAACGGCGCTTCTGACCAAGCGCGAGGTGGCGTCGAATGAGCGTCTCTCCTGCCAGGTGACGGTGAAACACGACCTCCGCATCGTGCTTCCCCATGAGATATTCGGCGTCAGAAAATGGCCCTGCACGGTGCGCAGCAACCGCAACGTGTCAACGTACATCAAGGAACTGGTGCTCGATTTTGACCTCGACGAAACCATGGATTTCCGCGCCGGTGGCTATATTCAGATCGAGTGTGGTCCCCATGAAGTGGATTTTGCGAACTTCGACATCGATCCCCCATTTGATAAAGACTGGCATCGCTTGAGGCGTTACCTTTCGCGGGTGCGAGAACCCGTGACCCGGGCCTATTCCATGGCCAACTACCCCGATGAGAACGATATTGTCATGTTGAACGTACGCATCGCGCTGCCGCCGGCCGATGCTCCTCCATACGCTCCGCCGGGGGCGATGTCGTCATACCTGTTCTCACTCCGTCCAGGAGATAAGCTGAACGTCTTTGGCCCGTTCGGCGAATTCTTCGCCAAAAAAACTGAGGCAGAAATGGTGTTTATTGGCGGCGGCGCCGGCATGGCACCCATGCGCTCCCATATTCTCGACCAGCTCTTGCGCATTAAGTCGAAGAGAAAAATCTCTTTCTGGTATGGCGCCCGCAGCCGCCGTGAATTGTTCTACGACGATCTCTTCGACAAGCTTGCCGCCGAGCACGAAAACTTTTCCTGGCACGTCGCCCTGTCGGAGCCTCTCCCCGATGACGATTGGAAGGGGTACCGGGGCTTCATTCACCAGGTGGTCCACGATCACCATCTTGAGCATCACCCCGATCCGGAAGACTGCGAATTTTACCTTTGCGGCCCCACGGTCATGATCAAAGCGGTGCAGCACATGTTGGAAGATCTCGGCGTCCCGGAGGAGAGCGTGCTTTTCGACGACTTCGGGATGTGAGAGTCTTTATTCACAGAAAAATCGGGGAATTCACAGTAGACCTCTCAGATCAACAGGCGAGTAGACGCACGCCTGATGTGTTTTTTTGTAACGCCAACCCGGCGGCACGGATGCGTTCCTTTTGATACCTCAATTGACCGCACCCGGATCAAGAGTCTTCCGGGAAATAAAGGCGCACCGGCCCAGAATGACACAGATCAATGGACCATTCGCGCCGCGCTGTCACCATTCGATAACGACAGCGGCACTACCCGAGATCTAGCTCATGGCAAAGCCCGTCCCCCACACCGACGCGCGCATCGACGATGCGATGAACACCGTGCTCGAGAAAGAACGGCAGTCTCGCGAACGAATCGAGCAATGCGAGCGCGAGGCAGCCGCGCTCCTTGACAAGGCGCAGCGGCGCGCCCGCGCCGTCTCTGACCGCACCGATAAGCGGATCACCGCCTTCCGGCAGCGCTGCGCAGAGACGACTCAACGCGCGGTGGACGGGCTTCTCGCTGAAGACAGCGAACGCTCCGAACACGCCTCGGGGCACGAGCAAGAGTCCACCCAAATCGAGGTTGCGGTGCGCCGGCTCGCGGAGAAGCTAACCGGAGACGCCGCCGACGACGCTGATGGAGCCGCTCCGTCATGAGTCAGATGGCGAAGTTCGCCTACTCACAGGCGCGGCTGCACGCGCGCCACGGCGACCGTCTCGACGCCGCCGGCTGGCGGCGGCTGACCGGCGTCGGGGATCTGCTGCAGCTGCTGCAGGCCGCTCGCGCCAGCGCGCTTCGACCATGGGTG
>JBFHVA010000078.1:0-13807 GCA_041589735.1 Gammaproteobacteria bacterium | reverse complement strand
GCATCAAGGGCAGTAGATTCGGGCTTGGTCTGGGCGCTCATGGATTCAATGGGGGCAGACTCGATTGATCCACAATGAACCGTCGCGCCGCGGGATTCAAGACCCAGCGCCTCCATTTAAGCTCTGCAATGCTCGCGGCTACTTTCCCCGCCGTAGCAGCCGGGGTAGGACGCAATAGCGAAGCGACTTGCGCCGAATATTCTGGAAGTTTCGCAAGACTTGTCCCGTAGTAGCAAGGCGCGGCCCTGCTTAGGCGGACGCCCGCTCCTACAAGCTCCTCGAACTCGACAACGGGAGAACTCGCCCCGTTGGCACGTTTATCACCCCGAACGCCCGATGGTGCGCGCGGAGCACCATGCAAGTGACACATGACATTTGGCAAGAAAGACAACTGCAAAAGCCTTATTCGAGGCCTCGCATATCGACTCTTACATGTTACCTGTCACTTGTTTCGTGTTACTTACTGCGTGCGACCCCAGAACAGGGTTCGCACCTCGTCGGAGTTGACTTCGTTCGGCCGCGTGCTGAAGCACAAGATGGCCACCAGGCGGGAGGTATCTCCGCTCACTTCGGTAATCCGGTGGATGGAGTTGCGGCCGGAAAAGATGAGCAGATCGCCCGGATTGTATGGCAGCGTTCGGATGTCGTTGTGCTCGCCGTCAATGATGCGCCGGATGAGTCCGTAGTCCTCGCTGCCGACCCTGCGGGTGTCGGGCACATACTCGTACTCGCCACCCGCTTCCGATGCCTGCAACATCAGGGTGGTTGAAAATTCCGATTCGTCGAAGTGCCAGGCGTGGCGGTCGCCTTCGCGAAACACGTTGATAGACAGAGCGCCCAGTGGATCGGCGAAACGGTAAACTTTGCCGTAACCCAGCACCGCCCCCATGAAGCTCACCAAGGGATCCCATTCATACAAGTTGCGCAGCGCCGATTGCCGCGGCAGCCGGTCGCAGGCAATCGAACCCACCGAAGTGTACAAGCGCCTGCGCCGCGGATGGTCCGCGGGAAAGGCGCCGTCGTCGGGCTCGAGATAGGCGTTGTGATAATTACGGCAGAAGTAGGCGTCCGGCTCGGCCCACCGCGCTTCCGCCGCCATGGTCTCGAGCGCGTCCTTCGTCACGAAACCCGGCAGCAGGCACACGCCGGTGCGTTGCAGCCGTTCGTGGCACTCGGCAATCAGCCGTGCGCCTTCCGGGGAACCCAGACGATTGAGTGGATAGTGTTCGAGATTGACCAGTGAGCCGGGGTGTATGCTGCGTCGTCCGCCGTTGGATCCAGTGCTTTCCTGTCGCCATCCTTGTTCCGTACTTTGCATGAATCCCCCTCGGTGGATGGGCTCTTATTGGTCCAGATGCGCGGCGTATTATATGCCAAACAACCCGCTTACGCTGCACTGCGCAAAAAATCCCGTCGGGCCCGTAGGTTGCCCGGCTTGGCTGGTAAACGCCCTCACCAAGCGACCATAAGCCACTGATTTTTTTGGTCGGACAAGCGCAGTGGGCAGTCGATCCCCGCTGCAATGGAGCGCGCGCTTCAAACCTCAGCGACCGCGGGAGGCGAGGCGTTTCTCCGCGTTGGCCACCAGTAGCTGGATTTCCTCCAGGCGGGCGCGGATTTCTGCCAGGTCGCCGCGAAGCGCCTCCTCTTCCGGATCCGTGCGCGCAGCCATGTACTGATCCTCACGGCCTTCCAGGAACCACGGCAGAGAAACGTTCAGCAGCCCCGCCAGCATCTGCAGACGGTTGGCCCTGGGCTCGTCCTCGCCCGTTTCCCAGGCCTCGAGGGTGGCTTCGGTGACGCCCAGCTTGCGCGCTGCTTCCGACAGGCTTAAGCCCGCATTCTCGCGCGCCACGCGAATTCTCGGTCCTACAGGCTGCGGCACCTGCTCCAGCGCCGACATGGAATCGGATTTTTGCATCAGTAACTCCCTGTAAATCCCGACCAGCGGACGGGGATCCGAAGGTAAAGTTTATGCGGGCACGATATTGTGCTCGGGACCGAACGGAAATTTGGTTACGTTTTCCGCACCGTTTTCGTTCACGATGAGAATATCGTGCTCGCGGTAGCCTCCGGCGCCATCCTGATTTTCGGGAATGGTAACCATGGGTTCCATGGATAGTACCATGCCCGGTTTGAGCACCGTGTCCACGTCCTCTCGAAGCTCCAGCCCCGCCTCGCGCCCGTAGTAGTGGCAAAGCGTGCCGAAGGAATGACCGTAGCCAAAAGTGCGGTATTTGAGCAGATCGTGCTCGATGTAAATCTCGTTGAGCTCGTTCGCGATGTCCTTGCAGACTGCGCCGGGACGGATCAACTCACAGCCTTTGCGATGCACCTGGCAGTTGATTTCCCACAGCTCGAGCTGCCGGTCGGTGGCGGAATCCAGGAACATCGTGCGCTCGAGCGCCTGATAGTAGCCGGAGATCATGGAGAAACAGTTGATGCTGATGATGTCGCCCTTTTGAATCTGCCGCGTGGTCACGGGGTTGTGGGCGCCGTCGGTATTGAGCCCGGTCTGGACCCAGCTCCAGGTGTCCATGAGCTCGGTGTGTGGATAGCGTTTCGCGATCTCGCGCACCATGGCCTGGGTTGACGCCAGCGCCACTTCGTGTTCCGGCGCGCCCTCGCCAATGGCCTCGCGCGCGGCGGCGCCGCCGATATCGGAAATCGCCGCGCCGTTGCGAGCAATGTCCTGTTCCTCCTTCGATTTGATCATGCGCATCGCCATAGTGGGCTCGCCGATGTCGACGAACTCCACCGCCGGCAGCGCGTCGCCCAGCTTTTTCCTGTTCTGAATGGTGACGTGGTCGAACTCGATGCCCACGCGGCCGCTATTGGGCACCAGTGTTTTAACCGCTTCGAAGAAGTTGTCCTTATGCCAGTCGGTGTAAGCAATATTTTCGCTGAAGCTTTGCCGGTACGGCTGGCCAAAATCCACGTTGGCGCTGATGGTGACGTGATTTTTCTCCGTCACCACCAGGCCGTAGTTGCGACCGAATGAGGTATAGACGTAGTCGGCGAAGTAATTGACGTTATGGATCGAGGTAAAAAGCGCCGCGTCGATGCCTTGTCCCGACATGTACTCCCGCAACCGCTGGTTGCGTCTCGACATCTCGGCTTTGGAGAAAGTAGGTTTGACCTTCTCGCCGTTACGGATGGTGAGCAGTCGGGGGCGGTCCATGGGAATGAGGCTCCTTAAACGAGGTCGCGTTGCGCGTGACGCGAAATTGCACTTTGCCCGCTGCAGAAGCGAACACGCTCGCAGATCCTTCAATCAGGAGGGCAGGAAGTTGCCGATTCTAATTCAACGGCTGCGGATTGGTAAGCGGTGAGGTCCGGACAGATCAGGTCGAGAGCAGGCATATAACCATGGAAGGCGCGCAGGACTCAGTTGGCAGCGGAGTAGAAGACCTGTCGAGCGCACGTTGAGGCGAGCCACCCAGGACGCATGGAGCGAAGATAAAAGGCGGAAAACGGGATCGTTGTCTACTGAATTCCCGCTTTCGCGGGAATGACGACAGGGGGTCAGTTTGCGTCGCGGGTTCATAAGCGTATCGCCCTGAGAAGACGACGTATTCGCGGGCAGGCCCGCTATCACCGGGTAAGTGCCATGTTTTAACGTGCACGGCTGCCTGTCAAAAATTTTCCAAATCAGGCCGGACGTGGTGCACACGGCGCACCCTCCAAACGTGGTACGCACAGCCCCCCTCCAAACATGGAGCGCACGGACCACCTTCCAAACGTGGTGCGCACGGCCCACGCTCCAAACGTTGTGCGCACCGCCCCATCTAAACGTGGTGCACACGGCGCACCCTCCAAACGTGGTACGCACGGCCCACCCTCCAACGCAGCGCCGATTCCTCTGATTCCGCCATTACCGCGGAAGCGGGAATCCAGTGAACAGTTCGCGCGCAAGCGCGCTTTATCAGCGGGCGGCGACACACGTCAGGCGTCGAGCGCCGCGCACCGCGCGTCAGCGAGAGCGTCGTCGGCGCCGGGGTCGGTCTGAGCCGCCTTCGTTCGTCTGCACCCTACTCGCCTTTCGCTCAGGTAACGGCACCGCCTTGGATAGATTCGGATAGGGCGCCGTTTTGTGGGGGATCGCCATGGCGCTCACGAAGTGCTCCTGAAAGCGCGGCTCCACCGCAGTCTCCACTTTCTGAACACGCCGAACGATGTCCTCGACCTCGCCGCGGGCCTTGTGGTCCACCAGCGTGATGCGGGCACCGGTGCCGGCGGCGTTTCCTGCCGAGGTCACGTGCTCCAGCGGACAGTCCGGCACCAGCCCCAAGACCATGGCGTACTTGACGTCAATGTGACTGCCGAAGGCGCCGGCCAAGCGAATGCGGTCCACCTGATCCACGCGCATGTGGTCCATCAGCAGGCGAACCCCGGCGTAGAGCGCCGCCTTCGCAAGCTGAATCGCGCGCACGTCGTTTTGCGTGATTTTCAGGCGGATGTCGCCATCGTGCAGAAGGTAAGAAAAGGTACGTCCCTCCGGGATCACCCGCGGCGATCGCGAAACCAGCGCGCCGTTGATCACGCCGTCCTCGTCGATGATTCCGGCGAGAAACATCTCGGCGATGACTTCGATGATCCCCGAGCCGCAGATCCCGGTGACACCGGTGGCCGCAGCCTGCTCAGCGAAACCCGGCTCATCGGACCACAGGTCGCTGCCGATGATCTTGAACTTCGGTTCCAGGGTTTTCGGGTCGATGCGCACACGCTCCACAGCGCCCGGCGCGGCGCGCTGACCGCAGCTGATCTGCGCGCCTTCGAACGCCGGTCCCGTGGGACTCGAAGCCGCCATCAGGTGCTTGCGGTTTCCGAGAACGATTTCCGCGTTGGTGCCGACGTCCACCAGCAGGGTCATCTCATCGCGAAGGTGCGGGGCTTCGGACAACACCACGCCCGCCGTGTCGGCGCCAACGTGTCCCGCAATGCAGGGAAGCACGTACACCCGCGCGTTGGGATGAACCTTGAGCTCGAGCTCGGATGCCCAGAGACGAACCGCGCCGTCGGTTGCGAGCGCAAACGGCGCGCCGCCGAGCTCGATGGGATTAATGCCGAGCAGCAGGTGATGCATGATGGGATTGCCGACGAAGGTGAGCTCGAGAATGTCGTTGACTCCGATGCCGGCCTCGGCCGCCACCTGCGCCAGCAGATCATTGATGGCCTCGCGCACCACCTGCGTCATCTCGTGCTCGCCGCCCGGGTTCATCATCACGTACGACACCCGGCTCATGAGATCTTCGCCGAACCGGATCTGCGGATTCATCACGCCGGCGGACGCGATCACTTCTCCGGTGGAAAGATTGCAAAGATGCGCCGCAATGGTGGTGGAGCCCACGTCGATGGCGGCGCCCACGAGGCGATCGTGGTATCCGGGCCACACGGCGATGAGGCGCTCGCCTTCGTGCACCGCGACGGTGACTTTCCACGCCCCTTCGCGCAGCGCGGACTGGAGCTGCTGCATGAGTCGAAGATCGCAGTCCAGGTTCATCAATCCCCACTCGAACTCCAGCGCTTCCTGCAGCCGGCGCACGTCGCCGGCGGGATCGTGCATGTCCGGTTCCTGCACCTCCACGTAGTAAATGCGAACCGCCGGGTCGACCTCGATGTCGTGCACCTCGGCGCGCTTGCGCACCACCTGGCGATGGACCTGACTGTCGGGCGGCACGTCGACGACCGCGTCGCCCTCGAGCAGGGCGCAGCAGCCGAGTCGGCGCCCGTTTTTGAGCGCGTTCTTTTGCCCGTACTCGCGCTCGGTTTCGCTGACGGGAGTGAGATGCTCAGCCCGGGAGGTGATGCCGTGCTTGGGAAATTCACCTTCGCTCAAAAGGATCTGGCAGCGCCCGCAGATCCCGCGTCCGCCGCACACGGAATCGAGATCGACGCCCAAGCTTCGCGCCGCGTTCAGAATCGTGGTGCCCTTGGTAAAG
This sequence comes from Gammaproteobacteria bacterium, assembly GCA_041589735.1. Classification (GTDB taxonomy): domain Bacteria; phylum Pseudomonadota; class Gammaproteobacteria; order HK1; family HK1; genus CAMYJH01. Next base: position 7,865 of record JBFHVA010000078.1, on the reverse strand, counting down.
CGCCCGCGCCGACCCGAAGGCGTGAACACCACCAGGGCCTCGCCCGACGACTTCAACGTCTGCGTACTATTTTGCTCTTCGGCCATCGTGAACAGATTAGCCCGGATACCCGAAAATAGTGCCAGGCACTATTTTTCGCGGCTTCCAAAAACTGTAAAAAATAGTGCCTGGCACCATTTTTCGGGGAGGGATCAGGCGCGGCGGCGGCGACCCTGGCGGCGTTGTCGCGCGCCCTCGATGCCTTCCGGCGTCGGCGCCCGGAATTTCTTGATCCAGCGGCGGCAGTCCTTGTCGTGCCCCATCATCACGTCGGCCCCGAGGACCGCTTTCATGATCTCCTCTTCGATGGGGTTGGTGATGGCGGAAGTCAAACCGGCGGCAATCGCCATGGTGAGGAAGGCCGAGTTGATGCCCTGTCGCTCGGGCAGGCCGAAGCTGATGTTGGACGCACCGCAGGTGGTATTCACGTGAAGCTCGTCGCGCAAACGACGCACGATGTGCATCACCTGGCGCCCCGCACTGTTGATGGCGCCGATGGGCATCACCAGCGGATCCACGACCACGTCGCTGTGCGGGATGCCGTGGTCCGCGGCGCGCTGGACGATCTTCTTGGCCACCTCGAAGCGCACGTCCGGATCCTCGGAGATCCCGGTTTCATCGTTGGAGATGGCCACCACCGCCGCACTGTATTTCTTTATCAGCGGCAGCACCGATTCCAGCCGCTCTTCTTCACCGGTCACCGAGTTCACCAGGGGTTTTCCCTGGTACACCGAAAGCCCGGCTTCCAGCGCGGCGACAATGGACGAATCGATGGACAGCGGCACGTCGGTCACCGACTGCACCAGCTGAACGGCCTGAGCGAGAATGGCGGGCTCGTCAGCCAGCGGAATGCCCGCGTTCACGTCCAGCATCTGCGCGCCCGCCTGCACCTGGGCGATGGCGTCGGACTCCACGCGCGAATAGTTGCCGACCGACATTTCGGCCGCGAGAATCTTGCGACCCGTTGGGTTGATGCGCTCGCCGATCACCACGAAGGGTCTTTCGAATCCGATCACGACCTCTCTGGTTGCGGAGCTCAGTACGGTGTCCGTCATCCGGTTGCCCTCTTTATGTTGGTGTTTTCTTTCAAGCCCGGATACCACGGTACGCGGCCTTCGAGCACCCCCGATGCGTCGACAAGCTCGGCAACGGATTCCTCCTGCCGGTAGGCCATCACGTGAACGCCCGCGACGCCCTCTATCTGTCGGATTTCCTGAATGATCTCCATGCACAGCTTGCGGCCTTCGAGCCGCGGCTTGGTCACGCCTTCCAGCCGCTTGATCACCGCGTCCGGGATATGCACTCCCGGCACGTGGTCCCGGATCCAGCGCGCCGCGTTGGCCGAGGCCAGCGGTCCCGTGCCAACAACGATGAACGCCTGCTCATGCAATCCGAGATCGCGCACCCGCGACATGTATTCCTTCAGCCGCGGCACGTCGAAGCAGTATTGAGTTTGGATGAATTGCGCGCCGGCCGCGATCTTTTTCCGCAGGCGCTCCACCCGATATTCAAGCGGCGGCACGAAAGGATTGTCGGCGGCGCCGATGAACAGACGCGGCGGCGTCGTCAGCCTGCGACCGCTCTGAAAGTGACCTTCGTCGCGCATCGACTTCACGGTGGCGACCAGGGACACGGCATCCAGATCGAACACCGGCTTGGCCATGGGGTGGTCACCCGCCTGCACTCCGTCGCCGGTCAGGCACATGACGTTGGCAACGCCCATGGCGGCGGCACCGAGCACGTCGCCCTGGATCGCAAGCCGATTTCTGTCGCGGCAGGAGATCTGCATCACGGTGGAATAACCCTTGCGGGTCAGCAGCGCGCAAACGCCGACGCTGGACATGTGGCAGTTTGCGCCGGAGCCGTCGGTAGCGTTGATCGCGTCCACGTAACCGTCGAACACTCGCGCCCGGGCGTAAACCTCTTCCGGGTCGGCAGAATCCGGCGGCGAGAGCTCCGCGGAAACGGCAAACTTTCCTGCCCTCAGCACCCGCTCGAAGCGCCCCGTGGAATAGTGCCCCGGAAGAATGCGAAACGGATCGCCGGGTGCCGGCTCGTCGTCGAATCTCATGCCCGGGACTCCTCCAGGGGATGTTGCTGCGCGTACTTCTCTCTCGCCGTAATCAGCCAGTAGGAGCGCCCGGCGAGGCTGAAATCGACAGCGACCTGCACCGAATGAATGGCGTCCCCGTGCTTCATCCGCCGGCTGCCCTCCCACGCTTCCACCCACACGCAGGGCATCTCCGGCTTCACCTCGCAATTGCCATTGGCGCGCACGCCGCCGCAGGGACCGTTGCGAAGCTGCTTGGGACAATTCATAGGACAGGACATGCCGGTGTAACTCAACGCGCACTGGCCGCACATCTGGCAATCGAAGAGGAAACCCTTGACCACCTTCTCCGCCGCAGCGACCGGGCGCTCCAGACGCGAATAGCCAATGGCGTTCAATACCGGATGCATGGCCACCAGAAGCCGCTCGAAGCCGTCGTACACGGTTTCCAGCAGACCTGCGTTTCTTACCGACCAGCGGCGGACTATGTACATGAGTTTTCGTTCAGCACTATGGTCAAGATTACCTGTTACTAGTTTCTAGCTACTGTGACATGTAAGAGAGGTTAGGATGGTGACGCGTAACACGTGATGCGTGACGCGAAAGATACGAAGGCCCATCTCCATCTACCATCTACCATCTACCATCTACCATCTACCAATATTCGATATTCGCGACAAAAGTAGTTGCGTCGACCGATCCAATCTTTCCCCAACGCGACACGGCGAGACCGTTACGCGCCGCTTTCCTCCACCTTTACTCCGCCCGCCTTTGCCATGCGATCCAGAAGCTTGTCGCTGAAGGCGGCTTCGAGCTTTTCGGCTTCGGCCTTCGCCTCGGCTTCTAGGTCGTTACCACAGGCCCGGGCCTCGCGACGCCATTCGTCGATGTAGAGATCGCTGGAGCCTTTGCCCGCCCGCATGGCGGCGCGGTCGATGGCCACCTGGAAACGCTGGGTGAGCGGCACCTTCGCCGTCTCCCGCCCGCGCTTGGCGATCACCTGGGAGGGGATGTCACGCCAGTAGACCGTGATCAGCTTGGCCATCAGGCTTCTCGCGCGGCGGGCGGCGCCACCTCCACACCTTTACCGGCGAAATCGACCAGGGTGCTTTCCAGCTCGCCGAACCCGGTCGGCCGCGATTCAAACTCAAGCCCCAGTGTCGCCGCGGCCTCGCGCGCTCTGGCCTCGAGCGCCGGGTCCTTCGACTGCGCCAGATAGATCAGCTTGCGGTAGTTTCCGAAGTACTGATCTCTCAACTCCGGGTGCCGATCGAGGCCGAGCGCCTCGACCACCAGGCGGTCGAAGTGCCGGGTAAGAAAATCGGTGAGATAAAAGGTGCCGGGCTCCGTCTCGTGCAGGGCATCGAAGGCCTTGGATCCGGCATAAAACTGGTAGCAGTGGGCGCCGGGCAGACGGGGCACGCCCTCCTCCTCAAGCACCTTATCCAGCAGACCGCCGCTGCCGCAGTCGGCGTAGGCGACGAAGATGCGATCGAAGGCGCCGCGGGCCTGGTGAATCTTTGCCCGCACCGCCTCGGGGATCTTTTCGGGACGGTTGTGCAGCTCCGCGGGCAGGCACTGGATGCGCACGTGCTCCCATCCGTTGGCTCGAATGATCTCGACGATCTCTTTGGCGAGTGCGCCGCAGGCAATCAACAAGGTGGAGCTTTTCGGGCCGGCGCCGGGAGCGCTCATGACATTCCTCCGAACGGTAAACGCCGAGGAATCGAGGCAGCCCGTCAGGCCTGGGCCGCGCCGCGAATGTTATGGCGGCGCTTCATGTATTCTTTGGCGGTCTCCACGGCCACCGCGGCGTCGCGGCAATAAGCGTCGGCGCCGACGGCTTTGGCGAACTCTTCGTTCAGCGGCGCGCCACCCACGAGCACGATGAAGTCGTCGCGAATGCCCTTCTCCACCATGGTGTCGATGACCACTTTCATGTAGGGCATGGTGGTGGTGAGCAGCGCGGACATGCCGAGGATATCGGGCTTGTGCTCTTCCAGCGCGGCGAGATATTTCTCCACCGGGTTGTTGATACCGAGATCAATGACCTCGAAGCCGGCGCCTTCCATCATCATGCCGACCAGGTTCTTGCCGATGTCGTGGATGTCGCCCTTGACCGTGCCGATGACCATCTTGCCGATGGGGGGCGCGCCGGTCTCCGCCAGCAGGGGGCGGAGAATGGCCATCCCGCCCTTCATGGCGTTGGCGGCGAGCAGCACCTCCGGTACGAACAGGATGCCGTCGCGAAAATCGATGCCGACGATGCGCATGCCCTCGACCAGGGCGTTGTCGAGAACCTTCTTCGCCGACCAACCTCGCTCCAGGAGAATATTGGTGCCTTCTTCGATTTCCTCCCTCAGCCCGTCGTAGAGGTCATCGTGCATCTGGGTGACGAGTTCCTCGTCGGAAAGCGAGCTGAGATCGATGTCTTCACCATCGTCAAATTGTTCGTCGTCGGCCACCGGTTGCCTCCGTCAAAAAAAAGCCCAAGCCCCGCCAGGAACTTTAGGCGAGTGTAGGTTAGGCAGCGCTCCAATGCACCGCGTGCGCCCCGGCGACATGGGGTTGCCGAAAAGCGACAATAGCAGCGCGTTCAAGCCTTTGGCGAACGCCGAGCGAATCGCATTTCGGCAAAAAACGGGGGGTTTCATCAGCACCCCGATCCATGCAGAATCCACGGCGATCGTCGCCGGGGCCAAAGTGCGCGTCGCCGCGGCAACAGCCCCTTTAAGGCTGCCCGATAACATAGGCGCCGTTGTCTTTTTAACTCACTTTTAGCCGATATTTAAAACACCAATAAAGCCGGCATGAACGATTCCCGAGTCCCCTCCGCGTCCAACGTCATCGACGGCAAGGCCTTCGCCGCCAAGCTGCGCGGGCAAATAGGCAAAAAGGTGGCGGCGCTCAAGGCCGAGCACGGCATCACCCCCGGTCTCGCGGTGGTGCTGGTGGGCGAGAATCCCGCCAGCCAGGTCTACGTGCGCAATAAAGCAAAGCAGACCCGCGAGGCGGGGATGAACTCCTTCGAGCACAAGCTCGACGCTTCCGTCAGTGAAAAGGAGTTGCTCGATCTGGTGATGAAGCTCAACGCCGACCCTTCCGTCAACGGCATCCTGGTTCAGCTTCCCCTGCCGCAACAGATCGGCGCCGAGTATGTGCTTACCGCCATCGATCCGGCCAAGGACGTAGACGGCTTTCACGTCATCAACGCAGGCCGGCTTGCCACCGGCCAGGACAGCCTGGTGGCCTGCACGCCGCTCGGCTGCCTGATGCTGCTCAAGGATCGCTTGGGCGATCTCACGGGCTTGAACGCGGTGGTGGTGGGCCGTTCCAACATCGTGGGCAAGCCCATGGCTCAGCTCCTATTGAAAGAGAACTGCACCGTCACCATCGCCCACTCGCGGACCAAGGATCTTCCCGGCGTTTGTCGCGGCGCCGACATCCTGGTGGCGGCCGTCGGCCGGCCGAAGATGATCAAGGGAGACTGGATCAAGCAGGGTGCAACGGTGATCGACGTGGGCATCAACCGCATCGAGCGAGACGACGGCAAGACGCGTCTGGTAGGCGACGTGGATTTCGAAGCGGCGAGCGAGCGCGCCGGCGCCATCACCCCGGTGCCCGGCGGCGTCGGCCCCATGACCATCGCCTGCCTGCTGCTCAATACCCTGACCGCCTGCTGCCGCCAGCACGGTATCGAGATCCCCAAGTGATCCAGGCCCGTGTGCCGAAGCCCCGCACCGCCGGCGCGAAAGCCCACGCGCACCCGCCACACCCTCCACTCGTCATCCCCGCGAAAGCGGGGATCCAGTAAGCCGGGGTATGAACCGGGCACATTGTTTACACATGAAAGCGGGCACATGGTTTACAGGTTGTTACGGTATGGGACAGGAGGACCTGCCCTATGCCCTGGAAAGAGACCTGTACCATGGACCAAAGACGCGCATTCATTGAAGCGTGGTTGCGCCGCGAGTTCACCATGGCAGCAGCCGTAGGGCGCAATAGCGAAGCGTATTGCGCCGGAAGTCTTGCAGAATGTGCCGCGCGCACCCAACCAGACTGAGCGAAGCACCATGACGCCGGACCGAAACCCCTGGCTAGAAAGCCTGATCCGGCCAAACCTGAGGCCCTACTCCGAGCGCGCGCCGCTGGCGCTGGAATCCGTGAGTCGGCTGCTTACGCGACTCGGCAACCCGCAATCGCGGCTTCGCGTCATTCACATCGCCGGCTCCAAGGGCAAAGGCGCCACCGCGCTGATGATCGAAGCCCTGCTCGAAGCAATGGGACTTCGCACCGGCACCTTTACCTCGCCGCACCTGGAACGATGGACCGAGCGCTTCCGCGTCGGCGGCCAGGAGATCGCGCAAGCCGACCTGGACCAGGCCAGCAACGCTTTGCGACCGCACGTGGAGAGCTTAAGCCGCGAGCATCCGGAAAACCCGCCCAGCTTTTTCGACGTGCTCACCGCCATGGCCTTCTGGCTGTTCGAGCGCCGCGGCGTCGAAGTCGCCGTAATCGAAACCGGCATCGGCGGGCGCTTCGACGCCACCAACATCGTCACGCCCGAGATCGCCTGCATCACCAACGTCGAGCTCGAGCACACTGACAAGCTGGGCACAGATCTCACCGCCATCGCCGCGCACAAGGCCGGAATCCTGAAACCAGGCGTGGTGGCCGTATTGGGCGCTTTCGAAAACGCCGCAGAAAAAGTGATCCGCGCCAAGACGCGCGAAGTCGCCTGCAATGCAGCGTGGCTTAACAAAGATTTTGAAGTTCGCCGCCGCCACCAAGACGACAATCGGGAACTTCGTTACCGCAGCGGCGATATGAACATTGAATTCCGCCTAGCACATCCTGGCTGGCACATGGCGGAAAACGCAGCGATCGCGATTGCCAGCGTACAACGTCTCGAGGGTATCGATTCGGCACAGCTTGATAGCGCCGTCGATGCGCTTGCCCACGTGACCCTGCCCGGGCGCACGGAGATATTGCGCCAAGCGCCGTGGTGGGTGGTGGACTGCGCGCATACGCACCGATCGGTCGAGGCGCTCTCCAGGGCACTTAATGCCCTGCCGGTGAACGAACGTCATTTTGTCATTTCGCTTTCCGGCAACAAGTCGGTCACGGTACTCGCGCCTTTGCTTGATACCGCGACAACCATCATGGTCACAAATCCGGAGCCGATGAGATCCGCGCCCCCGGAAAAACTCGCAGCTGAAGTCTCTACGCTGTATCCAGAAAAAGACGTTCAGATCGAAACTGACGTGGCGTTAGCGCTCGAGCGCGCGAAGTCACGCTTGAGATCATCGTCGCTGCTTTGCGCGACGGGATCCACCTATATGGCGGGCGCCGCAAGGCGGCACTTGCTGCCATCCGCCGGCCGGGAAGCACACATCGCTTTAGCAGAGCGGCCGCTAGCTACAGTGGAGTCGAAAGTGGGGGAATGAACGCCGAGTTGATTATTTGACTATCGCCGGGTCTCGAAAATATATACGCGTCCCTTAACTCGGAGTCTTCGAGTGGGATTACGGAGAGAACCAAGATAGCGAAGCTTTAGATTTGCCAAGACGACAGCCCCGCTCCGGCGGGGTTCTTTTCAAAAATCCGGATCAGACACCTATCTACAAAACATCTCGACACCGTGATCCTTCGTGACATTGGAAAAATGAAATTTTTTCCACTCGATTCCCGCTTTCGCGGGGATGACAGAAATAAATAACGTCGGATGCGAATCAATTTAAGGGATCTGACCCCTTGAATTTGTTGCTTCCTTTTC
>JBFHVA010000077.1:0-13839 GCA_041589735.1 Gammaproteobacteria bacterium | reverse complement strand
CCTGTTCTCTATAAGTGTTCACCAGTTCCACGAGGATATCGCGATTTCCAGCTCGACGCGCATCTGCCTTTTTGAGCACTTCCAGCGCCTGGGCGACGTTTCCCGTTTTTTTGAGCGCAAGAGCGTAGACATAGGCGTATCGAGGATTATCGCCTGCGAGCTCCGCGGCCTGGCGCAGATACGGCAATGACGCGTCGAGTTGCTTGTTTCTCACCAGCAGCAACCCTAAAGCATGCCGCAAATCCGCATTCCCGGGTATTGTGTCGATTCCCGAGCGCAGGATCTGCTCGCCCTCCGCGTCTTTTCCCCGCCGGCGGTATAAGTCTGCGAGGTTGACGAAGCCCGGTGCGAATTTCGGATCCAGCTTAAGCGCGGTGCGGTATGCCAGTTCCGCTTGTTGCGCATCACCTGAAGCCTCCGCGATCAGTCCCAGGTTCAGCTGCGATTCGGGCCGTTCCGCGTTGACCCACTGCGACTGAGCGTATGCCTCGACCCCCCGGCTGAGCTCGCGGCGATACGCATCTGGCAGCCACTGGCGCAGCAGCGGCGCAAGAACACGCGCTGCCTCGAGACGCACTACGCGATCTGGATCGCTCAAGGCAGGCCACCCCTTGTCGACCCGCGTGCGCAGATCGGCCACCTCAAAGAAGCGTATTGCGGCTGCCCGAACCAGCGCATCCTCGTCTTCTAACAGGCGCTCGATGGTGAATAGATGCTGGGGCTGTGCATGGCTGCGCAAACGATCCACGGCGGTTGCCCGCGCGATGCCGGGCTGTTTGTTATCCGCCGCCAGAGTGAGCAGCCGATCGGCTGCCCCGGGTTGTCCGCTGGCGGCAGCGTGTAAGGCCTCGCCGAAGTGCGGCCCTCGATGGATACTGTCCGGATACCACGCGGCGACGGTGTTCGCCGCCCACTCGTTTGTCTTGTCGGAGTGGCAACCGTGACACGCGTTGGGCGTACCCAACTTCAACGAAAGGTCCGGCCGCGGCACGCGTAGGCTGTGATCGGCCCGCTCGTCAATGACCATGTAGTTCCGTTGCGGCATGTGGCAGGTAACGCAGGCCGATCCCGGTGAAGCAGGCTCGTGGCGGTGATGTTGTTTGACGTCGTAGCGCGCCGGAAGATGACAGCCCGTGCACAAGGCGTTGTCTTCGGCGCGAAGCTTGAGGCTGTGGGGCTCGTGGCAGCTGCTGCAGCTCACCCACTTCTGGTACATGCGGCTTTGAATGAACGAGCCGTGTACGTAGACCTCGTCCTTGATCTGTCCGTCCGGGAAATACAATTGCTCGTCCAGCAGCGACAGCCTGTGGGTATTGCTGAGCGGCTTGCCGTACTCATAGTCCTCCGAGATTTGGCCGCGTCTGGAATGACAGCGCGCGCACACCTGGACCTCGGCGTTGCTAGCGCGTTGACTGCTGCGGCGCGGTTTACCGCTGCCGGGGTCGATGATCCAGCGCGCCCCGTCGCCGTTTGCAAGGTTGACGGTCAGGCCTTTTCCGCTGTCGCTATTTCTGTCCGGATTCCCTTCTGCGAGCTGCGCCCATGCCACATGGATCGAGCCTGGCCCATGGCAGGCTTCGCAGGCGACGTTGATCTCGTCGAAGATCGTGGCGTAACTGTCGCTCGCAACGTCGTAGCGTTTCTTCAGGTTGGTGGAGTGACACTCGGCGCACTGGTAGTTCCAGGTCTGATCGCGACTGGTCCAGTGCAGCGGGTGCTGGTAATCCATTTCCTCGTTGGGATAGAGGTGAAACCAGCGCTGGCCGCCGTCCTCCTTCGAGCGGCTGTCCCACGCCAGTCCCAGCGCCTGCAGGCGGCCGCGGGGGAATTCGATCAGATACTGCTGCAACGGGTACCAGCCGAAGGTATAGCGGATCCGGTAGTCGCCGAGCTTTCCATCAGGGCCGTCGGTACGAACGAAGAAGCCGCCATCCTTGCGGTAAAAACGTGAAGTGATTTTGTGCGCCTTGACCTGCGCGCCGCTGAAGTCGCCGAGCACCGTCTGCTCGGTGGCCTCAGCCATAGCGAGGTCATGGTGCGATCCCCGCCAGGCGTCGGCTTCGGCCGGGTGACACTCTGCACAGCGCGTGCTGCCCACGTGGGTTGGCCCCGCACCGACCGCAACCGGGATCGGTGAGATAAGCACCAGGGCAATCACGATCGACGCGACGATAGCTCGTCGGTGATGCCTCAAACGGTGCTCGGAAAACACGCTATGGCGGACCGTCGATTCGACTTGCGGGCACACTGGAGACGGTTCTACGTGCTGTCTTTAGCTAAGCGATATCGGCCGAGTGCCACCGGGACTGCTTAAAGCCCAAAGAGAAGGGTTGCGGTTACGACAAGCGCCGCCGTTTTCTGCTTTATTGAGCCATGCCGTGTTCCTGGGATGCGTGTTCGGCCATCTCATTCTGGTTGGAGGCGGCTGATGGCCGACGTGGCGGAAACGCTTGCAACGTCGCCAGATGCTGCTGGACGAGCCGCTTGGTCGGCCCGAAGACCCACATCTTGTGCGCGAGCCAGTTGACGTAGCCGGGCGATTCCTCCGGCGCTTTCTCATAAGGGTCGCGACGCAGGTTGACCAGCAGGGGCGCGAAGTTGAGCCTCACCTTTGGCCCGAACCACCCGTTGGGCTGGATCACGAAGTGCACCTTCCAGTCCTTGTAACGCAGCGCCTGGAACGTTGTGCCTTCGTAATAGACGATCTCCTTTCGCTTTGACGGACCCTCGCCGGTGAGCAGATCCAGCTGGTTGTATCCGTCGAGGTGCACCTTGAAACCATCGTGGCCCTGGCGCAGTTTGCTCGGCAGGTCATTCGGCCCACCGGCCGCCGCGACCAGGGTCGGCATCCAGTCCATGCTGTCGAATATGTCATTGACCACCGTGTTCGGTTTGATTTTACCCGGCCAGCGAATCACGGCCGGCACGCGGAAGCCGCCTTCCCAGGTCGTGCCCTTCTCGCCGTGAAACGGCGTGGTATCGCCGTCGGGCCAGGTGATCGTTTCGGGCCCGTTGTCCGAAGTGAAAATAACAATGGTGTTATCGGCGACCTCCAGCTCGTCGAGTTTCTTCAGCACAATGCCGACGTTGTCGTCCAGCTCCTTCATCACGACGTCCTGAAGCCCGCGGCCGTTGCCCATCAGATCCTCGTACTCTTTCTTCAGGTGGGTGAAGATATGTGCGCGCGCGGGAGCCATCCAAACGAAGAACGGCTTTTTGGACTTGACCGCCCGCTCGATAAAGTCGACGGTGTAGCGTGTCACGTCGTCGTCCAGGGTCTTCTGCCGCTCGGGTTGCGCCGGACCGGCATCTTCGATGCGCTGCTTGCCAACCCTGCCCCAGCGCGGGTGAACCGTCGGATCGTCCTTGTCGGTCGCGAAGGAATGGATGAGATTGCGCGGAGCGAACTGCGCCGCGAACTTCTCGTCGTCGCTGGGCCAATCCGGATCGGATTCGTACTCCATCGCGTTCAGGTGGTAGAGCCAGCCCCAGTACTCGTCGAATCCGTGCATGGTCGGCAGAAATTTATTCAGATCACCAAGGTGATTCTTGCCGAACTGGCCGGTGGCATAACCCAAAGGTTTCAACATCTGGGCGATCGTCGGGTCCATATCACTCAGGCCGACGGGATCGCCGGGAAGGCCGACGGTATGCAGACCGGACCGGACGGGAAACTGTCCGGTCAGAAAGGCAGAACGCCCGGCGGTGCACGAGGGCTGGGCGTAGTAGTCGGTGAATCGCATCCCCTCGGAGGCCAGCCGGTCGATGTTGGGAGTGCGTATACTCTTTACCCCCTGATGGTAGGAACTGAGACTCGACCAGCCCACGTCATCGGCCATGATGACTAGTATGTTGGGTTTCTGTGACTGCGCCACCGCCGGCAAAGCGGTGATAATGAGCGCCAACACCATATACGACAGTTTGATTAAAAGTCTCATCTATTTTCTCCCGTCCTCAAAAATTCGCCGCTGAGTCGAATAAGGTATTAGCGGAATTTGCGAGGGATATCCGTTCGAATCGTACTTTATCATGTGAGTAGAGTGCAGACCCCCGGTTTCTTGAAGGGGTTAATCAGAAACCGTTAGGAATTTGGCGCTAAAAGACGTTTCTGAATTTTTATTATTGTTACTAATAGATTTCGTACGCCGTATTTCCCCAAAACGAACTAAACCTAAACGGTTGATCTAGAAGCTCATTGATCTATGTCAACTCGTCTACGACCAGCATTCGCCCGATAGCCATTAAACTTCCAAGCGGCTTGTCGATGCGCGCAGCTGCCAAAACATGACTACTTGTATCTTACGATCAAGGCCGTATGAACTTTCAAGGGCGAGAAACGTTATCCGGGCCACTGAGGGTGCCGGCGGTTACTGATATACTCCCGCCTCGATGGAGTCTGAACACACTCTTCGAGGCATTGCGCACTATGTATCCCCGCACCGTTTTCCTCGCTGTCTCTCTGGCGGCAATCCTTCTTTCCACAGCCGCTTTCGCGCAGGGCTATCGATGGCTCGACACCTCGCCGGCGGCACATTTCAACGATGAGGACTGGACCATGCTCCGCAGCACGGCGCGCGAGCTGCTCGACAACGGCGCCGACGGTACGGAAGACTCGTGGGAAAACCCCGCGAGCGGTAGCTCCGGCAGCATCAAGGTGCTGAACACTTATCAGCAAAACGGGCTCCGCTGCCGGCGAACTTATTTCTCCAATTCAGCCGGAGAATTTCACGGAAGCGGGATTTTCTCGCTGTGCAAGGTGGCCGACGGCAGCTGGAAGATCGCACCGTAATCGCTAATCCGCGTCACGATTTCTATATTCGTTTTGGTGAGATTGATACCTGAGAAGGTGGCTTGCATACAACCTGGGTCAAAAGATCGAAAAGCGACACACCACGCCAAATTGTCCAGCCGTTCTGAACCCTCATCCGCCACGCAATCCAAGCCGCACCGACCAACGCAACGAACTCTGCGTCTTTCGTTTGTTGTGGCCATCTAAACTTTTTGCTCTGGATCAACGAGGCCTGCCATATGCCTGCAGGATAGTTTGCGTTAGGATGCGCGTTTACCGGACGGGGTGTACCATCCGCGGTTCTGACCGAAACGTCGCATCGACGGTACTTTCTGGCCGAACGTAAATACTCTTGGAGCCGCGGCATCCTGAAAAAGTACCGAGCGCGAGGGGCTGCAACATGACGAAAGTAAGTTCCAAGCAAAGTGGGGGAGCGCGCGAGCGACTGCTCGAGGCGGCGTACAGGTTGTTCGCGACCCAAGGCGTCGGTGGCGTCGGGGTCGATACCATCGTGGCCGAGTCCGGATGCGCCAAGTCGAGTCTCTATAACAACTTTCAGTCCAAGCAGGAACTCGCCCTCGCCTTCCTTGACCGGCGCGAGCTGGTCTGGACCCGCAACTGGCTCGAGGCCGAAGTGCGACGCCGCACGGAGGATCCCGAGGAACGACTCCTCGCCATCTTCGACGTTTTCGATAGCTGGTTTCGCAGCGCTGATTTCGAAGGCTGCTCCTTCGTCAATGTGCTGCTGGAATCGGAGCCCCAGAGCACGGTGCGCAAGGCATCCGCGGATCACCTCGCCAAGATCCGGGCCATTGTGCGCGAATTTGCCGATGAGGCAGGGCTGGCGGATCCGGAAGAATTCGCTCAAGCCTGGCACATGCTGATGAAAGGCTCGATCGTGGCCGCCGGCGAGGGCAATCGGGAGGCGGCGCGCCACGCCAAGCGGGCCGCTCAGCTGGTACTGAACGGCTGGCAGCGCCGATCCTGAATTTCACCGCGCCGATCCCTCTGATCACCTGACGCTCTACGCCACCGCCACCGTCCCGTATTACCTGGGTCCGGGCGCTAATGCACATTTTGTGCATGAGATCAGCACCTTACGATTGCAGCCCGTCTTGACAGCGGGCGCCAGATGGCGCCCAATCAGACCGACCGGTCTGGCCAACTCGAAAGAACATACAGCCAGGTTCGGACACAGGTTGCCGACTAGTGCAGGCAAGCGAAGATGATGGCGGGCATCAGCAGCAATTGTTTGGCAAAAACGGTCGCGCTAATTCGGTTGGCCGAACGCTCTTTGAAGGAGCGGAGTCACAGCGCGTATCGAATCTCCCTTTTTCCGACGACGAAAACTTCGCCGCCGCATGGCGCCGGATTAGTCGACGAGATCAAAATTTTCTCCTCCCGACCCCTCCCCCTCGTCACGAGGGAAGCTAACGCCGCTACTTAAAACGCGCGGTTTTTTCGGCGGCGATACTGCGGCACAGGGATGTGCCGCATTTTTATTGGAGTCTGGAGAATGCTGATGAGGACAGCCCGGTGACGCCTCGAACCGTCTTACATGCTGCGCGCATCGGTTTCCCGATCGCGGCGACGTCGGCTCTGGTATTGCTGCAATCGATCCAATCGGGAGTCGCCAAACGCCTATGCAGACACTCGTTGTACCCGCGCTGCTGCGGACAGATTTTGGCAGCTTCATCACTGCTTGTCCCGTGCGAAGAAGGGCGTACGCTTTGAAAAGTCCACCGGCATCGCGCGCCGCATTTCGCCAAGAAGATCCGCATTGATCTCTTTGATGCCCCGACTCCGCGCCAGCGCTTCTACACGCTGGACTACCACGCCGCGAACGAACGACGGAATGCGCGCAATTCTCGCCTCTGCCTCCGGCGTCCAGCGCAGGGTGGGCGAAGCTTCGTCTCCGTACCAGCTTTGCCCCTCGCGCTGAACCAGCGGCTCGTCTCCGCGCGGCTCGTAGGCGCACGCCGGATCGGGGCCCAGCGGATCGCCGCTCTCTGCATAGGCGCGGGCCCGGCAGCCGCCGCACATGGCGCGGTAGCCGCAGCGACCGCACTTGCCGCCGACATTTGCCTCGCGGATCTGAAGGAACAAGGGCGCGTTGCGCCACACATCGGCGAAACCCTGCCTTCGCAGATCGCCTGCCGGCAGCGGCAGGTAAGGACAAGCGGTGAGCTTGCCGTCCGGCGCGATCCGGCAGTACTGCACGCCGCAGGGGCAGCGGGTGGCGTAATTCAGGATCGGCGATTGCGGAGCGCGCGCGTGCACCAGGCGCATGTACTGCGGGGCACACTTGGCTCGCACCATCATTTTGCCGAGATATTTCAGATGCAAATCCACGAGCTCCGCCAGCACTGCTTCGCCTTCCTCCGGCGAGAGCGCACCCATGCGCTCGCCGCGGCCGGTGGCAACGATGAGATAGGCGTTGAAGGCAACGGCCCCCGCATTCGCCGACCATTCGGCAAGCCGCGAAAGCTCGCCGCGGTTGCCGCGCGTCAGCGTGGTCTGCACCACGAAATCGAGACAATGATGTTTAAGCCGCTCCACCGCGGCGAGCGTCGCCGCGTGCGCGCCGCAGCCCTGGCGAAAGCGATCGTGATAATGGGGGCTAAGCGAGTCGACGCTGACCGCGACTCCTGTTACTCCCGCTGTGCGCAGCCCCTCTATTCGGCCGTCGTCGAGCAGCGTGCCGTTAGTGCCCACGGTAACCGTGGCGCCACCATCGACCGCATGACGGGCGATGATGGCGAGATCTTTACGCAACAGCGGCTCGCCGCCCGAAAGGATAAACAGCGGCCGCGGATTGATTGCGAGGATCTCGTCGGCGATGCGCAGGCATTCATCGGTGGAAAGCTCGCCGTCGGTTTCAGCGTTCGGACCAGCCGAAATGTAGCAGTGGGCGCAGCGAAGGTTGCAGCGCCGGGTCAGGTTCCAGGCGACCACATGCGGCAGCGGCGCGTTGCCGCCGCGCGCTTCTTTCGGCGCCGTTTCGGTCGCTTTTTCCGCTGCAAACGCGTCACTGGTCAACATTTTGGTCTTACCGCGAGTCGTCACCCGATTCCGGCGCTTCACCGCGCATCAAGCGTTCCACGGCTTCCTTAGCCTCGCCTGGACTCACCGTGCGGAAATCGACGGGGCAAGCTCCCATCTGCGCTTCGATGTCGCGGATGGGACAGCGGGTCACGCCGGACGCCTTGGCTTCCTCGATGAAGCGGCGCATCTCCGGCGAAAGCGCATCCGCTCCCTCGGCTTCGGCCTTGATCTGTCGCGCCCGAAGCTCGTTGAACATCCCCATCATGGTTTCGGCATCGAATTCGTCCGCCTCGATCATGGCCTGCTTGTTCTCATCCATAACCTCGGTGGTGATGCGCCACATCCCGTGGTTAGCGGCGAACCGTTCTACCGTCCGGCGCGCGAGAGGACGCGCAATGAGCGGAACCGTTCCGAGTCTCTGAAAGGCCTCGACGGTCCATACGAGCGGATCGGACGGGGTGCGTTCGCGCAGACTGATATGCCTGGTCATCGGACACTTCACCTCGATCATGCGACCTTCGGCTTCGGCATCGCTCTCGCTTCCCACGACCACCGTCTTTGCCATCTGCTCTTCGGCTTTAATCTCGGCACGCGCGAGCTCCTCCGCGTCGCCAAGTCCCATGATCAGCTGCATGTGGGTTGGCAGAAGCTTTTGAATTGCTTCGTCCAGCCACGCGTTGGTGACCACTAGCGCACCTTGCTCGACGGTGTATTCCTCCACCGCGCGGCGTGCGATCCCCTGGGCAAACGGCGGCACCCGCTGGATGCGCACCTCTGCTTCCGGCGCCCACTCGAGCCCCTGATCGCCGTCTTCCTCGATCCAGGGGATATCTTCCGGGCGCACGCCTTCGATGCCCGTGATCAGCACGCTGCACGGGGCCTGGCGGATCAGATTTTCCGATTGCGAGCCGAGCTCGGTGCCCTCGATGCGATGCGCGCCGTGACGACCCATCACAAGCAGCGTTGGCTCGATTTCCTCCGCCCACTGCAGCACCACCTGGAACGGCTTTCCGATCAGGATCTGGGTTTTGAGCGGAACCTCGGGAAAGGCCTCGGCCATCACCTTGGCGCGCTTTAAATTCGCCTGACAGAGCTTGAGCAGGCCCTTATCGATGATGTTGTTGTGCAGGGCTTCCTGTTCCTCGAACTTGAACACCTTGGAAGCCTTGTCGGAAAGCACGCCTTTGATGTTATTGAACACGGCATGGTGGTACTCCACATCGAAAGCGCTGCACGCATACACTTCCGCGCCGAATTCCCGGGCAAGCTCCAGCGCGCGTTTCATCGCTTTGTAGCTGTAGGCCGAGCCGTCGATACAAACGAGAATACGCCCGCCCGCAAGACTCCCGCCGTCCCGAACGATCAACAGATCCTTGCGGATACCCCGGGCCACCCTGGAGACCACGCCTCCCAGCTCGGAGCGCTGCTGTCGTCCGATGCCGTGAGCCCCCATGACCACCAGGTCGTAGCTGCGCCCCGATTTGCCTGCGCGTTTGTCTTCCTGGCTCTCGTCTTCTCCGAGAATTCGTCCGTCCTGCGCAAGCTTGACGTCGCCGCGCACTTTGTCGCCGCCGTCGTAGCCGGAAGCGATATTGACGTTAAAGCCAATCAGGCTCGGCAATGTCCCCTGCCCGCCGTTGGATTCCTTAATCAGCTCCTCGTAATTCATGCCCTCAAGAAGCTGACGCCGAAGCGGCACGCCGGCCTTCTCGCACCGTCGCTCCACGGCGTCGAGGAAGGAGTCGGAGATGAGCTGCAGACCTTTCTCGATCAGCTTGTCGTGCACCTTACGCTGGCGCTTGATTTCATCCGGGGTCTGAAATTGTGCCGGAAGTCCGGTCTCGAGCTGACGAAAGCGCACGTCGTGCAGTCGCGCCGCGTAGACGTGGTTGCCGGTGATCCGACCGTCGAATTGCCTGCCTATCTCAATCGCCCGTTCGATGGCCCAGCCTGCGTGCTCTGAGTTATCTACTGGAACGAGGATTTCTCTGTACATGAATCACCCCTTACTCATCGCCCGGCGTGGAATAAAACCGCGACGGGCAGAGAGTCCGCCCCGCTGCGTCCACCAGGCTGAGTGCGTCCACCGGGCAGGCTTCACACGCCGCCAGCAGGTTATCTAGCTCGACTGCGTCCGGCTGCGTCAACAGGGCCACGTCGTCATCGTCAAGCTCGAACGCTTCCGGAGCGCGCGCAACGCAGTCGCCAAATCCCACGCACAGACTTCGATCGATGCGCAGGGTCAACTCACCGAGCTTATGCTGTTGAATTTCGTCCACTACATTCCCTCCAGTCCGAGATCCGCCCGCGCTTTATCCATGATCGCGGGCGTGATCGTTTCAATCCCGTGCTCCTTGGCCCACTGGTTATAAATGCTTCGAACCATGCTGCGAACGAAGCGGGGCACCCTTTCCAGCCGCGCCCGACTCTCCGGCGTCCAGCGGGGCTTAGCTGGGGGATCGGATTCGGTCTCGTCGAAGGCATCGTCGCGCCCAACTATCGAGCTGCGCACCAGCTCCATGGGCTGTGGCGCCAGCGCGCGCCCTCCAATTTGTACCCCCAGCGACTCCACCAGCTGGGTTTCCATCGGATTCGCCAGCATGGCGATACGACGCCCGCATGCGGAACACGAGAACGCCGCGGCGAAGGTACCGTCTCCGGGTTGCCGGCGGTCCTCGTAGTCCATCTGCACGTCGCAATCGATACACAAAAATTTCATGCCAGCACCTCGAGCATGCGACCCGCGACCTCGCCGGGGATCTGCGGAATATCGCTTTGCGGTGGCGCGAAGAAAGGCACACGCCCAAGCAGGGGGACGTCGAAGCGCTTCGCGAGCTCAGCGCCGGCGTTGCCTTCGAAAAGCGGTCCCGGCAGCTGGCAGCGCGGGCACAAATAGCCGCTCATATTCTCGATAACCCCGAGTATCGGAATACCCGCTTCGCTCACCGCCCGCATGGTTCTGCCCACCGAGCGGCCCGACTCCGGGCTCGGCACGGTGACCACATAGACGCCGCGCAAATCCGCCACGAAGGCGCCTAGATCGGCGACCCCGTCGGCGCCGGGCGGCATATCCACCAGCAGCAGACCGGTCCCGCCCCAGTCTGTGTCCGCGAGAAACTCGCGCAGCACGCCGGACTCCAGCGCGCTCCTCCACACGAAGCGTTCCGCTTCCGGCTCGCGCCAGCGCAGCGGTGCGGCGTCTTCGAGCAGCAGGTCCGTGGACATGACGCGCACGCCGGCGTGGCCGCGGGCGGGAACCACACCCGCATCAGATAGTTGCAACGGTCCGCGCGCGTTCAGAAGCCGCGCCGCCGTGGGGCTCTTCAAATCCGCGTCGAGCACCCCGCACCCGCCCGGTATCGATGGCGCCACCGTGGCCGCAAACGCGGCCGTTACGTAGCTCTTTCCAACGCCGCCCTTGCCGCTCATTACCGCGGCTACCTGGCCCACATCGGCGAGACGGGATGTCACCCGTTGTCGCTGCGCCTCGACCTGCGCCATCAGCCCCGAACGATCGTCGCCGGTGACGTCGAAGTAGGTGCGAAAGCGCGTCGATGGAAGTACCCGATCAGACATCTTGATAACTCAGCGACAGGTCTCGATAAGATGTTGTCGAACGCGGGCGAGGTAGTGGCCGAGCGCTTCGTTGGATTCCCGCGGAACTATAAAGACGAGCTTGGCCGCAACCAGGTATGGTCTGCGCGCATCCTCACCCGCTGGACGCTCCTCGGTGAGCACCCGTTCGAGCAGCACCAGCGCGCCGGCGGGATCGTCGCAGTAACGCGGCAGTGAAACCGCCTGCGTGTACCACTGGATCCAGAGCGAAACTGCGAGCAGCAGTGCGAGCGTCGGCACAATCACCCGAAGGGGCCGGAATCCCTGCTCGACGTCCGCTGTCGCGAGCGTCGTTTGCGAAATGTGCTCCTCGCCGGTGCGCATAATCATCATTCATTTGTTCTAGGAAACGGCATCGACCGCGGCAGGCTCAGGCAAGCCCGAGGTGCGATCCCGGCCCGAAGACTGAATCCGTTTCGCAACCGCGTTCAGTGAAGCCGTAATCTCCTCGGCAATCACGCGGGCACTGACGATTCGATCGCGAACCGATACGCCGCCCTCGAAATTTCCCGCAAGGTGCAGCCCCGGCTGCTGTGAAAGTCTCGCGCTTATGGCGCGCATTCGCGCAAGGTGCCGTCCGTGATAGAGGGGGAGTCCGCGCGGGTGTCGATCTACTCGGATCATTTCGGGATCGCCGCTGATGCCGAGCAGCGGCGCCATCGCCGCAAGGCAGCGATCCGCGCTGAGCGCATCGTCCCAGTCCGCCGCGGCCGGCTTGCGGGCGCCGCCCAGGTAGCAATCCATCAGCACCCTGCCCTCGGGCGCGCGGTCGGGCAGCAGCGTGCTGGTCCACATGCATCCCAGGGGCGCAGAGCGCTCCGAGCGAGGGAACAGAACGCCGGTGCCGTCGAGCGGATGGCGAACCTCGCTGCGACGCAATCCCATATGAACGACGGATATGGGCGCGTACTCGATCCCATCCAGCAGCGTCGATGCCTCGACGTCGAGCGGACGAACGAGGCTTGCCGCGGCGTCGGCGGGTGCGCTCAAGACGACGTGAGCCGCGTCCACGCTGCGTCCGTCTTCGGAAACCGCGCGCCAACCGCGCGATGTCGGTTCAAGTTCCACCGCTCGCGTGCCTGTAAGCACGCGAAGCCCCGGCGCATTCGCGAGCGTGGAGACAAGCGTCGACATGCCGCCGGCGAAAGAGAACGACTCGGCCGAGCAGCCCAGTCCCCGCCGCCGCACGAGTCGCCAAACAATTCCTAGCGCGAGGCTCCCGTAACGCTCTTCCAGCGCAGTGAGACGCGGCAGCACGGCGCGCGCCTCGGCCTGGTCGGGATCGCAGGCAAGCGGCCCGGCGACATAGGGTTCCACTGCTTTTTCCAGCACCTCCGCACCGAGGCGCCGGGTCACGAACTCGCTCACCGACTCGCCCTCTCGCCGCCCGCGCGGCATCAGCGGCTCGGCCAGCAGCCGCAGCTTGGCTTTGAGGCTCCAAAGCTCTGAATGGATGAGGCCACGCGCGCGGGTCGGCACCGCGACCATTCGACGTCGGTGAACGAGATAGCGGTTGCCCGCCGGAGCGCGGGGAAGCTTGACGCGGTCAAGGCCGCTTTCAGCCAGCAGCGCGTCGACCTCGGAACGGAAGTTGAGCACCAGAGTGGCGCTGCGTTCGGTGGTATAGCCACTGGACGTCCGGGTCTGGATCTTTCCGCCGATGCGTTCGTCTCGCTCCCAGACCTCGACCTTGAGACCCTCGCGTCCCAGCCACCAAGCGCTGGCGAGACCGGAGATCCCTCCGCCTACCACCAGCACGTCGACATCAGTCATGACGGCTCTACCTTCAGCCGTACAGCATCCAGTAAGCGATCAGGTAAATCACTACCACCAGATTGACGGCGCCCCCGGCCAGGACGACCAAATCAAAGGGGTTGAGAAGCCGCCGCCAGGCGCTGACTGGTTTGAGGCGCATGTGAAGCCTACTTGGCCTTGAACTCAAAATTGGTGGTCAGGGTCTTGCCGCTATCCACCGTTATCTTGGCTTCCTCGTCACCGAGGGTCCCGTGCCAGGCGACGAGCGTGTAGCTGCCCGGCGGCACGCCGTCGATGGTGAACGTGCCATCCTCCTTGACCACCGCGTAATACGGATTGTGGGCCACGAACACGAAGCCGTGCATGAAGTCGTGCTGATCGCATTCGACCTTCATCACCGTACCGCGCCTGAGCTTTACCGTTTTCTTGATTACGCTGCCCTCGTCGGGCTGACTTATGTTGAAGACGGTTTTCTTGGCGCGACCGATGAGCTCATAGGTGTGGATGTTGTGCGATACCGGATCGGAGTTCAGCACCGAAATTTCGTTGTTGTTGTGCATGACCTGCAAAAAGGGATGAAACTCACAGCCCTTCTGATCGATGTCGCCGGTCGCCTCGTTTTCTGGGAAGGGCTT